>NZ_WHPN01000392.1 GCF_009735685.1 Streptomyces lycii | reverse complement strand
GCGACGCTGATCGTCGCCCCCGGCCGGATGCCCCGGGCTCCCGGCCGGGCCCACGGCTTCTTGGTGCAGCTGTACTCGCTGCTGTCCACCCGCTCCTGGGGCATGGGCGACCTCGCCGACCTCGCGGAGCTGGCCGCCTGGTCCGGCCGGGCGCTCGGCTCCGGGTTTCTGCAGCTCAACCCGTTGCACGCCGCCGTGCCGGGGGAGCCGACCGACCCCTCGCCGTACCGGCCCTCCTCACGGCGCTTCCCCGATCCGGTCCATCTGCGCGTCGAGGACGTGCCCGAGTACGCCCATCTGCCCGCCCCCGCCCGGGAGCGCGCCGCCGAGCTGGCGGCCCGCGCGGCGGCCCTGCGGGAGGCCGTGCTGGAGCGGGGCGCGCTGATCGACCGCGACGCGGTCTGGCGCCTCAAGCGGGAGGCCCTCGAACTGGTGCGCGAGGTCCCGCTCGGTCCCGGCCGCCGTGCCGCCTACTGCGACTTCCTCGCCGAGCAGGGCCGTGCCCTGGAGGACCACGCCACCTGGTGTGCCCTCGCCGAGGTCCACGGCCCCGACTGGCGGAGCTGGCCGGGCGGCCTGGCCGACCCGTACTCCGCGCGCACCGCCCGCGCCCGCGGCGAGCTGCTCGACCGCGTCGACTTCCACTGCTGGCTCGCCTGGCTCACGGACAGCCAGCTCGGCACCGCCCAGCGGGCCGCCCTCGACGCCGGGATGGGCATCGGACTGGTGCACGACCTCGCGGTCGGCGTCCACCCCTCGGGGGCGGACGTCTGGGCCCAGCAGGACGTCTTCGCCGCCGGCATGTCCGTCGGGGCCCCGCCCGACGCCTTCAACTCGCGCGGCCAGGACTGGGGCCTGCCGCCCTGGCGGCCCGACGCCCTGGCCCGTACCGGCTACGCCCCGTACCGCGGGCTGCTGCGCGGCCTGCTGCGGCACGCCGGAGCCCTGCGCGTCGACCACGTCATGGGGCTGTCCCGGCTGTGGTGGGTCCCGGAGGGCCGCAAGCCGACCGAGGGCACGTACGTCCGCTACGACATCGAGGCCATGCTCGGCGTGCTCGCCCTGGAGGCGCACCGCGCCGGGGCCCTCGTCATAGGGGAGGACCTGGGCACGGTCGAGCCGGGAGTCCGGGAGGCCCTGGCGGAGCGCGGCGCGCTGGGCACCTCCGTGCTCTGGTTCGAACGCGACTACGAGGACGCCGGGGGCGGCCGGGCGCGGCCCCTGCCGCCCGAGCGGTGGCGCGCCGACTGCCTCGCCACCGCCACCACCCACGACCTGCCGAGCACGGCCGCCCGGCTGAGCGGCGAGCACGTCGGCCTCCGGCACCGCCTGGGGCTGCTCTCCCGGCCGCTGGAGGAGGAACAGGCCGAGGACGCCGTCGAGGTCGGCGAGTGGCTGGCGGAACTCGGCCGGCTCGGGCTGCTTCCGGAGGGCCCCGAGGACGAGGAGGGCGCGGTCAAGGCCGTGCACCGGTTCCTGGCCCGGACCCCGGCCCGCATGATCGGCGTGTGGCTGCCCGACTGCGTCGGCGACCGGCGTCCGCAGAACCTGCCCGGCACCTGGGACGAGTACCCGAACTGGCGGCTGCCCGTCGCCGGGGCGGACGGCACCCCGCTCACCCTGGAGGACCTGGCCGCGTCCCCCCGGCTGCGCGCCCTGATGGCGGATCTCGCGGAACACCTGGCGGACGCGGACCGGCCGGACCCGGCCCCGGAGGGCTGAGGAGGGGACCCCGGGCGCGCGGGCCGCGCGGGCGTTCGCTACGTTTGCTTACGTGGACAAGAAGAACGTGCTGCGCGCCGGAGCCGTCACGGCCGGTTCGACGCTGATGATGCTGCTGATGTCGTCTCCCGCGCTCGCGGCGGTCCGGGACGACGGCGACGACCCGGGCCCGGGCCTGAGCGTCGCCGAGACGCTGGGGCTCTACGTCGCGGCGCCCCTCGTGCTCTTCCTGGTGATCGCGGGCCTGGTGATGGTCGGCGACAAGTCCCGCAAGCAGAAGGGCTGACGCGCTCCGCGCGTTGCCCTCGCCTGCGCAGGGCGTTCCCGGCCGGGTCTCGGCCGGGGGCGCCCTGCGTGCGTTGTCCGCGACGCGGCCTGTGCTGCCGGGGGCGCCCCGCGTGCGTTGCCGGAGCCGGAGGCCGTTGCGCGGTGCGGGGCCGTCGGGGCTTCTCCGGCGCTTCGCGCCGGGGTGTCACCCTCCCTCCCCGCCCCGTTTCCCGGAAGCGAGCAGACACAGCTCTTGAGCGCCGGTGGCGCCCCGTAGCGACCCGTCCGCCACTCCGGGCCCAGCGGTCGGGGGAGGCGGACAGGCGGAGCCGGGCGGGCCGTACCCGTGGGGCCGGGAAGCCGGGGCCGCCGTCACGCGGGCCGGGTGTGCCGTACCCGCGGGCCCGGTGTGCCGCATCCCGCGGCCTGGTGTGGCGGGCCCGCGGGATGCGGCTTCGGTTCAGACGCCCGCTGCCGCGTCCGCCGCCTGGGCCTTCAGCGCGCGCTCCACGCCCGCCCGTGACTCGGTGACCAGCCGGCGCAGGGCCGCGGACGGCTCCGCGGAGGCCAGCCACGCGTCCGTCGCGTCCAGCGTCTCCCGGGAGACCTGGAGCGCCGGGTAGAGCCCGACCACGATCTGCTGCGCCATCTCGTGGCTGCGGGCGTCCCAGACGGCCTTCACCGCGTCGAAGTACTTCGCGGTGTACGGCGCCAGCAGCTCCCGCTGGTCGGTCTGCACGAAGCCGCCGATCACGGCCTCCTGCACGGAGTTGGGCAGCTGGTCGGACTCCACGACCGACGCCCAGGCCTCCGCCTTGGCCTCCGCCGTCGGCCGGGCCGCCCGGGCCGTCGCCGCGTGCTGCTCGCCCGCCGAGGTGCGGTCCCGTTCCAGCTCGGCCGCGATATCCGGCTCACCGGCCCGGCCGGTCGCCGCCAGCCGCACCAGCAGCGCCCAGCGCAGCTCGGTGTCGATTGTGAGCCCCTCGACCGACTCCGTGCCGTCCAGCAGCCCGGCCAGCAGGTCCAGCTGCTCCTCGGTGCGGGCGGTGGCGGCGAAGGCCCGTGTCCACGCCAGCTGGTGGTCGCTGCCGGGCTCGGCGGCCCGGAGCCGCTCCAGCGCCGCGTCGGACCACTTCGCCAGGCCCAGCTCGCGCCAGGACGGCGCGGCGTACAGGTCCAGGGCCAGCTTCACCTGCCGGTGCAGCGACTGGACCACACCGATGTCGGTCTCCTTGGAGATGCCGGAGAGCACCAGCTCCAGATAGTCCCGGGCGGCCAGCTCGCCGTCTCGGGTCATGTCCCAGGCCGAGGCCCAGCACAGGGCGCGCGGCAGGGACTCCGCGAAGTCGCCCAGGTGCTGGGTGACGGTGGCCAGCGACTCGGGGTCGAGCCGGACCTTGGCGTACGACAGGTCGTCGTCGTTGAGCAGGATCACGGCCGGGCGCCGCTTCCCCGCCAGGGCCGGGACCTCGGTCAGCTCGCCGTCGACGTCCAGCTCGATCCGGTCGGTGCGGACCAGCTTGCCGGAGCCGTCCAGGTCGTAGGCGCCGATGGCGATCCGGTGCGGCCGCAGCACCGGCTCGCCGGTGGCGCCGGCCGGCAGCGCCGGGGCCTCCTGCCGTACGGCGAAGGAGCTGACGGTGCCGTCGGCGGCGGTCTCGATCTCCGGCCGCAGGACGTTGATCCCGGCGGTCTGCAGCCAGGCCTTCGACCAGGCCTTCAGGTCGCGGCCGGAGGTCTCCTCCAGCGCGCCGAGCAGGTCGGGGAGGCGGGTGTTGCCCCACGCGTGCCGCTTGAAGTACGTCTGCACGCCGCGGAAGAACTCGTCCGTGCCGACATAGGCCACGAGCTGCTTGAGCACCGAGGCGCCCTTGGCGTAGGTGATGCCGTCGAAGTTGACCAGGACGTCGTCCAGATCGCGGATCTCCGCCATGATCGGGTGCGTGGACGGCAGCTGGTCCTGCCGGTAGGCCCACGTCTTCATGGAGTTGGCGAAGGTCGTCCAGGCGTGCGGCCAGTCGCTGCCCGGCGCGTGCGCGAGGCAGGCGATGGAGGTGTAGGTGGCGAACGACTCGTTCAGCCACAGGTCGTTCCACCACTCCATGGTGACCAGGTCGCCGAACCACATGTGGGCCAGCTCGTGCAGGACGGTCTCGGCCCGCGTCTCGTACGCCGCGTCCGTCACCTTGGAGCGGAAGACGTACTGGTCGCGGATGGTGACGGCGCCCGCGTTCTCCATCGCGCCCGCGTTGAACTCCGGCACGAAGAGCTGGTCGTACTTGGTGAAGGGGTAGGGGTGGTCGAACTTCTCCTGGAACCAGTCGAAGCCCAGCCGGGTGACCTCGAAGAGCGCGTCCGCGTCCAGGTGCTCGGCCAGCGACGGCCGGCAGTGGATGCCCAGCGGAACACTGCGCCCGTCGCCCTCCCAGGTGCTGTGCACGCTGTGGTACGGGCCTGCGATGATCGCCGTGATGTACGAGGAGATCGGCGGCGTCGGCTCGAAGCGCCAGGTGGTGTCCGCCGGCTTGTCCGCGCCGTCCGCGAGGGGCGAGTTGGAGACGACCGTCCAGCCCTCCGGCGCCCGCACGGTGAACCGGAACGTCGCCTTCAGGTCCGGCTGCTCGAAGCAGGCGAACACCCGCCGGGCGTCCGGCACCTCGAACTGCGTGTAGAGGTACGCCTGCTGGTCGACCGGGTCGACGAAGCGGTGCAGGCCCTCACCGGTGTTGGTGTACGCGCACTCGGCGACGACCCGCAGCTCGTTCGCCCCCGCCGCCAGCGACGGCAGCGCGATCCGGGAGTCGGCGAAGACCTCGGCCGGGTCGAGCGCGGTCCCGTTCAGGACCACTTCCCGCACCTCGGGAGCCACCAGGTCGATGAAGGAGGCCGCGCCGCCCTCCGCGCAGTCGAAGCGGACCGTGGTGACGGAGCGGAACGTCCCGCCCTCCTGGGCACCGGACAGGTCCAGCTCGATCTCGTACGCGTGCGTGCTGAGGAGGCGGGCCCGCTGCTGCGCCTCGTCCCGGGTGAGGTTCGTGCCAGGCACGGTAGGCATCTCCCATTCGTCAGGTTGACGGCCATCCTCGCACGCCGATACCCCCCGCACGCAGCAGGTTTAGCGGGCACGCCGGGGCCGGCCGGCCCCGGCGTGCCCGGGTCGCGGCGTCAGCGGGACTCGGCCGCCACCAGCTCAGCGACCTGCACGGCGTTCAGCGCCGCGCCCTTGCGGAGGTTGTCGCTCGAACAGAAGATCGCCAGCCCGTGCCCGGCGGTCTCGTCGCGACGGATCCGGCCCACGTACGTCGGGTCCTGGCCCGCCGCCTGGAGCGGCGTCGGCACGTCCGACAGCTCAACGCCGGGCGCCGACGCGAGCAGCTCGCGGGCGCGCTCCGGGCTGATGGCGCGGTCGAAGCGCGCGTTGATCTGGAGCGAGTGCCCGGTGAAGACCGGGACCCGGACGCAGGTGCCGGAGACCTTCAGGCCCGGGATCTCCAGGATCTTGCGGCTCTCGTTGCGGAGCTTCTGCTCCTCGTCGGTCTCGCCGGAGCCGTCGTCGACGACGGACCCGGCCATCGGGAGCACGTTGAAGGCGATCGGCCGGACGTACTTCTCCGGCTCCGGGAACTCCACCGCGGCGCCGTCGTGGGCCAGCCCGGCCGCACCGGCCGCGGTCTTCTTGATCTGCTCGTCCAGCTCGTTCACGCCGCCCAGCCCGCTGCCGGACACCGCCTGGTAGGTCGACACCACCAGGCCGGTCAGGCCGGCCTCGGCGTGCAGCGGGCGGAGCACGGGCATGGCCGCCATGGTGGTGCAGTTCGGGTTGGCGATGATGCCCTTGGGCCGCCGCGCGGCGGCGTGCGGGTTGACCTCGGAGACGACCAGCGGAACCTCGGGGTCCAGCCGCCACGCGGACGAGTTGTCGATCACCACGGGGCCGTCCGCCGCGACCTTCTCCGCCAGCGCGCGCGAGGTCGCGCCGCCCGCGGAGAAGAGCACGATGTCCAGGCCGGAGTAGTCGGCCGTCGCCGCGTCCTCGACGGTGATCCCGCTGCCCTGCCAGTCCAGGGTCCGCCCGGCGGAACGGGCCGAGGCGAAGAGCCGCAGCTGTTCCACCGGGAACCCGCGCTCGGCGAGCATTGTGCGCATCACACCGCCGACCTGGCCGGTGGCTCCGACGATTCCGATCCTCATGGGACGCCTTCCTTGCGTTGCCGTATGCCAGCGGGGCGGGTGCCCGAATGAAGCGCCCGCCCCGCCGTCCAGTGTCTCAGGCCGCTACGGCACGACCTTCTCGATCCTGACGCTGCCGGTGCCGGTGACCGTCCCGGCGGCGTTCAGCAGGCTGACCTCGCCGAAGAACGCCCGGCCCGCGGGGGCCTCGGAGGCGACCGACACATCCGCTGTGACCTGCACGGATTCGCCGTTGCCGACATTCACCGCGGCGTCGTCACCCACGGTGACCTCGCCCAGCGACGAGGCGAAGTACACATCGAGGTAGTCGTACTCCGTGGTCCCCGCGGGCACCGCGTAGCCGTCCACCTGCACCGTGTACGTCCCCGGCGCGGGATCGGCCAGGCTGACCGACTCCTCCGAGTCGCCGTCCGCCTCGTAGTCCACCAGCTCGCCGTCGCGCAGGACGCTCAGGTCCAGGTCCGCGCCGGTGTCGGAGGTGGACCCGATCGAGACGTCGAGCCGCGAGACGCCCTCCGGGACCTCGACCGTGGTCTCCCGGGTCTCGCCCTCGCCGATGGAGGGGCGCTCGCTCCGCGAGGAACCCAGCTCGCCGCCCCGCAGGCTGCCGTCCTCGATCGCGGCGAAGTCGTTCGTGGCCCGCCATTCCACGGGGACCGGAGTGCCGATCTCCGCCTCGGGCACCGTGAGCACCGCCGGGTCGAAGGTGGTGCCGAGCGTGGTCGCCGTCACCGTGTACGGGTTGTCGAGCAGCGGTGAGGTGCGCCGCGACTCGACCTCGATCTCCCAGACACCGGGCATCGGGTCGGCGTAGGCCCGCTTGCCCGGCTCACAGGTGTTGTCCGGGTTGTTGTAGTTCGGGTAGCAGTAGACGGTGCTGGTCGCGTCGGCCGGCACGCCGTAGGGGTTGATCGCGATCCACCGGGTCTGGCTGCCGTCCTCCAGGCCGCTCATCGCGACCTCCAGGGTCTTCGCGCCTTCCGGGACGGACACGAAGTACGAGGTGGTGTCGTTGCGCTCGGCGGTGCCGGACTTGCGGACGGAGAAGGACGGCGCGTCCATCGGGTCCGCGACCACCACGCTGCTGAGGATCCGCTTGTCGGCGCCGCCCCGGGTGCGCGGGTCGTCCAGCGTGAGCACGGCGCTGTGGAAGCCCGCGTCCTCCGCCTTCGCCCGGACGCGCAGGGTGACCGGCTCGTCCAGCGGCAGGGTCACGGACCGGCCGCCGAGCACCTGGAAGGTGCCGTCGTTGTTCTCCCAGCCCAGCCGGTGCCGCAGGTCGCGGTCGGGCCCGGTGGTGCGGGTGACGGTCACGTCGTACGTCCGGGACTCGCCGGCCTTCAGCCCGCCCTCGCGGTCGTAGATGCCGGTGCCGGTGTGCGGGGTCTTCAGGAAGCCGGAGAGCGCGGTGTCGACCGGTGCCCGGACCGCGTACTCGTGCGCGGTGGCGCCGTGCCGGACGGCCTTCCAGGCGTCCTCGACGTCCATCAGGCCCGCGCCCTGCTCATAGGCCTGGAAGCCCTTGATCCGGTGCGCGGTGCCGGTGAGCGCGGTGCGCAGCTTCGCCGGGGTCAGCTCGATGTCCTGCTGCTTCGCGGCCGACAGCAGCAGCGCGGAGGCGCCGGCCGCCTGCGGGGAGGCCATCGAGGTGCCCTGGAGCATGCCGTAGCCGGGCGGCAGGTCGTAGCCCGCCTCGGCGACGGGCTGGCCCGGCTGCCAGGTCGGGACGGTGTTGACGGAGGCGCCCGGGGCGGCCAGGGTCGGGGTGAAGCCGCCGTCCTCGCGCGGGCCGCGGGAGGAGAAGGGCATCATCGAGTACTTCGTCCGCACGGCGGAGCCGTAGTTGGCGGCCCAGGTCTCGCGGGAGACCGACGCGCCGACGCTGATCACCTTGTCGGCGAGCGACGGGTCCCCGATGGTGTTGGCGCCCGGACCGCTGTTGCCCGCCGAGATCACCAGCTGCACGCCGTAGGTGTCGATCAGCCGGGTGTAGAGCTCGGAGCGGGCGTTGTTGCCGTCGTTCAGCGGCGGAAGCCCGCCGATGGACATGTTGGCGATGTCGACACCGCGCTCGGTCACGAGGTCGATCATGCCCTCGGTGAGCGCGATGTTGGTGCAGCCGCCGCTCCAGGTGCAGGCCCGCGAGGAGACCACCCGGGCGCCGGGCGCCGCGCCGTCCATCCGGCCGCCGAAGAGGCCGTTGGCGGCGGTGATGCCCGCGACGTGCGTGCCGTGCGAGGAGGACACGAGGCCGATGTTGACGAAGTCGGCCGTCCTGCCGACCCAGTCGCCGCCGTACGGGTCCATGGGCACGTCCTCGCGGATCTCCACCACGAAGGGGATCCGCTCGGCGATGCCGGTGTCCGGGTCGTCGGTGCCGAAGTAGCCGACCTGGTGGTCCTCGCCGTACGGCTTCATCGGCTTCTCGTCGCCGAAGTCGCCGTCGCCGTCCAGGTCGACGCGCACCGTGCCGGCGGCCTGGTCCAGCAGGACGCCCCAGCGGTCGGTGGTGTCGCCGTCGCGGTTGAGGTCGCCGGCCATGTCGCCGCCGCTGGTGGCGGCCTCGGCGAACATGCTGACCCGGTAGGAGCCCTCCGGCGCGGTCCAGGTGCGGCCGTCGTAGGCGAAGGAGGGCCCGGAGACGGCGTTCACCATGGGGCGCCAGGTGCCGTCGCCGTCCACGATCGGGTCGGTCGCCGTCACCCAGTCGGTGATCTTGCGCTCGCCGGTGGTGGTCTCGCGCAGCGCCGGGTGGCCGAGATCGACACCGGAGTCGAGGACGCCGATGGTGATGCCGCGGCCGTCGGCCTTCCGGTGGTCCTTCACGAAGTCGACGGCGCCGGTCTCGTGGGACGGCTGGTACGGGTTCTCCGCCGGGGTGCGGGGGCCGGGAGCGGGGTAGCTGCCGCGCTTGCCGAGCGGCGCGCCCTCGGCCCGGTCGCCCTTCGGCGTCGGGTCCGGCAGCTGGATCTCCTGCCGGAGGTCGATGCCGTGCACCGCCGACAGCTTGCCGGCCTGCGCGATGGCCGCGTCGGCGCGGCCGGTCGGGACGGTGGCGCGGACATAGCCGAGCTTGTCGTGCGTGCGGCCGACGGAGGCGCCCTTGACCGCGTCCAGCCGGTCCGCGACCTGCTCGGTCGCGCCGGGCCTGGTGGCGATCATCATGGTGATGTTCTTGTCGCCGTCGGACTTGGCCTCGGCGAGCAGATCGGCGTCGGCCGCGCCGAGCTTGTCGTCGGCGGACTTGGCCGGTGCCGGGGCCGGTGCCGGCGCGGTGCCGGGGCCGTCGGCGGCGAACGCGGCGGGCACGGGGCCCGCCGCGGCGAGGGCCGCCACCAGGCCGGCCGCGAGGACGGCACGGGCCGTGCGTCTCGGGCCCGGCGGGGTCTCGGGTATCGAAGAGGAAGAGGACAACGTGGTCACCCTTGTTCGAAATTCGGATCCGGATGACCGCACTTATATGTAAACAACGGGGTTTTGGGGAGGGCCGCACGGGGCGGAACCGGGACCTGGCGTATTCCCGCCACCGGCGAGGGGCGGCATAGCAGACCGATCCGTACAAGTCGCCCCTCAGTGCGGCAACGCGACGACCGGGGCGGGCGGTTCGCAGTCCGGTGCGGCCATCAGTGCCGTACGGACCACCGTGGCCTGCTCGTCCGGAGCGTCGCGCAACCGCCCCGGGGCGGCGCCGACGAGCGTCAGGCCGTAGCGCTCGAACTGCTCCCGGGGAGCGCCCGCCGGAAGGGCGCCGTCGTCCGGCCGGCCGTGGTCGATCCGGAGGGCGACGGCCTGCTCCGGCCAGTAGGCGTCGACCCGGCCGAATCCCGGTCCGCCGGGCAGCCGCAGGTCGACGTTCCACAGCGGTTCCGGCAGCCGGTGCTCGCGCACCATGGCGTACAGCCTGCCCTCGGCGACCGCCCGCCCCTGAGCGAGAAGGGCGTCGGCGGCCTCCATGACGTGCGGCCGGGTGAGCAGCCGCGCGCGGCTCAGTTCGCGTACGAGGGCCCCGGCCTCGCAGCATCCGGCGCGGACGGCCTCCGTCAGCAGCCCGCGCACGCCCGCCGCGTCGGTCAGCCGGGCGGCGGCGTCGGCGAGCGCGCGGGGCAGGGGGGCGACCGGGACGCCGGTGATCTCCAGCGGGCGCGGCAGCCGCGCGGTCCGGACGATCCGCACATGGCCCGTCGAGCGGACCCGGCGGGAGCGCGGCACCAGCACGTCGAACCGGTCCAGGGAGATCAGCGGGGGAGCGGAGGGGAGGCAGTGCAGGGCGAGCGCCGCCTCGCCGGTGATCACCGCGGATCCGAAGGGCTCCCCGGACCCGGTCCCGGACCCGGACCCCGGTGCGCCCGTCGGGCCGTCGGGGCCGTCCGGGCCGTCGGAAAGACAGCCCCGTGTGCGGTCCGGCGCCGGTCCCGGCTCCCGCTCCGGCATCCGTTCCGGGGCCGACGGCACCCGGTTCTCCGGCCCCGGCTGTTCCGGTACGGCACGCCCCGGCGCGGGCCGCCCCGCGTACAGCAGCGCGGCGTGCAGCCGCTCCTCGCTGGTCGGCGGTCCGGGGTGGAGCAGGTAGACGCCGGGCAGGATCTGCTGCCACGGGCCGCCGGGGCGGCACCGCTCGGCGGCGGTGGCCGCCCCGACCCGGTGTTCCCGCAGCTGGCGTGCCGTCAGGACGAGCCTGCGGCCGTCGGCCGGCGGGCGGAGCGGGTGCGGGGAGAGCGGGGTGTTGTGGTTCATGACCGGCACCCTTCCCGACCGCGCGGCGCCTTCCGCCGCCTGTTACAGGCCCGTCGACAAACTCGGACAACATCGCCCCAAAGGGCATATGTTCGAGTGTCGATCACTGGCTCGGCATCTCGGGGCGGGAGCCGGTCGGGCGGCCCGCGCGCGGCTCAGCCGGCCGCCGCGGCGTCGCACTCCTGTCCGCGCAGGGCGCGCGCCAGGTCGTCGTGTGCCTCCAGCACCAGCCGGCGCAGCGCGGGCGCCGCGTCCGGGTGGCCGTCCAGCCAGCCCTGCGCGGCGTCCAGCGTCGCGCGGTCGCCCTGGAGCGCCGGGAAGAGGCCCCGCACCACGGCCATCCCGATCTCGATCGAACGCTCCTGCCAGACCCGTTCGATCGACTCGAAGTACCGCCCGGTGTACGGGGCGAGCAGCTCCCGCTGGTCCGGCTGGTCGAAGCCCGCGATGGTGGCCTCGACCAGGGCGTTGGACAGCCGGTCGGAGTCCACCACGTCGGCCCAGGCGCGGTCCTTGACCTCCCGGGACGGGCGGGCGGCCAGGCAGCGCACCTGGTGCCGCTTGCCGGACGCCGTGTCGTCGCGGGACAGCTCGGCGGCGATCTCCGCCGTGTCCGCGACACCGTGCGCGGCGAGCGGCTCCAGGAAGGTCCAGCGCAGCTCCTGGTCGACGTCCAGGCCGTCGATCTTCGCGGTGCCGGCCAGCAGGCCGCGGAGCAGCTGGAGATCGGCCGCGCTGCCCGCGCACTGCGCGAAGAAGCGCGCCCAGGCCAGCTGGTGGCCGCTGCCGGGCGGGGCCATCCGCAGCTCGCTCAGCGCGCCCTCGGCGAGGGCCCGGCCGCCCCGCTCCCGCCAGTCCGGAGCGGCGTAGTGCACCAGGGCGGACCGAGCCCAGGCGTGCAGCATCTGGAGCACCCCGATGTCGCTCTCCCGGCCCGCGAAGCTCAGCACCATGGCGAGGAAGTCACGGGCGGGCATGAGCCCGTCCCGGGTCAGGTTCCACAGCGCGGACCAGCACAGGGCGCGGGCGAGCGGGTCGGTGAGGTCGCCCAGGTGCTTGCGCAGGGTGTCGAGGGACCCCTCGTCGAAGCGGGTCTTGCAGTACGTGAGGTCGTCGTCGTTGACGAGGATCAGCTCGGGCCGCTCCGCACCGGCCAGCGCGCTGACGACCGTGCGCGGCCCGTCGACGTCGGCCTCGGCGCGGGCGTAGCGCACCAGTTCCGTGCCCTCGCGGCGGTAGAGCCCGACCGCGACCCGGTGCGGGCGCAGCCGCGGGTGCGACGCGGCGGCCTCCTGGAGGACGGCCAGCTCGGTGATCCGGCCGTTGCTGTCGTACACGGCCTGCGGGGTGAGGGAGTTGACACCGGCGGTCTGCAGCCAGGCGCGGGACCACTCGGTCATGTCGCGGCCGGAGGTCTCCTCCAGGACGGACAGCAGGTCGCCGAGGCGGGTGTTGCCGTAGGCGTGCCGGCGGAAGTAGCGGCGGGCACCCTCCATGAACGCGTCACGGCCGGCGTAGGCGACGAGCTGCTTGAGCACCGAGGCGCCCTTGGCGTAGGTGATGCCGTCGAAGTTGAGCTTGGCGTCCTGGAGGTCGCGGATGTCGGCGGTGATGGGGTGGGTGGACGGCAGCTGGTCGGCGCGGTACGCCCAGGCCTTGCGGCGGTTGGCGAAGGTGATCCAGCCTCCCTCGAAGCGGGTGGCCTCGACGAGCGAGAGGGCGCCCATGAAGTCGGCGAAGGACTCTTTGAGCCACAGGTCGTCCCACCACTCCATGGTGACGAGGTCGCCGAACCACATGTGCGCCATCTCGTGCAGGATGACGTTGGCCCGGCCCTGGTAGGAGGCCTCGGTGACCTTGCCGCGGAAGACGTACTCCTCGCGGAAGGTGACGAGGCCCGGGTTCTCCATGGCCCCGATGTTGTATTCGGGGACGAACGCCTGGTCGTACTTCCCGAAGGGGTACGGGAAGCCGAAGTGGTCGTGGAAGAAGTCCAGGCCCTGCTTGGTGACCGTGAAGATGTCGTCGGCGTCGAAGTGCCGGGCGAGCCCCTTGCGGCACAGCGCGCCGAGCGGGATCACCAGCTCCGTGCCGTCCTCCAGCGTGCGCCGGTAGGTGTCGTGGACCATGTGGTACGGCCCGGCGGCGATCGCCGTGATGTACGTCGAGATGGGCCGTGTCGTCACGAAGCGCCAGGTCGCCCCGCCGCCCTCGGCGGGCTCCGGCTCGCCCTCCCGCTCGCCGTTGCCGAGCACCGTCCAGCCGCCTGGGGCCGTGACGGCGAAGCTGTACGGGGCCTTGAGGTCGGGCTGCTCGAAGTTGGCGAAGACCCGGCGGGCGTCGGCGGGCTCGTACTGGGTGTAGAGGTAGGTCGCGCCGTCCTCCGGGTCGGTGAAGCGGTGCATGCCCTCGCCGGTACGGCTGTAGGCGCAACGCGCGTCCACGGTGAGGACGTTCTCCGCGGCCAGGTCCTCCAGGGTGACGCGGGAGCCGTCGAAGACGGCGGCCGGGTCGAGCGCGCGCCCGTTGAGGGTGACCGAGGCGACGGCGGGGGCGACCAGGTCGGCGAAGGACGCGGCGCCGGGGCGGGAGCAGCGGAAGCGGACGGTGGTCACCGAGCGGAAGGTGCGGGATGCGTGCCCGCCCGGTTCGGTCGCCGACCGGAGGTCGAGAGCCACCTCGTACCCGTCCACGGACAGCAGTCCGGCCCGCTCCCGGGCCTCGTCACGGGTCAGGTTCTCACCAGGCACGACGGCTCCTTCGCCTCGTTTGTCTGCACGTTCTGTCTCACAGTTCGAACGCTGGTCATAGTGTCATGCGGCCTCGGCGCCGAGCACGTGGGAATGGACCGGGCACGCCGCCGGTTGCATCCGGGAAAGTCCTGATGACAGCGCCGTTCGAGGAGATCTTTGATGACCGCTTCCGCTTCGCCGTCCGAGAGGACGCCCGTCGACTTCTGGTTCGACCCGCTGTGCCCCTGGGCCTGGATGACCTCGCGCTGGATGCTGGAGGTCGAGAAGGTGCGCCCGGTGGAGGTGCGCTGGCACGTGATGAGCCTGGCCGTGCTCAACGAGCCGCGGATCGACGAGCTCCCCGAGGAGTACCGCGAGATGCTGGCGACCACCGCCTGGCAGCCGGTGCGGGTCGCGATCGCCGCGGAGCGCAAGTTCGGCCACGAGGTGCTGGGGCGGCTCTACACCGCGATGGGCACCCGCTTCCACAACCAGGGCGAGGGCGCGGGCCGCGACTCGATCGCCGCCGCCCTGCGCGACGCCGGGCTGCCCGCCGAGCTGGTGGACGCGGGCGAGACCGACGCGTACGACACGGAGCTGCGCGCCTCGCACAAGCAGGGCATCGACCTGGTCGGCCAGGACGTCGGGACGCCCGTGATCGCGGTGCCCGGGGCCGACGGCGAGCAGATCGCCTTCTTCGGGCCGGTCGTCACCCCGGCGCCCAAGGGCGAGGCCGCGGCGAAGCTGTGGGACGGCACGCTGATGGTCGCCTCGACGCCGGGCTTCTACGAGATCAAGCGGACCCGTACGGAGGGTCCGATTTTCGACTGAGCAGCGGCGCCGCTCCGTCGCCCTCCCGCGACGGGAAGGCCGCGGGGCGGGAACGGGAAGGCCCCCGCGCGGTCCGTACGCGCGGGGGCCTTCCGCTGCCCCGCCGGTGAAGGGTGAGAAGACGATCACGCGGAGGGGCGGTCCGGGGCGCGGAGCGTCACGGCGCGAGCAGCAGCCCCGTGGCGCGCTCCTTCGCGGCGGTGTAGCGGGCGGCGACGTCCTGCCAGTTGACGACGCGCCACATGGCCTCGACGAAGTCCACCTTCTGATTGCGGTACTGCAGGTAGAAGGCGTGCTCCCAGGCGTCGAAGACCAGGATCGGGATGCTGCCCTGGCCGACGTTCCCCTGGTGGTCGTACACCTGCTCGACGATCAGCCGGCCGCTGACCGGCTCGTACGCCAGCACGCCCCAGCCCGATCCCTGGGTGGTCGCGGCGGCCTTGGAGAGGTGGGCCTTGAAGCGGGCGAACGAGCCGAAGTGCTCGGCGATGGCGTCGGCCAGCTCGCCGGTGCCGTCCTTCTCCAGGGGCTCGCCACCGCCGTCACCGCTCATGTTCTGCCAGTAGATGCTGTGCAGGATGTGGCCGGAGAGGTGGAAGGCGAGGTTCTTCTCCAGTCCGTTGACCGATCCCCACCGGTCCTGCTCCCGGGCCTCCGCCAACTGCTCCAGCGTGTCGTTCGCGCCCTTCACATAGGCCGCGTGGTGCTTGTCGTGGTGCAGTTCGATGATCTCCCCGCTGATCACCGGCTCCAGCGTGGAGTAGTCGTACGGCAGCTCGGGGAGTGTGTAGACGGTCATGCCCAACGCCCTTCGACATCGCTTATTGCAACTGTATTGCAAGTGCACGCTATCAGCGAGAGTGCCGGAGCGCTGGTGCGGCGGGCCGGGCCGGAACGACGAACGAGGCGGCCCCCGCGGGGGACCGCCTCGTTCCGTGATGCCGCCGCCGGACGCGCCGGGGCGTCGCCGTCAGCCCTTGCCGTCGGCCCTTTGCCGTCAGCCGTTGCCGTCGGCCGTTGCGGGTTCGCGCCGGGCCCGCCGCTGTCGCAGCAGCCCGGTGATCGCCAGCACCACCGCAAGGCCGCCGGTGAAGTACAGCTGTGTCCGCGTCTCGCCGTCGCGGACCATCAGCAGCAGGATCGCGGCCACACCCGCCAGCGCCAGCCAGGTCAGATACGGGAACAGCCACATCCGCACGGTCAGCCGCTCCGGCGCCTCCCGCTCCAGCCGGCGCCGGGTGCGCAGCTGGGCGACGGCGATGAAGCCCCACACGACCAGCACGGCAGCGCCGACCATGTTGAGCAGCCACTTGAAGACCGTGTCCGGCCACCAGTAGCTGAGCAGCACCGCGAAGAAGCCGAAGGCCGAGGAGCCGACGACCGCCCGCCGCGGCACACCGCCGGAGACCCGGCCCAGCGCCGCGGGACCGTTGCCGCGGGCGATCAGGGAGTACGCCATGCGGGAGGCGCCGTAGATGTTGGCGTTCATCGCCGACAGCAGGGCGGCGAGGATCACGACGTTCATGATCTGGGCGGCCGCCGGGATCTGGATGTGGTCCAGCACGGCGACGTACGGACCCGGGTCGACGACCGAGACGTCGTCCCACGGGATCAGGGTGACGATGACGGCCATCGACCCGACGTAGAAGAGGGAGATCCGCCACATCGCGGTGCGCACGGCCTTGGCCACGCCCTGCCGGGGCTTCTCCGACTCGGCGGCGGCGATGGTGACCGTCTCCAGGCCGCCGTACGCGAACACCGAGGCGAGCAGGCCGACCAGCAGCCCCTCCGTGCCGTTGGGCAGCCAGCCGCCGTTGCCGGTGAGGTTGGCGGTGCCGGGCGCCTCGGTGCCGGGCAGCACGCCCGCGATGGCGAGGACGCCGAGCAGCAGGAAGACGCCGATGGCGGCGACCTTCAGCGCGGCGAACCAGAACTCCAGTTCGCCGAAGTTGCCGACCGCCGCCAGGTTCGTACCGCAGAACAGGGCCATGAACAGCGCGACCCACATCCACGACTCGGTCCCGGGCAGCCAGCCGGTCATGATCGCGGCGGCGCCGATCGCCTCGGCCGCGACCGCCACGCACAGCAGCGCCCAGAACATCCAGCCGACGGTGAAGCCCGCCCAGGGGCCGATCGACCGCTCCGCGTGCACCGAGAAGGAGCCGGAGGCCGGGTGGGCCGCGGACATCTCGCCGAGCATCCGCATCACCAGCAGCACCAGCGCGCCGGAGACGGCGTAGGCCAGCACGATCGACGGGCCGGCCGCGGCGATGCCGGCACCCGAGCCGACGAACAGGCCCGCGCCGATCACACCGCCGAGGGCGATCATCGACAGATGGCGCTGCTTGAGGCCGCCGGGCAGCCGTCCCTCGGTTCCCGGGGCGGATGACGCCTCGGTGCCGGGCGGTGGCGCGGCGCTCCCGGTCGTCACCGGTGATGTCGGATTCATGGGCAATCTCGTCCAGTACGTGGAGACGGAAAGGTCGCCCCAGTGTGAAGTCATGCACCGCTCAGGACAACATCACCAACAAATGTGACCGGTATACGGACAGCGTCCTCACAAGCCCGTCACGACCGGCCGGCCGGGCCCGGCGCCGCCCTCCGGTGTCCCCACCGTCCGCTCCGAGCCGCTCTCTTTGGCGGGATGCGACAGTCGGCGCCCGGTCCGCCTCCCCGTGGCCGGCCGTCCGAAAACTTGCGTTCACCACGCGCTCGCCGTGACGAGCATCACCCCGCCCGCCACCCGTGCCACCCGCCGCCGAGGCCGTACACCACCACGGCTTTGTACGGAACTCACCAAGCCCGTGATCCCGCCTTTGTCACCGGCTGACGGTGAACGAGCGTTGACCCGTCGGCTACCGTCGCGGTGTCCGTCGTCCCTTCCCACCCCCGCGGAGCCCTCGTTGAGCACTGCCGCCGCCACCCGCACCGACCGCCCCGGCGCGGTCCTCGCCGATCTGCTCCCGGCCGCCACCGCCTCCCGCGCCCGGCTGCGCGACGTGGCGCTCGTCGCCGGCGGCGCCGCGCTGACCGGTCTCGCCGCCCAGATCGCCGTCCCGGTCCCCGGCTCCCCGGTCCCGGTCACCGGCCAGACCTTCGCCGCCCTGCTCGTCGGCGCCTCGCTCGGCGCGGGCCGCGGCTTCCTGTCGCTGGCGCTCTACACGCTGGTCGGCATGGCGGGCGTGCCGTGGTTCGCGGGCGGCGCGGGCTCGGCCTCCTTCGGCTACGTCCTCGGCATGCTCCTCGCCGCCACCGTCGTGGGCGCGCTGGCCCGGCGCGGCGGCGACCGAGGCGCCCTGCGCACCGCCGGGACGATGGTCCTCGGCTCGCTGGTCATCTACGCCGTCGGGGTGCCGTACCTGGCGCTCGCCGCGAACCTCTCGGCCGCCGAGGCGGTCGCCGCGGGCCTGGTGCCGTTCCTGATCGGCGACGCGCTCAAGGCCGCGCTCGCCATGGGCGCGCTGCCCGCCGCCTGGAAGCTGGCGGGCCGCCGGGACTGACGGCTCCGGCCGGCTCCCACCGGATCCCACCGCTGAACGGGGCGGGCGCGCGACCGTGACCACGGCCGCGGGCCCGCCCCGTTTCCGTGCGCCGCCCTCAGCCCCCGGCGGCGCGCCGGCGCCGGTTCGGATACAGGCCGCCTGCGAGCACCAGGGCGCCGACGGTCACCGACATCACCATCTGCTCCCGCCCCGTCTCGTCGTAGAACATGTAGCCGATCACAAAGACGATCAGCGCGATCGTGCCGTACGTGAGATACGGGAACAGCCACATCCGCACCGCGTGCCGCTCCGGCATCTCCCGCTCGATGACCGGGCGCATCCGCAGCTGCGAGAAGCAGATGACGAGCCAGACGAAGAGGGCCACCGCCCCGGAGGAGTTCAGCAGGAACTGGAAGACGGTGTCGGGCGAGGTGTAGTTGAAGATCACCGCGACGAAGCCGAAGGCCACCGACGCCCAGATCGCAGCCGCGGGCACGCCGCGTCCGGTGACTTCGCCGAAGCTCTTCGGCGCGTCACCGCGCCGGCCGAGCGAGTAGGCCATGCGCGATGCGGTGTAGAGGCCGGAGTTGAGGCACGACAGCACCGCCGTGACGATGATCACGTCCATCACCGTTCCGGCGTGCGGGATGCCGATGGCGTTGAGCGCCGCGACGTACGAGCCCTCCTCGGTGATCGAGGAGTCGTTCCAGGGCAGCAGCGTGACGACGAGCGCCATGGAGCCCAGATAGAACAGCCCGATCCGCCAGATGACGCTGTTGGTGGCGCGCCGGACCATCTTCTCCGGGTCCCGCGACTCGCCCGCGGCGAGCGTGACGATCTCGCTGCCCATGAACGAGAAGACCACCAGCAGCATCCCGGAGAGGATCGCGCCGGGGCCGTTCGGCAGGAAGCCGCCGTGCCCGGTGAGGTTCGCGGTGCCGACCGCGTCGGTGCCCGGCAGCAGTCCCGCCGCCGCGAGGGCGGCCACCACGATGAAGACGCAGATCGCCACCACCTTGATACCGGCGAACCAGAACTCGAACTCGCCGTAGCTGCCCACGGAGGCCAGATTCGTCCCGGTCAGCACCACCATCACCAGCAGGGCCCAGGCCCACTGCGGCACCGCCGGCACCCAGCCGGTGAGGATGGCGGCCGCGGCGGTCGCCTCGACGGCTAGCACGACGACCCAGAAGAACCAGTAGAGCCAGCCGATCGTGAAGCCCGCCCAGCGGCCCAGCGCGCGGTCCGCGTAGGCGGAGAACGAGCCCGAGGAGGGCATCGCGGAGGCCATCTCGCCGAGCATCCGCATCACGAGCACGACCAGCAGGCCGGCCAGCGCGTACGAGATCAGGATGCCCGGTCCGGCGGCCGCGACGCCCGCGCCGGAGCCGACGAACAGCCCGGCCCCGATGACACCGCCGATCGCGATCATGGACAGATGGCGGTTCTTGAGTCCGGCCCTGAGGCCGTCCCCTGCGGGCTCCGGCCCGCCGTCGGGTCCGGACGTCCCGCCGGTGACCGTCGCTTGCGCGCTCATACGTTCCCCAGGAAGGTTCGGAAGAAGGACTTCCGCATTCAAACGCAGGGAAAAGGCGATACGGAACCCATGATTCCGTATCATTGCCTGCGCTTTACCGGGCACATCGCAGGCCGGGGCCCCGCCGACGCGGCGAACGCCACCCGGGGCCCGCGCGACACCGGGGCCGTGCCACACTTCCCCCATGCGCGTGTACCTCGGCTCCGATCATGCCGGTTACGAACTCAAGAACCATCTCGTCGAGTGGCTCACCGCCCACGGCCACGAGCCGGTCGACTGCGGCCCGCACATCTACGACGCCCAGGACGACTACCCGCCGTTCTGCCTGCGCGCCGCCGAGCGCACCGCGGGCGACTCCGAGAGCTTCGGCATCGTGATCGGCGGCTCGGGCAACGGCGAGCAGATCGCGGCCAACAAGGTCAAGGGCGTCCGCGCCGTGCTGGCCTGGAGCGAGCAGACCGCCGCCCTCGGCCGCGAGCACAACAACGCCAACGTGATCAGCATCGGCGGCCGGATGCACAGCACCGAGGACGCGGTGAAGTTCGTCGAGGTCTTCCTCGCCACCCCGTACTCCGGCGAGGAGCGCCACTCCCGCCGCATCGACATGCTCAGCCTGTACGAGAACACCGGGAAGCTGCCCGCGATCCCGGACCACCACCCGCGGCAGGACTAGCGGCAGGACCGGGGGCGGTCCGTCCGGCGGAAGCCGCGCGGCGCCGCGGGATCCGCCGGCACCCCCCACCGGGTGACGCGGCGTGCCCCGGCCGCCGCGTCGCCGCAATAGCTTGGAGGCCCCGAGGGGACCCGCGGCGAGGGGAGTCCGGCGTCCTGCGGCCGCAGGCTACGGACCCCGCCTCCCCCGGACCCGCGGAGCCCCACCCGACCCACCAGCGCACGGAGCCGGACCGGACATGCCCGAAGGGCACACCATCCACCGACTGGCCGCCGAACACCGCACCCGGTTCGGCGGCCGGCCCGTACGCGCCTCCAGCCCGCAGGGCAAGTTCGCCGACGGCGCCGCCCTCGTCGACGGCCAGGTGCTGGAGACCGCCGAGGCCCACGGCAAGCACCTCTTCCTCGGCTTCCCCGGCGACACCTGGGTCCACATCCACCTCGGCCTCTTCGGAAAGCTCGGCCTCGGCCCGGCCCCCGCGCCGCCGCCCACCGACACCGTCCGGCTGCGGCTGCGGAACGACGAGCACTACGCCGACCTGCGGGGCCCGACCGCCTGCGCGCTGCTCACCGGGACCGACAAGCAGGCCGTGCACGACCGGCTCGGCCCGGACCCGCTGCGCCCCGGCGACGACGGGGAGCGGGCCTGGCGGCGGATCAGCCGCAGCCGCAGCAGCATCGCCGGACTGCTGATGGACCAGAAGGTCGTGGCGGGTGTCGGCAACGTCTACCGCGCCGAGGTCCTCTTCCGGCACGGGATCGACCCGTACCGCGCGGGCCGGGATCTGAGCCGTGCCGAGTGGGACGCCGTCTGGGCCGATCTGCGCGCACTGATGCGGGAGGGCGTGCGGAACAACCGGATCGACACCGTCCGTCCCGAGCACACCCCCGAGGCCATGGGCCGGCCGCCGCGCGTCGACGACCACGGCGGCGAGGTCTACGTCTACCGCCGCGCGGACAGGCCCTGCCACATCTGCGCGTCACCGGTCCGCACCGCGGGCCTGGCCGCACGCAACCTCTTCTGGTGCCCGACCTGCCAGAGAAGCTGAGCGGACCGGCCGTGCGGGGCGCGGCCGGACGACTGGAACCCGTGCGGGTCGCGGCTGGACGGCCAGGGCGTCTCTGGGGGATCCTTCCCGGCCTCCGAGGGGTCAGTGATGCGTGCGCTCCGGGGGTGGCGAGTGCGGGGTGAGTTGTCTGAAGAGCCGGTCATGACGGTGCCGAGCGACAGCAGCTCCGACGAAGGCGGCATGGCCAATGGCGCATGTCCCATGGCTGCCTCGGGTATGACACGTGGCCCATGGCCGCATCGGAACGATGAAGACCCGGCCGGGCCGGCGCGAGGATGTCGTCGCGATCCTGCTCTCCGGAGCCGGGAGTCTCCGCGAGCCGGGCCCGGAGCCGGGAGTCTCCCCGAGCTGGGCTGCAAGAGCTACGTGGTCGGCATGGCCGCCGATGACCCGGACACCATCGTGGTCATGGAGGTCCGGCAGTCGAAGGACCCCCACGACGCCTCTCCGCGGTTGCCCGAGGCCAAGGAAACGATCGCTGCCGCCATGCCCATGCTCACCGGCAGATTCAGCAGTCGCGAGCCGGTTGTTGCGGGCGGCCCCGGCGCCGACGATTGACGGATCACGGTTGGAGCCGGAGGAAGACGGCTGCGACGGGGAGGGCGGCCGGGTTTTCGCGGTACCAGAACGCCTCCGCGTCGATCACCCGCCGGTGATCCGTCCACCGCCCGCCCCGACGAGGCGTCCGGTCCGGGTAGTAGCGGCTCGATCAGGCCCCATGGGGCATCGGTGGAGCCCCCCACGAACACCCACACCACATCAGTACGACCATCCGATATCCATCAGGCACGGCCTAGAACCCGTGCGGCAGCCAGGGCGCGACATCGCCCAGGAAGGCGCCCGACGCCTCCGCGAGCGCCCCCTGCCGCAGCTCGCGAACCCGCCCCGCGCCGGCCAGCGCGCCGAGCGACACCCCGCCGAGGAAGGCCGCCCCCAGTTCCCGTACGGACAGGGCCAGCTCGGCCGGGTCGCCGGTGCGCTCGCAGGAAGCCCCCTTGGCGTCGCCCGAAATCCGCCAACGACCCTCGTTCCAGGGACAGAACGGGTCCGACACGTCCAGCACGACATCCACCGGCCGCGCGTACGTCCGGGTCTCCAGCGCCGCGCCCAGCTCCACCGGCCGCACGTGCAGCCCGTCGCGCACCCGCACCGAGCAGCGCCGTACGTCCGAGACCAGGTGCAGCACCGGGTCGTCCACCGGCCGGTTGCGGGTCGTCAGCCGCGAGGTCAGGTCGAGGTCGAACAGATGGCGCCACAGCGCGGCGTACGCCGCCGGGTCCAGCGCCTCCAGGTCGCGCAGCTGCACGATCCCCTTCGGGCCCTCCGCGTCCCAGTCCGGCTTCACCGCGTAGCGCGCGTAGCCGACCGTCTCGCCGTCCCGCTCCGCCAGCACGCACTGCAGCGGCGAGGCGCCGGCGCGCTCGCTCTCCGGGTCCAGCACCGGAAGGCGGGCCCAGCCCGGGCGCCGGGCGAGCATCCCCGGCCGGACGGGCACCCGCCGGGCGTAGACGGCCTCGCACCGCTCGACCGCGGCAACGGGATCCGAGATCCGCAGCCGTACGCCGTCCGTGCCCTCCGGTACGGTCAGCCGGACCCGGGCGGTGTCGATGTCGAGGGACATCTGCTGGGTGCCGATGCCGTAGCCGAACCGGCCGTAGATCGCCGGTTCCGAGGCGGTGAGGACCGCGAGCGGCTCACCTCCGGACCGTACGTCCGACAACTGCCGCCGCATCATGGACGTCAGGATCCCGCGCCTGCGGTGGGTCGAGGCCACGCTCACCATCGTCACACCGGCCGCCGGGACCACGGAGCCGCCGGGAACCGCGAGCCGGAAGCTGAAGGCGCCCGCCGTCCCCACGCACGCGCCGTCGTCCCAGACACCCAGCGAGCGCTCGGTCTCGGTCAGGTCGTTCCAGAGGGACCGTTCCTCCGGCGCCTCCGGAATGCCCCCGAACGCGAGTTCGAGCTGTCCGTACCATGCGTCCCACTCGGTCTGCCGGAGCACGCGGAGTTCGGTCGTCATGATGCATGACTATCAGCCGACCCCCGTACGGGCGAGCGAATTTCGAGCGAGAATGCGTGCACCCAGCGGGTGTACGGCCGGTATCGGAGGGTAATGGCGCGCGGTGAATCGACGCGCCGCCGAACGGGTGGATAGGGTCCCGGTGAAATGGCACGCGACGCGGGAGTGGAGACGCCGACGGCCCGAATGCGCAGATCGACGCACCGGGCCAAGATCAGGCTGCGCAAAGCGGCCGTCGACTACTTCCGCGGCGACGGCTCCGACTGGATCGCGCTGGCCGCGCTGCTGCTCACCGTGCCGGCCATCGCGGCCGCCACGGTCGCCGACCCCATATGGTGTCCGCCCGCCGCGCTCGTCCTGCCGATCATCGCCGCCGGACTGCTGCTGCGGCCCTCCAGCCTGCTGCTCCTCTACGCCGCCGCGGCCGCGGCCCTCATCACCGAGGCCGCGCTGCTGGAGCCGCAGGACTCCGGGCCGCTGGTCACGCCCGGCGACATCCTGGTGGTCGGCGCGGTCGGTTTCGCGGGGCTGATCATCGCCCAGTTCCGCAGCCGGGTCGGCGTGCCCTGGCGGCGCGGCGGCACCATGCTGTTCGACCTGCGGGAACGCATCCGGGTGCAGAGCAAGCTGCCCGGCCTGCCGAAGGGCTGGCACCGGGAGATGGCCCTGCGGCCGGCCGGCGGCCAGTCCTTCTCCGGTGACTTCGTCGTCGCCGCCCGTACGAACGGCGGCCGCACGCTGGAGGTCGTCCTCACCGACGTCTCCGGCAAGGGCATGGACGCCGCCTCGCGGGCCCTGCTGCTGTCCGGTGCCTTCGGCGGGCTGCTCGGCTCGCTGCCGCCGCACGCCTTCCTGCCCGCCGCCAACGGCTATCTGCTCCGGCAGGACTGGGACGAGGGCTTCGCCACGTCCATCCATCTCGTCCTGGACCTCGACAGCGGGGACTACGAACTGCTCTCCGCCGGGCACCCGCCCGGGCTGCAACTGGTGGCCGGGACGGGCCGCTGGGAGGAGAAGGGCGCGGAGGGCCCGCTGCTCGGGGTGTACGACGGCGCGCAGTTCGACCCGGTCAAGGGCACGCTGCGGCCCGGTGACGTGCTGATGCTGTTCACCGACGGCCTCGTGGAGGCCTCGGACCGGGAGCTGAGCGAGGGCATCGACCGGCTGACCGGCGAGGCCGACCGGTTCATACAGGGCGGTTTCCAGGGCGCCGCCTGGCATCTGATCGAGGCCGTGGCCAAGGACGTCAACGACGACCGGGCCCTGCTCCTCATCTGCCGGGACTGAGCGGCCCGGCGGGCGCCGGGCGCGCACCGGGCGCCCGGTGCCCGCGGGGCCGCTCAGCGGACCGTGCTCTCCGGCAGCTTCCGGCCCCCGTCCCCGGCAGGCGCCCCGTCCTCCCCGTCCGTCCCCTTCTCGCCGTCCGCGGTGTGGCCGCCGTGCTTCCCGGTCTCGCTGTGCCCGCTGTGCCCGCTGTGCCCGTCGTGCCCGCTGTGCCCGCTGTGCCCGCCGTGCTCGCTGTGCCCGCCGTGCTCGTCGTGCCCGCTGTGCTCGCTGTGCCCGTTGTGCTCGCTGTGCTCGCCGTGCTCGCCGTCCGCCGGGCGGCCGCCCGGCAGCATCCGGGCCAGCCAGTGGGACCGTCCGGCCGCCAGCGGCCCGAGCACGGCCATGATCAGGACGTACCCCGCGATGAACGGCGACAGCCGCTCGTCCAGCCCGGCCACCGCGGCCATGGTCGCGAGGATCAGCGCGAACTCGCCGCGGGCGACGAGCGTGGTGGCGACGTTCGCCGCGGGGCTCGCCCCGAAGCCGTAGATCCGGGCCGCGACCAGACCGGAGAAGACGTTCATCACGACCGTCACCAGCACGGCCACCAGCACCGGCCACAGGACGACCGGCAGGTCCCCGGGGTCGATGGACAGACCGAAGGCGAAGAAGAAGATCGCGCCGAAGGCGTCCCGCAGCGGGTGCACCAGCTCCCGGATCCGGTCACCGGAGGTGGTGTTGCCCAGCATCAGGCCGACCATGAAGGCGCCGATGGCGTCGACGACACCGAAGACCTCCGCGATCCCGGCGACCAGCACGGCGGCCCCGACGAACGAGATCACCAGCAGCTCGTTGTCCCGGGTGTCGATCAGCCGGCCGATGACCTTCAGGCCCCAGCGCGCGGCCACGGCCAGCAGCATCAGGAAGCCGAACGCCTTGCCCATCTGGACGGCACCGGACACGAGGTCGTCGGCGCCGGAGATCACCGGCTGGAGCGCGGCGAGATAGACGGCCAGGAAGATGTCCTCGACCACGGTGATGCCGAGGATCGGCTTGGTCTCCCGGTTCCCCATCCGCCCCATGTCGACCAGCACTTTGGTCACGATCGCGGAGGACGAGAAGCCCAGCACGCCGGCGAGCAGCAGCGCCTCCGAGGTACCCCAGCCGAGCGCGAAGCCGAATGCCAGTCCGGCTCCGAAGTTCAGGGCCACGTACGACGCCCCCGCGACGGCCATCTTGCGGCCGCCGGTTTTCAGGTCGTCCATGTGGAACTCGAGGCCCAGATAGAAGAGCAGCATCACCAGCCCGAGGGCGGAGAGCATCTCGAGGTCGTGCGGGTCCTCCAGCAGGACGAAGCCGGGGATGTTCGGCCCCAGCAGGATCCCCGCGAGGATGAACAGCGGGATGGTCGGCAGCCCGATGCGGCGGCCGATCCGGGCGAAGAAGGCGGCGGCGACGAAGGCGCCGCCCATCGCCAGCAGGGTGTCCGCGTGTCCCACGGTCACCACCCGCCGGAAGGCGTCGCGAGCATCGCGCACGCCGGGCGGCGGTACGGACGGGGGCGGCTGCGGGCGCGGTCACGGGGGTGTGTGCGGTGCGGACGAATGGTTCCTCCCGGAGAGCTGGGGGACGGGCTCTCGGGTCAAGTGCCGTCCGGCTGTTGGTCAAGGGCACACCAAGGAGTCATCAAGGGCGCGTTAATGGTTAGCTTAGCAAACGACTTTCGCGGAACCTGGCGCCTGCCGTGAAGAGGCCGCCGACCTGGGCTTTCACCGTGGGAGATCCGGTCGCCCCGGGCGTTCGCGGCGCGCCGGCGGCGAGCGGCACCGCAAACGCCGGGCAGGCCGGGGAGGGGCCCCGGCGGGACGGAAGACCCGGCGGGAACGGAAGGCCAGGCGGGAACGGAAGGCCAGGCGGGAACGAAAAGGTGCGCCCCCGAGAGTGATCTCGGGGGCGCACCGTAAAACTGCCGTACGGGGTGGAGGCGGCGGCTCAGCCTCCGCTCTCGCGGGCCCCGGGCGACCCGGCCGTCCTGCCGCCCTGTCCGGCCCCGGGCTTCGCCCGGCCCGGTGCCAGCTCGGCCGCGTCCTTGCGGAAGGCCCAGGTCATCTTGGGTTCCATCGCGAACCGGAACATGCGCTGCACCGGCGGCGTGCAGAGCACCGTGATGAGGGCGGCCGCGAGGAACGTCACCACGATCGCGCCCCACGGCGTCTCCACCCAGGACACCTCGTACCAGTCCCAGAAGCGGGACCCCTTCGCCAGGAAGCCGTGCAGCAGATAGCCGTACAGCGTGCCGGCGCCGAGGACCGTGAACCACATCTGCCGGCGCGGGACCCAGGCGAAGAAGGCGCAGGAGAGCAGCATCGAGCAGCCGAAGAGCGCGAGGGTCATCACCGGGCCGGACCACCACGGCGCGGCCAGCTCCTGCACGCTGTCGCGGTGGTAGAACCACGCGGAGGCCATCCGCGGCGCCGCCCAGTAGGCGAACACGACTGCACAGGCGAAGAGCGGCACCGACAGCATGCGCACCTCGCGGCGGCGGAACAGCTGGAAGTGCTCCGGCTTCATGCACAGGCCGACCACGAAGAACGGCAGGAACTGCAGCACGCGCTGGAGGTCCAGGTCGTCGCCGATGTCCGGGGAGACCGACGCCAGCACGGCCACGGCCAGCGCCAGCGGCACGGGCCAGCGCACGACCTGCCAGATCGGGGTGGTGATCCGCCAGGCGAACAGCGCGATCAGGAACCAGGTCAGATACCAGGGGTCCAGCAGGCTGACCGGATGGCCGGGATCGTCGTCAGCGACCCGCTTGAAGAGGCTGTAGGCCGTCTCGAAGAGCACGTACGGGACGACGACGCCGGTGATCAGCCGTTGCAGCCGGTCCGGCCGCATGTCGAAGCTGCGGGAGAAATATCCCGAGACGATGATGAACGCCGGCATGTGGAAGGCGTAGACCACCATGTACAGCGCTTCGGCCGCCCGGCTGTGGTCGGTGAGCGGTTCCCAGGCGTGACCACAGGCGACGAGCACGATCGCCAGGTACTTGGCGTTGTCGAAGAACGGGTCACGCTTCTTGGGCTTGCGGTTTCCGGCCTCCGGAGTGGGGGATCCTCTGCCGGGGGCCGCGTCCGCCGGACGCGGCCGCGAGTCCTGGGACGCCGCCTCCTGGGCCGGAGGGAGGGGAGTCCGCTGATGGCCGTGCGGGCGCAGCGTGTTGGTCACGAGGCCTCCCCGCAGGAGAGGCCCCGGGAGTGGCACCGAAACGTCACTGCGCGCGTGGGGGTCGAGGCAGCGTGGAACATCTGAGGCACCATAGCCGCGCCGGGCGTCATCCGTAAAACCTCTCTCAATGACTTCCCGGAACTCCCCCGGGCGTCCGGCACCGGCTGCGGGCGCCGGTGAACTCGGCGGGCCGGGACGGCGTCTCATGAGAAAGATCACCCCATGGCGGGACGAAACCGCCGACCGTTTGCCCGAGGGGGCAGCACGGGCATAGGGGTGGCGTGAACAGTTGGCCGACGAGATGTCAGCGGGGAGCGGCCCCACCCGCGTTGGTGGCACGATGGTCCCGGCGTGGGGTGTGCGGGGCCGCACTTCCGGGGCCGGTTATGCCGTTCCGACCGAGGGTGTGATCAGTTGTGGTCATTTCGCTGTCTGCTGTGCTGGTGCTGGCGATCATCCTGATCGTGATGATCAAGGGCAAGTCGCTCAAGGCCGGTCCGGCCTTCGTCGCCGTGCTGTTCGGTTTCTTCCTGGCCTCGACGGGCATGGCGCCGTCGATCAACAGATTCCTCGACTCGATAGCCGACACCATCAACCAGATCAACTTCTGACCCGGCGGAGCGCACCGGTCACGGCGGCCCCCCGGCGGGCCGCCGCCGCGCGCCGGGACCCGGACGGGCGCCTCCCCGGCACTCCCGGGCGCGACCAGCGCCGGACCCGGCGTCCCCGGATTCCGGGGGGCTCCGGAACCCCGGCGTCCCGGCGTCCCGGATCCGAGCGGGCCCGCGCGGACTCCTCAGCGGCCCCGGACGATCGCGTCCCGTACGGCGTCCTCGTTGCGGGCCACCGACGCGCTCCCGTCGTCAGCCGTGATGATCGGCCGCTGGATCAGCCTCGGATGCGCGGCCAGCGCGGCGATCCAGCGTTCCCGCTCCGCCGGTTCCCGCGGCCAGCCTGCGATCCCCAGCTCCCCGGCGACGGCCTCCTGCGTCCGTGTGATGTCCCACGGCTCCAGCCCCAGCCGGTCCAGCACCGCTCGCAGCTCGCCGGCGTCCGGCGGGTCCTCCAGATAGCGGCGCACGGTGTAATCCGCCCCGGCCTCGTCCAGCAGCTTCACGGCGGACCGGCACTTCGAGCACGCGGGATTGACCCAGATCTCCATGCCGCGCAGCCTAGCCGCGCACGCGGAACGCCCCGCAGCCCTCACAGCCCTCACAGCCTCCGCCGCATCCGCCGCTTCCGCGCCGAGCGCGGGCCGACAGGGCCCGGAGACCCGGAGGCACAGAGCGCAGAAGCCCCAGAGGCTCCAGCCCCGGAGGCCACACGGAGCGCCGAGCCCCAGAGGCTGAGACGCGCTGAGACGCACAGGCACAGGAGCACGTCGGACGCACGCGCGTACGGGCCATACGGGCGCGCCGACGCACGCACGGGCGCACGGGCGCACGGGCATACGGCCGGCACGCACGGGCACGGAACCGCCCGCCGCGGCACGCTGGTCGGCAAGGTCGGCGTACGCCCGCACGCACGGGCACAGACGATCCGAGAGGGCGCGCGGGCCGCCCGCGGCGCCGGGACAGGCGCAGGGGCAGGCACACGGCAGGCACACTGCACGGCACGGCACGGGCACGGAGAGGCGTACGGGCAGGCGTACGGGCAGGCGTACGGGCAGGCGTACGGGCAGGCGTACGGGCAGGGACGCGGAGCCGGAAAAGCCTCCGGCCCGGTCCCCGCGGGGACCGGGCCGGAGGCCGTGGAGCGGGCGACGGGAATCGAACCCGCGTAGCCAGTTTGGAAGATCGCGTATGCGGATGCCCCATGACCTGGCAAGACGCTGACCTGGGGTTAAGTCCTAGAGATTCCCTTGTTCCCCGGGGCTCCCCCCGGCGTACCCGTGGCACGGGCACGCCGGGGGCACGCACCTCGGTTCAGAGGTAGGGAGTGACGAACGTCACGGCCCAGCCTACGATGGGGAGCAGATTCGTCACGAGCTGGAGCATTTGGGCGCGACGAATTCGGCGAGAAGATTCGCCGATGGTTGCTCGCGAGCAATGTTCTGGTAGATTGCGCATCAGAAAGTCATTACACGCGGTGCAATGACTTTCCGGTTGGTCATCGTGGCATTTCACGAAGATCCTCCAAGCTAGAGTGCGGCGCTGCCAGGTCCTCCACGACGTGGGCAGGGGCCGCCTTTGGCATGCCTTAAAACAGGCATAGGCGGCAGAGTAGCAGAGGCGGCAACAACCCACCCTGCGCAAACAGGTTTCGCCCGCCTGGTCCGGCCTGTAGGCACCGCGGGCGGCGTGGAGAGACTTTGGGCTGGAGCTGCCATGGGGCGAGAGATCGGGGCCCCGTAAGCTGACTGCGACTCGGGCAGCACCTAGCCTGCCCGCAAAGCCCGATGTGGGGCCCCGATCTTAGAGGCTCGCCCCATGGTGGCTGCCTAAAGTCTCGGAGCGCCGACCGCCCCAGCCACAGACGGTCCCGTATGAACCTCGGCCCTGGCTCTTCGCCTCTTGCCAGCGCGGCCGGGCGGACCGGGCCGGAGCGGGGCGCAGACAGGAGCGTCGGCCCGGGGGAGCCGGGCCGCGCGCGACGAGCGGCAGCGAGGAGCCTTGAACCCGTAGAGAAGGTTTTTACTCAACCTGCCGCTGCGGTGCCGGGTACCAGTCGGCTGGTGTAGCCCTGGGTGCACAGTCGCTCGTACGCGGCCACGACGTCCGGCGGGATCGGCTGGCTGATCATGAAGCCCTGTTCGGGGTAGATCAGCAGGCGTTGCAGGGAGCCGACGAGCATGTCCACCACCAGGCGCTGATCCCCGATGGACTCGACGTACGCGTCGAGCGACATGGGCGTGGAAGCGCTGATGAACTCGACCGACGGCCAGAGTTTGCGTGCCGTGGCGTAGACCCGGCGCTCCTCGTAGGGCTTGCTGATCAGCAGTGCGGACGTGACCTCGACGCCGTGCTCTTCGAGTAGCGCGCGGGTCAGGCTGATGTTCTCGCCCGTGTTGCGCGCGTGCGGCTCCACGAGCACCGCCGACGCCGGTACGCCCAGTTCGAGCGCGCGTTCCCGGTAGTGCACGGCCTCGCCGCGGGGCATGCGTTCGCGCGTCGTGCGGCTGGTGGCTCCGGTGAAGACGATGAGCGGCATCATGCCCCGCCGGTACAGGTCCACGGTGGTGTCGGCCACGCCGAGGTCGTGGCTGCCCAGACCGATGCCGACCGAGCACGGTCGCGGCTCGTGGTGCATCTGCTGGTAGTCCCACAGCAGCTGCACGTCGTCGCGGACCCGTGCCGGGATCATCAGTCCTCCTGCGCGGCCTTCGCCGAGTCGGGCACCTTGAAGTCGTACTCCCACGCGAAGCGCGAGGCCGCGTGGACGCCGATCGCGTACTCCACCACGGTGCCATCAGCCGTGTACGTCGTCCGGTGCAACTCCATCACGGGCTCACCGGCCGGCAACTGGAGCTGCTGCACCTCGTCGGGAGTCGGCACCCTGGCGAACAGCTCTTCCTTCATGTGGTCGATCTCGTATCCGGCGTCGTAGAGCACGCGGAAGCCGCCGCCCCGTCCGGCCGGCCCCGGCGTCGGGTCCACGATGCGGGTGCCCTTGACGTGCTCGGGCCGGTAGTAGCTCGTGAGCGTGTGCGTCGGCTGCTCGCCTTCCTTCACCAGGCGGGCTCGCGCGTACACCTTGGCGCCGACGGGGACGCCGAGCGCTTGGGCCACGTCCGGGGCTGCTTCGAGTTGGCTGACCTTCTGGGTCTGCTCGTTGCGGCGGTAGCTGCGCCCCGAGGCCACACGGTCGGCGATGAACGCCACCTCGTCGCCGTCGCGCCACTTGGCCTTGTCGTACCGGGCGATGCCGAGGCGCTTCAACGGGGTCTGATGCCGGACGACCGTGCCGTGGCCTCGCGAGGACGTGACCAGGCCCTCGGTCTCCAGCGCTTTGTACGCGGCGTGAACCGTGGACTTCGACCCTTCGCCCGCTTCCACCAGGTCCCTGATGTGCGGCAGCTGCTCGCCAGGCGCGTACTCACCGCTTCTGATGCGCTCTGCCAGCCGGTCGGCCAGTTCTCTCCACTTCGGTGCCACGCAGGACTCCTCTCAACGAATCCAGTCAAACACACAGTCCCAGGATTGACAGTCCTAGGACTGCGAGGCATGCTCTCAGTGGGCCCGCAGTCCTAGGACTGAGAATGGCGGGCGCCGATTGCTGCTGCTCGAATCCGAACCAGGGAGCTTCCATGTCGTCGTTCAAGATCGACCTTTCGACCGCCGTCGTGTTCGTGGCCGTCGAGCCGAAGCACAAGGTGATCAGCAGGGAAACGGGCGAGATCGCCATCGACCGGGAGACCGGCGCGAAGATGATGACCATCGGGCTGACGGTGGCCGACGAGGGTCAGGCGGACCTCTACACCGTGAGCGTCCCGGAGACGGGCATCTCCTCGGGCCTCGTGCCGGGGATGCCGGTCGCGGTGACCGGACTGCGGGCGCGGGACTGGGAGAACACCTTCAACGGCGAGAAGCGGTTCGGCATCGCCTTCCGTGCGGTGGCGATCACCCCGCTGAACCCGGCCGCCGCCGGGGCTGAGGGCTGAGCGTCATGACCGAGACGCTGATCTTCGTGCTGGTCCTGGTGGCCGGGGTGCTGGTGCTCCGGTGGCTGCGTCCGGCCTGGTACTGGACGGCCTTCGGCATCGTCTTCGCGGTGACGCGGGTGCTGCTGCGCTACCGGCCGGTGATGGAGGCGTGCGGCCTGACGGTCGGGCCCGCTCGCTGGCGTCTGGCGCTGGCTCGGGCCACGCGTCAGGACATGCCCGGACCGCGTTCGCCTCGCATCCTGCGGGTGCGTCCGACCCGGACCGGACTGGTGCTGCGGTTGAAGATGCGCCCCGGTCAGGACGCGTTCGACTTCTCGGCCTCGGCGGACCGGCTGCGGCATTCCTTCGGGATGCACGGTGTGGTCTCGCGTGAGATCCGTTCGGGTGTGGTGGAGCTGGCCATGACCGGGTTCGACGTGCTGCGGAAGGTGCAGATGCCTGCTGCCGAACGGGGCACGCTGCGGGTGCCGGTGGCCCTGCGGGATGACGGGACGGTCCACTACCGGGACTACCGGCAGGTGCCGCACGCCCTGAACCTCGGCGCGACACAGTCGGGGAAGTCTGTCTATCAGCGCCGGTTGGTGGCCGAGCTGGCCGCGCAGGATGTGGCGCTGGTCGGGATCGACTGCAAGCAGGGCGTGGAGCTGGCGCCGCTCGCGCGTCGGTTCTCCGCGCTGGCCGACAACCCCGACGACGCCGCCGAACTGCTCGACGCTCTGGTGGAACGGATGGCCGACATCTACCGGATCATCCGGGCCGAGCAGCGCATCAGCGCCGACGTGCCGGATGCCGAGACCACCGCCGACATCTGGGGTCTGCCGGAACACCTCCGCCCGGTGCCGATCGTGCTCCTGGTGGACGAGGTCGCCGAGCTGGCCCTGTTCACCACCAAGGAGGAAGAGAAGCGCCGGGACCGGATCATCACGGCGCTGGTGCGGCTGGCCCAGCTCGGCAGGGCCGCCGGCATCTACGTCGAGGTGTGCGGGCAGCGGTTCGGCTCCGAACTGGGCAAGGGCATCACCATGCTCCGGGCCCAGCTGACCGGGCGGACCGCCCATCGGGTCAACGACGAAGCGTCGGCGAAGATGGCGTTCGGCGACATCTCCCCGGATGCCGTGCTGGCCACGATCCAGATTCCCGAGGATCGGCCCGGTACCGCGATCGCCGGTGACTCCTCCGGCGGCTGGGTCCGCACCCGGACCCCGTTCACCTCGCTGCGGCAGGCCGTGGCCGCCTGCAACGCGCACGCGGACCGCACGCCGGAGCTGGCTGAGCTGGCGCCGTTCCGGCCGGTGCTGCCTCCGCTCAAGTCGGCCAAGCTCCCGGCTCCGGCAACCGAGTCGGCCCCGGCTCCGGCCTGAACCCTCTCCGCCTTATCCCGGTCGGCGTGACCGCCTTCGCGCCGTGTCCCTACCCCGGCCTTGCCCGAACCCAGCGAAAGGACCCGCCATGGCCGCCGCGAGGAAGACGACCCGCAAGGCCAAGCCTGCCGACCGCGAACCGCGCTGCCCGACATGCCGGAGCACCGGCTGGGACTCCGAACCGATCTACGTCGGCCCTCTCGGGCGGCACCGCAAGGTCGGCAACGTCGAAGCGATCTGCTCGCGCTGCCTGGGCTCCGGGATCGACCCCACCCCCGACCGCTTCTGACCCACCCCGGCACCACCTCACCAGGAAGGAGATCCGTGATGCGCCGCTACCTCGCCCGGCTGGATGCCGTGCTGGTGCAAGCCGTCATCGCCGGTGCCCTGTCCTTCGCCCACCTCCACGACATCGCCGCCGCCGCCGGACAGGACGGCTGGAAAGCCTGGGCCTACCCGATCAGCGTTGACCTGCTGCTGGTCGCCGCCTGGCGCCGCCTCCGGCTGCTGCGGGCGTCCGGCGGCGCCGTACGGGCGGCCTGGCTGTGGTTCGCCGTCGCCCTGGCCGCCTCCCTCGGCGCGAATATCGCCACCGCCGGACTCCTGGACCTGAACGACGTCCCGGACTGGCTGCGCATCCTCGTCGCCGGATGGCCCGCGCTGGCCTTCCTCGGCGGCACCCTCCTCGCTCACTCCCCGGCCGACGAGTCCGCGCCGGAGCCCGTGACCGAGGTGGAGCAGGTCGCCGCCCCGGTTCGCGTCGAGCCGACAACCCCGCCGGCCACTTCCGCGACCGAGCTGGAGCCCGCCCCGGAGGCCGAGCCGGAGCCGCTGCCCGAACCGGTCGACGCCCCGGCCAAGCCCACCACTCCGGTCCCGGCTCCGGTCGCTCCGGCGGTCCCGGCCGCGCTCGTCGAGCACGCCCGCAAGGTCGCCGACGCCCACCGCACCCGCACCGGCTCACCCATCGACACCGACACCCTCCGCGCCCGGCTCGGCGTCCCGCCGCCACTGGCCGACGCCATCGCCGCCCAGCTCACCTGACCGAGAGGAGACCCGACATGCCCGCCCGCGACTTCTTCCACGCCCTGATGCGGATCGGCTTCGTACAGATCGGCACCCACCGCGACCGCCACGGCCACACCAAGCACGCCGCCGTGTGCACCAACGACCGCTGCGGCTGGTCCGCCGACTACTCCAGCCAGACCGCCGCCCAGCTCGCCGCCCGCACCCACCGCTGCACCGCCCGATAGGAGCCGCCGCCATGACCGTGCACCTGCCCCTGATCGTCCTCGTCGGCCTCATCGGCTACTTCGGGATCAAGCTCATGCGCCCGCCGCTGTGGCTGGTCGTCGTGCTTCTCCTGGGCGGCTTCCTGCTCGCCGACACCTTCCTTGCCCCGGCCATCGAGGGCGCCGCCGAGACCGGCACCGACGTGGTCAACACCACGACCAAGTAAGGAGACCTGCGATGTTCCGTCCCAAGTACCCGACGCCCGACACCTACACGATCACCACCGCTGCGGCCCCCGCTCCGGCCCCGGCCGCCGACCGGGCCCCCGCGGCTGCGACCGACCCGGCTTCGGCCCCGGTCGTGCGTCCGGCCGTGCAGATCACCCCGGCTGCCGTGGCGACCGGCGCCGCCGCCGTCCTCGTCGTCGGCACGGTCCTGGTCTCCATGCTCCTGGCCGTCGCTGTCACCGCCGGGTCCGTCGCCGTACTGGCCGTGGTCCTCCGCTCCCTGCACAACGGCCAGACCTTCAAGCGCTGACCGGTCCCGGCGTGGGCGCACAAGCCGCCAAGCACCCCGCCAACGCCGGGACCACTGCAACCAACCGCCATCACCGGGGAGAAGACATGCAGCTGCACGAAGTCGCCACCGTCGCGCCGTTACTCGGCTGAGCCGTCCACACCGGCATACTCACCCGCCGCCTGGCCTCCGCCCGCCGCGATCCGCTGACCGGCCTGCACACCCGCGCCGGATGGACGAGTCGCGCCGAACGCCTCATCGGCCGGCACCCCGAGACCGCCGCCGTCCTCCTGGTCGACCTCGACCACTTCAAGGACCTCAACGACACCCACGGCCACGCCGCCGGAGACGCCGCCCTAGTCGCCACCGCCGAACGCCTGCGCACCTGGTCCAGCCGTCTCCACGGAATCGCCGGACGCCTGGGCGGAGACGAGTTCGTCGCCGTCGTCTGCCACCTGCCCGCCGACGGCACCGCGGGGCTCACCGCCGAACTGCACCGGCCACTGCCCTACCGGGACACCCGCCTGCCGCTGGCCGCGTCCGTGGGCCTGTGCCGCGTCGCTGACCTCCCGCTGCCCGTCCTCACCGACGCACTCAGCGCCGCCGACAACTCCATGTACCTGGCCAAGGGACACGGCCGCCGGGGAATCCACCCCGGCCGCTGACCGGCCACCGGGTGGCGCACAAGCCGCCAAGCACGCCCGCCACCCGGGGCCGTCCCTTCCAACCGCAATCGAAAGGAACCCACATCATGCCCCAGCCCGCCTCTGCCCGTACGCGCCGCTGCCGCGACTGCGACGGCTTCCCCGTCGTCGCCATCGACACCGGCCGCCTCCACCCCGACGGCACCCGCGTCACCCTCCGCGTGGTCTGCCGCGCCTGCCAGGGCACCGGCACGGCCCCCCTCGGACCGCTCCTCCACGCCGCCGCCACCGCCGTCTTCCCCCGCCGCTGAACCACCCGGCTGGGGCGCCCTCGCCTCACCCCTGCGACCGGCGCCCCGGCCCTCCACGCGCCGAAAGGAGGTACCCCCATGCCCGAAACCACCGCCCCGCCGGCCAAAGACCTCGCCTTCCTCGCCGGTCTCGGCAACCTGCCCGACCTCGTCGGCCAGCTCCGCACCCTCGGCGGCTGCACCACCCCGATCCGCCTCGACGGCTACCGCACCGAGCAGCAGATCAACACCCGCACCGGCGAACTCGGCCGCGTGCTGCACCACCTGGAGTCCACCGACCTGCCCGCCGGACAGCTCCTGGTCCGCTGCAACAACCGTCGCGCCACCCGCTGCGCCTCCTGCGCCGAGGTCTACCGTCGCGACACCTACCAACTGATCACCGCCGGACTCAAAGGCGGCAAGGGCGCCCCCGAACGGGTCGCCACACACCCACGCGTCTTCGCCACCTTCACCGCCCCCGGCTTCGGCCCGGTCCACAACCGCCCCGCCTCCGGCCGCTGCCGCTGCGGCACCCGCCACGACCAGGACGCACCCGAGCTGGGCACTCCGCTGGACCCGGACACCTACGACTACGAAGCCGCCGTCCTGTGGAACGCGCACGCCTCCGCCATCTGGGCACGCTTCACGATCTACCTGCGCCGCAAGGTCGCCAAGCTCGCCGGGCTCACACAGCGGGCCTTCCGCGACCACGCGCGCGTGTCCTTCGCCAAGGTCGCCGAGTACCAGAAGCGCGGCGCCGTGCACTTCCACGCCGTCATCCGGCTCGACGGCCCCGACGGCGGCGATTCCCCGCCCCCGGCCTGGGCCACCGCCGAGCTGCTGACCGACGCCATCCGGGCCGCCGCCGCTGACGCCGAAGTACCCGGACCCCTCATCGACGGCCGCGCACACACCTTCGCCTTCGGCCGCCAGCTCGACATCCGCACCATCCGCACCGCCGACCTCGACGGCGGCACCGAGCTGACCGACCGGGCCGTCGCGGCCTACATCGCCAAGTACGCCACCAAGGGAGCCGAGACCGCGACCGGAACCCTGGACCGGCCACTGCGCTTCCTCGCCGAGCTGGCCCGGATGCGGCTGACCGAGCACGCCCGGCAACTGATCCGCACCGCCTGGGCCCTCGGCGGCCGCAGAGACCTGGAAGACCTTCGACTCCGGGCCTGGGCTCACATGCTCGGCTTCCGGGGCCACTTCTCCACTAAGACCCGCCGCTACTCCACCACCCTCGGCGCACTCCGCACCGCCCGCGCCGAATGGCGCCGCCTCCAAGCCGCCATCGCACGCGGCGACGCCGACATGCCGGCCGACCCCGGCAGCGAAGAGACAACCCTCGTCCTCGCGCACTGGACGTTCGCCGGAACCGGCCTCCCACGCGGTGAGGAATGGCTCGCCGCCGCCTTCACCCCCAACGACACGGAAGGAGAGAGCACGTCATGAACGAAGACCGGTACCTCAGCGTCGGCCAGGTCGCCGAATTGCTCGGCAGGACTGTCCGCTTCCCTCGACGGCTGATCGAAGAGCGGCGCATCACGTACGTCAAGGTCGGCCGTCACGTCCGTATCCCGGAGAGCGCCGTACGCGAGTTCATCGCCGCCAACACGGTGCAGCCCCGCCGCTCTGCTCTCACCCTCCGGAGGGCTGCCTGATGGCCGGGAAACGCCGCCCCTACGGCCGGATCCGGAAGCTGCCTTCGGGGCGCTATCAGGCCCGTTACGTGACTCCGGACGGGCAGCTCCGGCCCGCGCCGCACACCTTCCGCACCAAGCGGGACGCTGACGACTGGCTGGCCGACCTCCAGACGCAGCTTCGCCGCGGGGACTGGCACGACCCGGACGCCGGTCGCGTGACGCTGGGGGAGTACGCCGGGACCTGGATCGCTGAGCGAGGCCTGACCACTCGGACGGCAGAGCTGTACCGGTCGCTGCTGCGGCTGCACCTGGTGCCGACCTTCGGGGCGGTCGCGGTCTCCGACATCTCGCCCGCCGCCGTCCGGAGCTGGCGCGCCGCCCGGCTCGCCGCCGGTGTCGGCCCCTCGACGGTGGCCAAGGCGTATGCCCTGCTGCGGGCCGTGCTCGCCACCGCCGTGGAAGACCAACTGATCCGGCGCAACCCGTGCCAGATCAAGGGCGCGAGCAACCCGCCGACCCCCGAGCGGCCGACCGCCACCGTGCCCGAGGTGTTCGCCATCGCCGACGCCATTCAGCCGCGTTACCGCGCGCTCGTCCTCATGGCGGGGTTCCTCGGCCTGCGCTGGGGTGAGCTGATCGGGCTGCACCGCCGTGACGTCGATCTCGACCGCGGGGCGGTCCGCGTGCGCCAGGCCGTTGCCGAGCTGACCAACGGACAGCGGGAGATCAAGGCGCCCAAGAGCGAGGCGGGCAAGCGCACCGTGGCCATCCCGGCCGCGATCGTCCCGGACCTGCGTCGGCACCTGGACCTGTTCGCCGGGCCCGGATCGGCCGGCCGGGTCTTCCTGGGGGCGAAGGGAGCGATCCCGCGCCGGAACCACTTCAACCGGCTGTGGCACAAGGCCTGCGCCGAAGCGGGCATCACCGGACTGCGCTTCCATGATCTTCGTCATACCGGCAACACCCTGGCCGCCTCGACCGGGGCCAGCACTCGCGAGCTGATGTCCCGGATGGGCCACAGCACCGCCCGTGCCGCACTGATCTACCAGCACGCCAGTGCCGAGCGAGACCGGCTGATCGCCGACTCCGTGAGCGGCCTCGTGGACCAGGCGCGCAAGCTCGCTACGGGGGCGCACAAGGCTGATGAGGAGCTGGAGGGGCACGCAGGGGGCACGACCGGCTGAACACGCCTCTGGAGACGACTCAGGGCCAGGCGGAGAGAATGATCTCTGACCTGGCCCTGAGCTGTGTGGAGCGGGCGACGGGAATCGAACCCGCGTAGCCAGTTTGGAAGACTGGGGCTCTACCATTGAGCTACGCCCGCGCGCGCCACGCATCGGAGTGATCGCGGCACGGTGTGCATCGTAGCGGGTCCCGGCGGCCCGGCGCACACCCGATGCCCGGCGCCGCGGTGAGGGGCGCCGCTGTGCTTGCGGCCATGTACCCTACGTGTCGCACCAGCGGGGTGTGGCGCAGCTTGGTAGCGCGTCCGCTTTGGGAGCGGAAGGTCGTCGGTTCGAATCCGGCCACCCCGACCGTCGCCGTCCGCAGCCTCTCCGTGCCGGCGGTGCTGTCCGGCCTGCCACCGTGGCCCCCGCTCGGGTTAGGGGGGCGATACCGCTTGCGGTTACTATGCAAGCTGCGTGCCTGTGTCCGTCTGTGTCGATCTAGATGTCGATCCGAAGCATGGGGCGCCATCAGCGGGGATTCACACAGGCTCCCCGCAGAATCCCAGAAGTCAGCCCCAAGGAGACCGAACCGTGAAGAGCGCCGTGGAGAACCTGAACCCGACCCGGGTTCGGCTCACTGTCGAGGTGCCCTTCGAGGAGCTCAAGCCCAGCCTCGACGCGGCGTACAAGAAGATCAACCAGCAGGTCTCGGTGCCTGGCTTCCGCAAGGGCAAGATCCCGGCCCGGGTCATCGACCAGCGGTTCGGCCGCGGAGCTGTGCTGGAGGAGGCCGTCAACGACGCGCTGCCGAAGTTCTACACGGACGCGGTGAACGAGGGCGAGCTCAACCCGCTCGGCCAGCCCGAGGTCGACATCACCGAGCTGAAGGACGGCGAGCTGCTGGCCTTCACCGCCGAGGTCGACATCCGCCCGTCCGTGGAGATCCCGGACTACTCCGGCATCGAGGTGACCGTCGACGCCGTCGAGGTCTCCGACGAGGAGGTGGACAAGGCGGTCGAGCAGCTCCGTGAGCGCTTCGCCTCCACCACCCCGGTCGAGCGCGCCGCCGCCGAGGGCGACGTCGTGACGCTCGACCTGGAGGCCAAGGTCGACGGCGAGGTCCTGGAGGACGGCGTCGCGAGCGGCGTCAGCTACACCATCGGCTCCGGCGAGCTGCTCGACGGCATCGACGAGGCCGTCACCGGCCTGGAGGCCGGCGGCACCGCCACCTTCACCTCCGAGCTCAAGGGCGGCTCCGCCCAGGGCAAGGAGGCCGAGGTCAAGGTCGACGTGACCGCCGTCGCCTCCCGTGAGCTGCCCGAGCTGGACGACGACTTCGCCCAGCTCGCGAGCGAGTTCGACACCCTCGAGGAGCTGCGCGCCGACAGCCGCAAGCGGCTGGAGCAGTCGAAGCAGTACGACCAGGCCACGCAGGCCCAGGAGAAGGTGCTGGACGCCCTGCTGGAGCTCGTCGAGGTGCCGATCCCCGAGAAGCTCCTCGAGGACGAGGTCAAGACCCGCAAGCACAACCTCGAGCACCACCAGCTCGGCCAGATGGGCCTGGACCTGGAGGGTTACCTCAAGATCCAGGACAAGACCGCCGAGGAGTTCGACGCCGAGCTCAAGGAGCAGGCCGAGAAGGGCATCAAGACGCAGTTCGTCCTGGACGAGCTGGTCAACAAGGAGAAGCTGTCCGTCGGCCAGGAGGAGCTCACCGAGCACCTCATGCGCCGCGCCCAGTCCTCCGGCATGAGCCCCGACCAGTTCGCCCAGGCGGTCGTCGAGGGCGGGCAGGTCCCGATGCTCGTCGGCGAGGTCTCCCGCGGCAAGGCCCTCGCGGTGGTCGTCGAGGCGGCCACGGTCAAGGACAGCAACGGCGAGGTCGTCGACCTGGACGACGAGGACGAGACCGCCGAGACGGTCGAGGCCGCCTCCGCGGACTCCGGCTCCGACGCCGCCGAGGGCGGGAAGGCCGAGCCGGCAGAGGAGAAGCCGGCCGAGGAGAAGAACGAGGCCTGAGCCCCGTCCTCCGCGGTCCCACGGACCCTTGTGTCGGCAGGCCCGGACGCGTCGCGCGTCCGGGCCTGCCGCGTATCCGCACGCCGTCCGCAGCCGTCCGTCCGCACGCTGCCGGTCCGCCGCCGTCCGTCCGTCCGCCGCCGGTCCGCCGTCCGGCCGCCTGCCGCGGACGCGCCGCCCGGGCGCCGCGGCCCGCGGTCTCCGGTGTGCCCGCGGGCCTGCGCTCACAGCGAACAGTTGACAATGCGGGATGGCGCCCGCCGACCAGCGCGTTAGGGTCCGTAGACAGGAGGGCAGGGGAGTGTCCGTAAGGCACCCGAGGGTGCCGGACGGCCCGGGACGCAAGGCCCGGAGCCCCGCCCGCAGAAGTACCAGAAGACGCTGAGACGGCGCGCGGCCGTCGAACTACGAGCAGGTGGATACGTGACGAATCTGATGCCTTCCGCCGCCGGCGAGCCGACCTTCGGTGGCCTTGGCGACCAGGTCTACAACCGGCTGCTCGGGGAGCGGATCATCTTCCTCGGCCAGCAGGTCGACGACGAGATCGCCAACAAGATCACGGCGCAGCTGCTCCTCCTTGCCGCTGACCCCGACAAGGACATCTACCTGTACGTCAACAGCCCGGGCGGCTCGATCTCGGCCGGCATGGCGATCTACGACACCATGCAGTACATCAAGAACGACGTGGTCACGATCGCGATGGGCCTCGCCGCCTCGATGGGCCAGTTCCTGCTGAGCGCCGGCACGCCCGGCAAGCGCTTCGCGCTCCCGAACTCCGAAATCCTCATCCACCAGCCCTCCGCGGGCCTGGCCGGCTCCGCCTCGGACATCAAGATCCACGCCGAGCGGCTGCTGCACACCAAGAAGCGGATGGCGGAGCTGACCGCCTTCCACACCGGTCAGACCGTCGAGCAGATCACCCGTGACTCCGACCGCGACCGCTGGTTCTCTGCCCAGGAAGCCAAGGAGTACGGCCTCATCGACGAGGTCATGACCTCCGCCTCGGGCGTTCCGGGCGGGGGCGGCACCGGGGCCTGAGCCCCGGACGCCACCGCGCAGCCGGCCCCCAGTCCACTGATCGCCACCAGGACGGTGAACACCCACATGAGCAAGAACCCCAGCGGCCGCTACGAGGGACCCCGCGCCGAGTCCCGGTACATCGTGCCCCGCTTCGTCGAGCGCACCTCGCAGGGCGTCCGGGAGTACGACCCGTACGCGAAGCTGTTCGAAGAGCGCGTGATCTTCCTCGGCGTGCAGATCGACGACGCCTCTGCCAACGACGTCATGGCGCAGCTGCTGTGCCTGGAGTCGATGGACCCCGACCGGGACATCTCGATCTACATCAACTCGCCCGGCGGCTCCTTCACGGCGCTGACCGCGATCTACGACACGATGCAGTTCGTGAAGCCCGACATCCAGACGGTCTGCATGGGCCAGGCGGCCTCCGCCGCGGCCGTGCTGCTCGCCGCCGGCACCCCCGGCAAGCGGATGGCGCTGCCGAACGCCCGCCTCCTGATCCACCAGCCGTACAGCGAGACCGGCCGCGGCCAGGTCTCCGACCTGGAGATCGCGGCCAACGAGATCCTGCGGATGCGGCTGCAGCTGGAGGAGCTGCTGGCCAAGCACTCCACGACGCCGATCGAGAAGATCCGCGACGACATCGAGCGAGACAAGATCCTTACCGCGGAGGAGTCGCTCGAGTACGGTCTGGTGGACCAGATCGTCTCGACGCGGAAGAGTTCCGCTTTCGCATGACGCGATGACCCCCTTGGACCGAGTCGGTCCAAGGGGGGCCCGGACGGGGGGCCCGGCAAGGTACCGTCGGGAGGGGGCATCGGGCCGTGACGGAACCACCGCGTCGCGGTTTCCGGACAACCCAGACAGGCACCAGGGTCCGAAAGATCAGGGCGGATCCCAGGCGAAGGGGAAGCACCTCGTGGCACGCATCGGTGACGGCGGCGATCTGCTCAAGTGCTCGTTCTGCGGCAAGAGCCAGAAGCAGGTGAAGAAGCTCATCGCAGGCCCGGGTGTGTACATCTGCGACGAGTGCATCGACCTCTGCAACGAGATCATCGAGGAGGAACTCGCCGAAACCTCCGAGGTGCGCTGGGAAGAGCTTCCCAAGCCCCGGGAGATCTACGAGTTCCTCGAAGGCTATGTCGTCGGCCAGGAGCCCGCGAAGAAGGCGCTCTCCGTGGCCGTCTACAACCACTACAAGCGGGTCCAGGCCGGCGAGAACGGCGGTCGTGAGGGCCGGGACGACGCCATCGAACTGGCCAAGTCCAACATCCTGTTGCTCGGCCCGACCGGCTCCGGCAAGACCCTGCTCGCGCAGACGCTGGCCCGGATGCTGAACGTCCCGTTCGCGATCGCGGACGCCACCGCGCTGACGGAGGCCGGCTATGTCGGCGAGGACGTCGAGAACATCCTGCTCAAGCTGATCCAGGCCGCCGACTACGACGTCAAGAAGGCCGAGACCGGGATCATCTACATCGACGAGATCGACAAGGTCGCCCGGAAGAGCGAGAATCCGTCGATCACGCGGGACGTCTCCGGCGAGGGCGTCCAGCAGGCGCTGCTGAAGATCCTGGAGGGCACCACCGCCTCCGTCCCGCCGCAGGGCGGCCGCAAACACCCGCACCAGGAGTTCATCCAGATCGACACGACGAACGTCCTGTTCATCGTGGGCGGTGCCTTCGCCGGCCTGGAGAAGATCATCGAATCCCGGGCGGGCGCCAAGGGCATCGGCTTCGGCGCGACGATCCGCTCCAAGCGGGAGATCGAGGCCAGCGACCAGTTCCAGGAGGTCATGCCGGAGGACCTGGTGAAGTTCGGGATGATCCCGGAGTTCATCGGCCGGCTCCCGGTCATCACCTCCGTGCACAACCTCGACCGCGAGGCGCTGCTCCAGATCCTGGTCGAGCCGCGCAACGCGCTCGTCAAGCAGTATCAGCGGCTCTTCGAACTCGACGGTGTGGAGCTGGACTTCGACCGCCCGGCCCTGGAGGCCATCGCCGACCAGGCGATCCTGCGCGGCACCGGCGCGCGGGGCCTGCGCGCCATCATGGAGGAGGTCCTCCAGTCGGTGATGTACGAGGTGCCGTCCCGCAAGGACGTCGCCCGGGTCGTCATCACCGAGGACGTCGTGCACTCCAACGTGAATCCGACCCTCGTCCCGCGGACCCGCGGCGGCGAGCCGGGGGAGCGGCACGAGAAGAGCGCCTGACCCACCCGCCGCCCGGCGGCACGGAACACGAAGGGGCGGCCCGGACGCGATGTCCGGGCCGCCCCTCACGTTTCCCCCGCGGGCCCGCCGTGCGGTCCGCGTACGGCGGCCGCTACTTCGGCTGCACGGTCTCGTCCCGCACCTTGGAGACGGTGTCCGCGTACTCGTCGAGGTTCACGGAGTCCTCCGACGTGTAGTCGGGGGAGACCACGGCGACCACGGCCATGGTGGAGTTGTCCGACCAGGCACAGGCCGGCATGTACAGCTCGCCCAGGCCCTGGGTGGCCTTCAGCACCTGGCAGCTGAGGACGTCGTCACCGCTGCCGAAGTCCTTCGGCGACTGCACCACTTCGGCACCCTGGCCCTGCGCCATGCCGTCCAGGGCGTCCTTGCGGGTGTCCGCGGGGTCCGAGTCGATGTCGCCCCAGGCGCCGGACAGGATCAGCGCGCCCTTCGTGGCGTCGCCGCCCTGCGTGTACTGCGCGACCACTGCCGTGCCGTCGGAGGGCAGTTCGTCCTGGAGCATGTCGCGCTGCTGCTGGAGCTGGGAGGAGTCCGGCGCCTTCTCGTAGTCCCCGTCGAGCAGGGTCTGCGGCGCCGTGAGCTTCTCGGTGCCCTCCGGGCCGCCGAGCATCGAGACGACACCGAAGCCGACCACCAGCAGGACGACGAGGGCACCGGCGGCGATGCCGATGATCGCCCCCTTGCCGAGCCCGCGCGACGGCGGCGGGGCCTGCGGCGGCCAGGGCTGGCCGCCGGGGGCGCCCGGTGCTCCGGCCGGCGGGTAGCCGTAACCGGGACCGCCCTGCGGCGGTACTCCTGCGTGGCCCTGCGGGCCGGGCTGCGCGCCCTGCGGGTAGCCGTAGCCGGGCTGCTGCGGCGGCGGGCCGGCGGCGTACGGGTTGTGCTGCTGTCCGCCGTCGTACGGGCCGGACGGCGGCGGAGGCTGCTGGTGACTCACGGTTCCCCCTCGGGGCGTGCTGCTGGTGGTTACTTCTTCTCGACGCGGACTTCGTCGCGGACCGCGACCGTCTCGACCGAGAGTTCTTCGGTGGTCATGACCTTCCCGGACGCCTCGGCGCCGGCGATGGACGTGAGCTGGTGCTGGACGATGCCGAGGGCGCTGGTGTCGCCCCAGACGCAGTAGGCCACCTCGGCCTTGATCCGGGACTCGCCCTCGCCCTGGACGCCGGTCTCGGCCTTGCACTTCATGACGGCGCCGTCGAAGCCGCCGGGGGAGTACTCGGTGACCGGGGTGACCGTCTCGGTCTCGGTCCCGGCGGCGGCCTGCGCGTTCTGGTCCTCGATCTGGGCGAAGAGGGCGTCGACCGACTTCTCCGGGTCGTCGACCCGGCCGTGGACGCCGATGACGTACAGGCTCTGCTTCTGCGAGTTGCCGTAGACGCCGGTGGCCTGTTCGGCGTTCTTCACGCCCAGCCTGTCGGCCGTGGCCTTGTCGGCGAGGCCCTCGTCCTTCGCGGGGTCCGCGCCGGTCGGCTGCTTGGAGTACTCGCCGTCGAGAAGCTTCTCGGGCATCTTCAGGGTGTACGGGGCGACTTCGCCCCGCGCCGGCCCGCCGCCCGGGCCGCCCTTCCCGTCCGGGCCCCCGGAGCCGTCACCGCCGGTGAAGAGGACGGCGCCGCCGACGACCGCGGCGACCGCGACGACGGCGCCGGCGACGATGCCCACGGTCCTGCCCCTGCCGCTTCCGCCGCCGGTGGGCGGGGGCGGGGGCATCCGGCCGTACGGCGGCTGCTGCCCGTACGGGAGTTGCTGCCCGTACGGGGGCTGCGGGGGCTGCTGGGTGTACTGGCCGGGCTGCTGGGGCTGGGCGTACGGGTTCGGACCGGGCTGCGGGTAGCCGTAGCCGGGCTGCGGCGCGGGCCCGGCGGGCGGCTGCTGCGGGTAGCCGTAGCCGGGCTGCCCCTGCTGCGGCTGACCGTGGGGACCGGGAACGGGGCCCGGCTGCCGCGGCTCGCCGTAGGGACCCGGCTGGTGCTGGCTCATGGCGGTGGAGGTCCTCTCGGCTGCCGTTACTTCCCGATCTTCACGCGGGCGTCGGCGCGCACCTCGGCGGCCGTCTCCGCGACCCCCTCGACGTCCGCCTTGCCCGCGATCAGCGCGACAGGATCCATCACCATGACTCCGCCGACGGTGCTGGAGTCGGCCCAGATGCAGACCGGCAGCTCGGCGTGGTCGATCGGGACGTCCGGGTCGTCCACCGTCGTCTTGAACTTCTGGCACTTCATGACGGCGCTGCCCAGGCCGTCCGGCTCCACCGACTCCGGACTGCCGAGGACCTCGACGTCGCCCTGCTCCTCCGCGGACTTCTGGATCACCACGAACATGGCGTCGATGACCTGCTCCGGGTTCTCCACCTCGCCCCAGACGCCGGTCAGCAGCATCTGCTTCTTCGACGCGGTCTGGTACTCGGCCTGCACCGGGTGCGGGTCCGTGACCCCGGGAAGGGCCTGCAGCGAGTCCTTCTCCCCGGCGGGCAGGTCGGAGTCGTCCTTGCCGGCGCCCTGGCGGTCGAACTCCTCGGCCACCTTCTGCGGGGTGGTCAGCTTGTGCGGACCGTCGTCCTCGGCGGGGCCGCCGCCGGTGAAGAGGACGGCGCCGCCGACGACCGCGGCGACCGCGACGACGGCGCCGACGACGATGCCGACGGTCCTGCCCCTGCCGCTTCCGCCGCCGGTGGGCGGGGGCGGGGGCATCTGGCCGTACGGCGGCTGCTGCCCGTACGGGGCCTGAGCGCCGTACGGGGCGCCGGGCTGCGGCTGCTGCTGCCCGTACCCGGGCTGCTGTCCGTACCCGGGCTGCTGCGGCCGGCCGTACGGATCGGGGCCGGGCTGCGGTTGGCCGTAGCCGGGCTGGGGAGGAACCTGGCCGGGCGGCTGCTGCGGATAGCCGTAACCCGGTCCGCCCGCCGCACCGCCCGGGCCGTAGGGTCCGGGCTGTCCGCCGCCGTACGGTCCCGGCTGCGGTGGCGGCTGGTTGTGGCTCATCTCTCCCCCTGGTCTTCGCATCTGCGTGGGCTCACATCCTTCCTGACGACTTACGCGGGCTTTACCCCGGGGCGGCAACGGGTTCGTAACAGCGGTGTTCCGGCCCTTAGACTGGCGCCGTGAGCGACAACACCCAGCGCCCCCGCGGAGGGGCCCACACCAGCGCCCCCGTTGATCTGCCGACCCAGTACGCGCCGGCCGACGTAGAGGGGCAGCTGTACGAGCGCTGGGTGGAGCGGGGTTACTTCGAGGCGGACGCCAAGTCCCCCAAGGAGCCCTACGCCGTCGTCATCCCGCCGCCGAACGTCACCGGTTCGCTCCACCTCGGCCACGCCTTCGAGCACACGCTGATCGACGCCCTCACCCGCCGCAAGCGCATGCAGGGCTATGAGGCGCTGTGGCAGCCCGGCATGGACCACGCGGGCATCGCCACGCAGAACGTCGTCGAGCGCGAGCTGGCCAAGGAGGGCAAGTCCCGGCACGACCTGGGGCGCGAGGCGTTCACCGAGCGGGTCTGGAAGTGGAAGGCCGAGTCCGGCGGGCAGATCTCCGGCCAGATGCGCCGCCTCGGCGACGGCGTCGACTGGTCGCGCGAGCGGTTCACCATGGACGAGGGCCTGTCCCGCGCCGTCCGGGCCATCTTCAAGCGGCTCTACGACGACGAGCTGATCTACCGCGCCGAGCGCATCATCAACTGGTGCCCCCGCTGCCTGACGGCCATCTCCGACATCGAGGTGGAGTACCAGGACGACGAGGGCGAGCTGGTCTCGATCCGCTACGGGTCCGGTGACGCCGAGGTCGTCGTCGCGACGACCCGTGCCGAGACGATGCTCGGCGACACCGCCGTCGCCGTCCACCCCGGCGACGAGCGCTACCGGCACCTGGTCGGCACCGAGATCGAGCTGCCCCTCACCGGCCGCCGCATCCCCGTCGTCGCCGACGAGCACGTCGACCCGGAGTTCGGCACCGGCGCCGTCAAGGTGACGCCCGCGCACGACCCGAACGACTTCGAGATCGGCCGCCGGCACGACCTGCCCAACCTCGCCGTGATGGACGAGCACGCGGTCATCACCGCGCACGGCCCGTTCCAGGGCCTGGACCGGCTGGAGGCCCGCTCGGCGATCGTCGCCGCGCTGCGCGCCGACGGCCGCATCGTCGCCGAGAAGCGTCCGTACACGCACTCCGTCGGGCACTGCTCGCGCTGCAAGACGACGATCGAGCCGCGGCTGTCCATGCAGTGGTGGGTCAAGGTCGGCCCGCTCGCCAAGGCCGCGGGTGACGCGGTCCGCGACGGCCGCGTCACGATCCACCCGCAGGAGATGGAGAAGCGCTACTTCGACTGGGTCGACAACCTCCACGACTGGTGCATCTCGCGCCAGCTCTGGTGGGGCCACCGCATCCCGGTCTGGTACGGCCCGGCCGGCGAGGTCGTCTGCGTCGGACCGGACGAGGAGCCCCCGTCCGGCGAGGGCTGGCGGCAGGACACGGACGTCCTGGACACCTGGTTCTCCTCCGGCCTGTGGCCGTTCTCCACGCTCGGCTGGCCCGAGGAGACCGAGAGCCTCGCGAAGTTCTACCCGAACTCCGTCCTGGTCACGGGGTACGACATCCTCTTCTTCTGGGTCGCCCGGATGATGATGTTCGGCCTCTACGCGATGGACGGCACCCCGCCGTTCCACACCATCGCGCTGCACGGCATGGTCCGCGACCAGTTCGGCAAGAAGATGTCGAAGTCCTTCGGCAACGCGGTCAACCCGCTGGACTGGATGGACACGTACGGCTCCGACGCCGTCCGCTTCACCCTGGCCCGCGGCGCCAACCCCGGCGTCGACGTCCCGATCGGCGAGGACTGGGTCCAGGCCTCCCGGAACTTCGCCAACAAGATCTGGAACGCCACCCGCTTCGCCATGATGAACGGCGCCACGACCGAGGGCGAGCTGCCGGACGCCGCGCTGCTGCGGCCCGAGGACCGGTGGATCCTCTCCCGGCTGAACACCGTGGTCGCCGAGGTCGACGCGTACTACGAGGACTACCAGTTCGCGAAGCTGTCCGACACCCTCTTCCACTTCGCGTGGGACGAGGTCTTCGACTGGTACGTCGAGCTGTCCAAGACCACCTTCCAGGCGGGCGGCCCGGCGGCCGAGGTCTCGCGCCGGGTCCTGGGCGAGGTCCTCGACGTCACGCTGCGGCTGCTGCACCCGGTGATCCCGTTCGTCACCGAGACCCTGTGGACCACGCTCACGGGCCAGGAGTCGGTCGTCGTCGCCGACTGGCCGGCGGACTCCGGTTTCCGCGACACGGCCGCCGAGCGCGAGATCGAGACCGTCCAGCAGGTCGTCACCGAGGTCCGCCGGTTCCGCGCCGACCAGGGGCTCCAGCCGGGTCAGAAGGTCCCGGCGCGGCTCGACCTGACCGGCACCGGGCTGGCCGGGCACGAGGCGGCCATCCGCGCCCTGCTGCGGCTCCAGCCGGAGGGCGAGGGCTTCACGGCCACCGCGACCCTGCCGGTCGCGGGGGCGACGGTGGCGCTGGACCTGTCGGGGGCGATCGACGTCGACGCCGAGCGGAAGCGTCTGCGCAAGGACCTCGCGGCCGCGGAGAAGGAGAAGGCGCAGGCCACGGCGAAGCTGGGGAACGAGGGCTTCCTCGCCAAGGCGCCGGACCACGTGGTCGGGAAGATCCGGACGCGGCTGGCGACGGCGGAGGCCGACATCGACCGCATCGCCGCGCAGCTGGCCACGCTTCCCCCGGCCTGAACCGGCCTGCCGGATTACGCCCGGGGGCGCCGCCACGGTGCCCCCGGGCCCGGAGCCCTCGCGCCCCCGGGCAGCGGGCGGGCGGGATGCCGGCACCTCCGGCGCACGGCACGGAGGGCGGCGGCGCGCCCGCGTCTCGCGCGTCCGGGCAGCGACCGGCAGCGGGCCGGGCACATCCGGGAGCGCCGGGAGACCCGCGCCGGAGGCGACTCCGTAGACTGGTGGCGTGAGTGAGCACGTCCCGCACGAGGACCCCGACCCCGACGACCCGACCGGCGACTCCTTCGAGGAGATCGTCGGCGCGGAGACCGACCGCGACCCGGATCTGGCGGTGATCGAGGCCGGCAGCCGCACGCTCCGCACGCAGGCGGGACCGCCCGAGGGCGACGGCATCCCCGCCCGGCCCCAGGACCCCGAGACCGACCGCGCGCTGCGGGAGGTCGAGAGCGAACTGCTCGCCCGCTGGCCCGAGACCAAGCTGGACCCGTCGCTGGTGCGCGTCGAGGCGCTGATGGACCTCCTCGGCGAGCCGCAGCGGGCGTATCCGTCGATCCACATCACCGGCACCAACGGCAAGACCAGCACCGCGCGCATGATCGAGGGGCTGCTGACGGCCTTCGAGCTGCGGGCGGGCCGCTACACCAGCCCGCACGTGCAGTCGATCACCGAGCGCATCAGCCTGGACGGCGCCCCGGTCGCCCCGGAGAAGTTCATCGAGACGTACCGGGACATCAAGCCGTACGTCGACATGGTCGACAGCACGCAGGAGCACCGGCTGTCGTTCTTCGAGGTGCTCACCGGCATGGCGTACGCCGCCTTCGCGGACGCGCCGGTCGACGTCGCGGTCGTCGAGGTCGGCATGGGCGGCAGCTGGGACGCGACGAACGTGATCGACGGACAGGTCGCGGTGGTGACGCCCATCGACCTCGACCACACCAACCGGCTCGGCGGCACCCCCGGCGAGATCGCGCGCGAGAAGGCCGGGATCGTCAAGGAGGGCGCGACGGTCGTGCTGGCCCAGCAGCCGGTGGACGCCGCGCAGGTGCTGCTGAAGAAGGCCGTCGAGGTGGACGCCACGGTGGCGCGCGCCGGCATGGAGTTCGGCGTGGTGAGCCGCGAGGTCGCCGTCGGCGGGCAGTTGCTGACGCTGCGCGGCCTGGGTGGTGAGTACCCGGAGCTGTTCCTGCCGCTGCACGGCGCGCACCAGGCGCAGAACGCGGCGGTGGCGCTGGCGGCCGTCGAAGCGTTCTTCGGCATCGGGTCCGAGCACGCCCGCACCCTGGACGCCGAGACGATCCGGACGGCGTTCGCGTCGGTCGTCTCGCCGGGCCGGATGGAAGTCGTACGGCGCAGCCCGACCGTCGTCCTGGACGCGGCGCACAACCCGGCCGGGGCCCGTGCCGCGGCGGCCGCGGTGAGCGAGGCCTTCAGCTTCAGCCGGCTGGTCGGCGTCGTCGGGCCGTCGGGGGAGAAGGACGTACGGGGGCTGCTGGAGGCCTTCGAGCCGGTGTTCGCCGAGGTCGTGGTGACCCGGAATTCGACGCACCGGGCGATGGACGTGGACGAACTGGCGGCGATCGCGGTCGAGGTGTTCGGCCAGGACCGGGTGCAGGTCGAACCGCGGCTGGACGACGCCCTGGAGGAGGCGATCACCCTCGCCGAGGAGGAGGGTGAGTTCTCCGGCGCCGGTGTGCTGGTGACCGGTTCCGTGATCACCGTGGGCGAGGCCCGGCTGCTGATGAGGAGGGGCTGACCCGATGCGAACCCTGTGTGCGAGCACGCTGATCGGTGAATTCTTCGTGATCGGCTTCGCGGCGCTGGTCGCCGTCCGGATGTACGACGTGCCGGACGGCACCGTCTGGACGGTCAGCGGTGTCGCGATGGCGCTGTGCGTGCTGCTGTGCGGGGCGCTGTCGCGGCCGGGCGCGGTGCCGGTCGGCTGGGTCCTCCAGGCCGCGCTGATCGCGAGCGGCTTCCTGGTCCCGGTGATGTTCTTCCTGGGCGCCTGCTTCGCGGCGCTGTGGTGGGCGTCGGTGCACTTCGGGGGCAGGATCGACGAGGCGAAGGCGCGGTTCGCGGCGGGCGACGGCGCCGGGGCGGCGGCCGGCGAGCCGGAGACCGGGCGGGCCTGAGCGCGGAACCGGTGCGGGCCGTCTTGAGCCGGCCGGCGCCGCGGCGGTGCGAGCGGGCGTGGGCGCGGAGCCGGTGCGGGCGGTCTCGGGCCGTCGGGGGCCGGTGGATGCGTGTCGGGTGCTGCCGGGCGCGCCGCCGGGTGCGCGTCGGTTGCCGGTTGCCGGTTGTCGGCGTGCGCTGCGGGACGCCGGGAGCGGCCTTCACCTCCCGGGCGCCGTGTGGCCCGGGCTCCGTGAGACCGGGCTCCGTGTGACCCGGGTGGCGCCGTGAGACCCGGGGGGCCCGGTGTGACCCGGGCGCCGGGCGGAGCCGGGCCGGGGAGCCCGTGTAGCCTCTTCCCCACCCACCCCCGCGCACGTCCGGGGGTGTCCCCGCCCCGGACCTCGTCCGGTGGCCCCGCCCGGAACACGCCCGGGGAACAAGCAGCCCGCATGACCGAAGGAGCCCGCACCGTGAGCCAGCGCACGCTCGTCATCCTGAAGCCGGACGCGGTCAGGAGAAACCTGATCGGCGAGGTCGTCGGCCGTATCGAGCGCAAGGCGGGCTGGACGATCAGCGCGCTGGAACTGCGCACGCTGGAGCGCGAGGTGCTGGAGCAGCACTACGCCGAGCACGTGGGCAAGCCGTTCTACCCGCCGCTGATGGACTTCATGACCTCCGGTCCGGCGGTCGTGCTGATCGTCGAGGGCGAGCGGGTCATCGAGGGCGTACGGGCGCTGGCCGGGCCGACGGATCCGATCGCGGCCGCGCCGGGCAGCATTCGCGGTGATTTCGGCACGATTGTCCGCGAGAATCTGATCCACGCCTCGGACTCGGAGGAGTCCGCCGAGCGCGAGATCAAGATCTTCTTCCCGGGCGCGGCCTGAGCGCCGGAGCCGAGCACGCGGGCGAAGTCCGGCGCGCGGGCAGGGCCGGGCCCGTGAACGCGGGTCCGGGCCGGGCCGGGACCGGGTTGGACCGGGCCGGGCGCGCGGGCCGGGCAGCGCTGCGCGCAGCCGGGCGACGCCGCGCATCGTGGCCGAGCAACGCCGCGCATCGCGGCCGGGCAACCCCGAGCAACCCCGAGCAGCATGACCGACAATCTGATCAGTTGTCAGCTGTAAGTGTTCCGTGACCTGGGGCGACCGAAAAAAATCGGTCGCCCTTTGGCATATGCGAGCACCGGGTTGGGAACGCATCACTCCGACACGACGTCACCATTACAGAGGTGGGCGGGCGTTCCGCGGACAATGGCGGAGGGCCGTCGCGCGGCTCAGCCGCGGGCGAGACTACGATGGAAGCTTCCACGCGCATCGCGCCCATCCCGCCTTACCTGTAAGCCACCATCTCCAGCTGGGAAGGCCAGACATATCCTCATGGGGAACAACATGTCGTTCATCGGCCGTGACATGGCTGTCGACCTCGGCACCGCCAACACGCTGGTGTACGTCCGGGGCCGCGGCATCGTCCTCAATGAGCCTTCGGTCGTCGCCATCAATACCAACACCGGCGGGATCCTCGCCGTGGGCGCCGAGGCGAAGAAGATGATCGGCCGTACCCCCGGCAACATCGTCGCGGTCCGCCCGATGAAGGACGGCGTCATCGCCGACTTCGAGATCACCGAGCGGATGCTCCGCTACTTCATCCTCAAGATCCACAAGCGGCGTTATCTGGCCCGCCCCCGTGTCGTGGTCTGTGTGCCCTCCGGTATCACCGGGGTCGAGCGCCGCGCCGTCATCGAGGCGTCCACCCAGGCCGGTGCCCGCCAGGTGCACATCATCGAGGAGCCGATGGCCGCCGCGATCGGCTCGGGCCTGCCGGTGCACGAGGCCACCGGCAACATGGTCGTGGACATCGGCGGCGGCACCACCGAGGTCGCCGTGATCTCTCTCGGCGGCATCGTGACCGCCCAGTCGATCCGGGTCGCGGGCGACGAGCTGGACAACGCGATCATCCAGCACATCAAGAAGGAGTACAGCCTGCTGCTCGGTGAGCGGTCGGCCGAGAGCATCAAGATCACCATCGGTTCGGCGTTCGACTCCGGCGAGGACGAGCACACCGAGATCCGCGGCCGTGACCTGGTCAGCGGACTGCCGAAGACCGTGGTGATCTCCTCCGCCGAGGTCCGCAAGGCCATGGAGGAGCCGGTCAACTCGATCGTCGACGCGGTCAAGACCACCCTCGACAAGTGCCCGCCCGAGCTGTCCGGCGACGTCATGGACCGGGGCATCGTGCTCACCGGCGGCGGCGCCCTGCTCCGCGGCCTCGACGAACGGCTCCGCGAGGAGACCGGCATGCCCATCCACATCGCCGAGGACCCGCTCGACTCCGTCGCCCTCGGTTCCGGCAAGTGCGTGGAGGAGTTCGAGGCGCTCCAGCAGGTGCTGGACTCCCAGCCGCGCAGATGAGACCCCGGCGAATCGCCGCGCGGGCGGTCCCCGTCCGTGCGGCGCTCCGGTTGATATACAGACACCGAACACACCCCACCCGACACAAGCCACACATCTCCTGACGACCGGGCGCGACCGCGACATCGGTGGCCGGCCGGTCCAGACGAGGAAGGCACGCCGCCGCACGTGAGGGACACACGAGAGAGCCGGCTGCTCCTGGTGCTGCTGATCGCCATCGCGTTCGCTTTGATCACGGTGGACATCCGCGGCGGCGAGGAATCACCGCTCGACGGCGCCCGGGAGGTCGCCGCGTCGGCCTTCGGACCGGTGGAGAACGGCGTGGCCGCGGCCGTCGATCCGATCGGCAACGCCGTCGGAGCGGTCCGCGACTCCGGGGAGCGGCACAGCCGCATCGCCGAGCTGGAGCGTGAGAACACCGCCCTGAAGCTGAAGCTCGGCAGCGACGACCGCACCCGCAGCCGCGCCCGGGAGCTCGACAAGATGCTCAAGACCGCGGGCGCGGGACAGTACGGCGTCAAGGGAGCCCAGGTGATCGCCATAGGAGCGGCCCAGGGCTTCTCCTGGACGGTGACCATCGACGCGGGCAGCGACGACGGCATCAAGAGCGACATGACCGTGCTGAACGGCGACGGACTCGTCGGCCGGGTCACCACCGTCGGCCCGTCCACGGCCACCGTGCTGCTCGCCAACGACCCCGACTTCACCGTCGGCACCCGCTTGGAGAAGAGCAACGAGCTGGGCTTCGCCACCGGTCAGGGCGGTCGTGACCTGCGGGTCCAGCTGCTCAACGGCAAGGCGGTCGTCAAGAAGGGCGACCGGCTGGTCACCTTCGGCTCGCACGGCGACCAGCCGTTCGTGCCGGGCGTACCGGTCGGGGAGATCACCCGCGTCGACCCCTCGAACGGCGACCTCACCCGTACGGTGCAGGTCCGGCCGTTCGTCGGCTTCAGCCGGCTCGACATCGTCGGCGTCGTCGTCCAGCCGCCCCGCGAGGACCCGCGCGACACCGTGCTGCCGGAGAAGCCCGCGAAGCCCAAGCCCGCGCCCACGGTGACCGTCACGGCCACGCCCACCGCCGGCGGCTCGGACGACGCCGCCAACGCCCCCGACGGGAACTGACCGATGCGCCTGAACCGGATCCTGCTCTCCGCGGCCCTGCTGGTCGTCGCGCTCGTGCTCCAGGTGAGCGTCCTCGCCCGGCTGCAACTCCCCGGCGCCGTCCCCGACCTCACGCTGCTCGTCGTCCTCGGCCTCGCGCTCGTGTACGGGCACACCGCCGGCGCGCTCATCGGCTTCGCGGCCGGCCTGCTGGCCGACCTGGCGCCGCCCGCCGACCACGCCGTCGGCCGCTACGCCCTCGTGCTGTGCCTGATCGGTTATCTCGCCGGCCTGGTGAAGCCGGAGAGCGGCCGGGTCCGTTCGGCCACCGGTCCGCTGCTCGTCGTCGGCGGCGCGGCCGTCGGCACCACCCTGCTGTACGCGGGCGTGGGCGCCCTCGTCGGCGACACCGCCGCGCGCCAGGTCGGTCTGGCCGGGCTGGTCGGCACCGCCGCCCTCTACGACCTGCTGCTCGCCCCGTTCGTCGTGCCGCTGGTCATGGCGGTGGCCCGGCGCACCGAGCACGACCCGCTGGCCGAGTCCTCGGGCGGCGGCGCGGGCGAGAGCACGTACGGCGGCTGGCAGACGGCGGGCACCGGGCTGAGCCTCGGCGGCGGCCGCCGGGGCGGACGGTTCGGCGGGCGCGCGAAGGGTGTCCTGAGCGGCCGGTCCGGCGGCGCGGCACCCACGCTGGGCGGCGGCAGCGGCAGAGGGCTGCTGGGCCGCCAGGCCCGGGCACGGGCGGGACGCATCAAGGGGGTCAAGCGGCTGTGACCCGTCCCGTACCGGAGGCAGGAACGCCGACAGCACCACTGGAGGGGGCAGCCCTGTGAGCAACATCCCGGAGACCGGACGCACCTCCCGGGTCACCATCCGGCTCGTCGCGATCCAGATCCTGGTCTTCTCCCTCCTGGCGACCCTCGGCGGCCGCCTCTGGTTCCTCCAGATCCGCAACGGCGACGAGTACACCGCCGAGGCCGCGGGCAACCACGTCCAGCAGGTCGTGCAGCCCGCCGTGCGCGGCTCGATCCTCGACGCCCGCGGCGTACCGCTCGCCGACAACGAGACCCGCCTCGTCGTCTCCGCCAGCCGCACCGAGCTGATGAAGATGGACGACGACGGCGAGGCCGTGCTCGCCCGGCTCGCCAAGGTCCTGGGCATGAAGCCGAAGGACGTCTCGGACAAGGTGCGGCTGTGCGACGCGGAGACCGAGCAGCCGTGCTGGAACGGCTCGCCGTACCAGCCCATCCCGATCACCGACGAGGCCACCACCCAGCAGGCCCTGGCGATCCGTGAACGCTCCGAGGACTTCCCCGGCATCACCGCCGAACCCACAGCCGTACGCCGCTACGCCGCTCCGGCCGGCGCCACCACCTCGCAGGTGCTCGGCTATCTCTCACCGGTCACGGACGAGGAGATCAAGAAGGCGGAGAACACCGACTCGCCGTTCCTCCGCTCCGACCAGGTCGGCCGCTCCGGCCTGGAGCGCTCCTACGACGAGTACCTGCGCGGCAAGGCCGGCGTCACCCGCTACGAGGTCGACAAGCTCGGCCGGGTCATGGGCCAGACCCAGAGCGACCCGGCGGTCGCCGGGCACAACGTCATCACCAGCATCGACGCCCGCGTGCAAGCGGTCGCGGAGAAGGAGCTGGAGAAGGCGATGAAGGAGGCCCGCAAGCAGTTCGACGACAACACCGGCCGCAACTACGAGGCGGACGCGGGCGCCGTCGTCGTACTGGAGTCCAAGACCGGGCGCGTGGTCTCCATGGCGTCGAACCCGGACTACGACCCCAACGCCTGGGTCGGCGGCATCTCCGGCAAGGACTACGCCGAGATGACCGACAAGGAGTCGAACTACCCGCTGCTGAACCGGGCCATCCAGGGCCAGGCGGCGCCCGGCTCCATCTTCAAGGTCATCCCGACCGCGGCCGCCGTCAAGGCGGGCTACGACTTCAACGGCCGCTATCCCTGCACCAGCTCGTACAGCATCGGCAACCAGGTCTTCAAGAACTTCGAGTCGCAGGACCACGGGGCGATCAACCTCGGCAAGGCCCTGGAGGTCTCCTGCGACACCGTCTTCTACCGGCTCGCGCACCAGGAGCACAAGCGGGACGGCGGGATGAACCCGAAGAAGGACGCGAAGGACTGGTTCTACAAGACCGCCCACGACTTCGGCCTCGGCAAGAAGACCGGCATCGACCTCCCGAACGAGGTCACCGGCCGGGTCCCCGACCGCCAGTGGAAGAAGGACTTCTGGGAGGCCAACAAGGACAGCTGGTGCGAGAAGGCCAAGGACTGGCCGGAGAAGAAGGACTACGTCACCAAGCTGTCCCGGGAGAACTGCCTCGCGGGCATGAAGCTGCACGCCTACGACTCGGTCAACTACTCCATCGGCCAGGGTGACACCCTCGTCACCCCGATCCAGATGGCGACGATCTACTCGGCCATCGCCAACGGCGGCACGCTCTACGACCCGTCCGTCGGCAAGGCCGTCGTCAGCCCGGACGGCAAGTCGGTGGAGATGATCGAGCCCGAGCCGCACGGCAAGCTGCCGACGAGCAAGAAGACGCTCCAGCAGATCGACGGCGCCCTGGCGGACGTGGCCACCGCGGGTACCGCGGCCTGGCGGTTCCAGGGCTGGCCGCAGGACAAGATCCCGATGCACGCGAAGACCGGTACGGCGGAGGTCTACGGCAAGCAGACCACCTCGTGGTTCGCGACGTACACCGAGGACTACACGATCGTCATGACGATCTCCCAGGGCGGCACCGGCTCCGGCGCCTCCGGTCCGGCGGTGCGCAACATCTACAACGCGCTGTACGGGGTGGACGAGAAGGGCAAGATCGACAAGAGCAAGGCGCTGCTGCCGAAGCCGCAGACGGAGCTGCCGGAGATCCGCGAGGACGGCTCGATCAAGTCGGCGCCGGTCGAGAAACCGGCCGACGAGGAGGACGCCGCCGGCGAGGAGGACGCGTCCGGCGGAGGCGGGGACACCGGGCCCGCGGACGGGACGGACGGCGGTGACGCGGCGGTGGACCAGGCCGGCGCGGACCGGGCGGCCGGCGACCAGGGGGCGTTCGACCAGGCAGCGGCGGAGCCGGACGCGGAAGCGGACTCCGGCCAGGATCCGGCGGCGGACGACCACGGCGCAACCGATGACGCGGACCAGGCAGCACGAAGGGAAGACGAGTGACCGGGCACGGCTTCTCGATCAGCCGCTACACCCCGGACCAGGGCGTCTGGGGCCGGCTGACCGCGCGCGACTCACTGGTCCGCCGGATGGACTGGCCGATGCTGGCCTCGGCGCTGCTGCTCTCCGGGCTCGGCTCGCTGCTGGTCTGGTCGGCGACGCGGAACCGTACCGAGCTGAACAACGGGGATCCGTACGACTATCTGATCAAACATACGGTCAATGTGGGCATCGGCCTCGCCCTGATGGCGGGAACCGTCTGGCTCGGCCACCGGACACTGCGTGGCGCCGTCCCGGTGCTCTACGCCCTGTCGCTGATCCTCATCGGGCTGGTCCTGACGCCGCTCGGCACCACCATCAACGGCTCGCACGCCTGGCTGGACGTCGGCGGTTTCTCCCTCCAGCCGTCCGAGTTCACCAAGATCACCATCATTCTCGGGATGGCGATGCTGCTGGCGGCCCGCGTCGACGCCGGCGACCGGATGCACCCGGACCACCGCACCGTCGTCCAGGCGCTCGCGCTGGCCGCCGTACCGATGGCCATCATCATGCTGATGCCGGACCTGGGCTCCGTGATGGTCATGGTGGTGATAGTGCTCGGCGTGCTGCTCGCGTCCGGCGCGTCCAACCGCTGGATCATCGGGCTGATGACGACCGGGGCCGTGGGCGCCATCGCCGTGTGGCAGCTCGGCATCCTCGACGAGTACCAGATCAACCGCTTCGCCGCCTTCGCCAACCCCGAACTCGACCCCGCCGGTGTCGGCTACAACACCAACCAGGCCCGCATCGCCATCGGCTCCGGCGGCCTGTACGGCACCGGGCTGTTCAACGGCACCCAGACCACCGGCCAGTTCGTCCCGGAACAGCAGACGGACTTCGTCTTCACGGTCGCCGGTGAGGAACTGGGCTTCCTCGGCGGCGGCCTGATCATCGTGCTGCTGGGCGTCATCCTGTGGCGGGCCTGCCGCATCGCCCGCCAGACGACGGAGCTCTACGGCACGATCGTCGCGGCCGGCATCATCGCGTGGTTCGCCTTCCAGTCGTTCGAGAACATCGGCATGACGCTCGGCATCATGCCGGTGGCGGGCCTGCCCCTGCCCTTCGTGTCGTACGGCGGCACGTCGATGTTCGCGGTCTGGATCGCGGTGGGACTGCTCCAGTCCATCAAGGTGCAGCGGCCGTTGTCGGCGTAACCGCTCCCTGAAGCCCTCCAGGCTCTGTGCACCTCGCCGGGCCTCGGCCACCGGCAGGGCTTGCGGCGCCACCGGACGGGGAGGCGTCGAGCCGGCTGCTTGAACTGAAGGCTCCACGGCCAAGAGAATGCTCGCACAGGACGCGACACTGCTCGCGTCCTGTCTTTTGGGACGCCAACCGCCTCGTACAGGAGATGTTGACTGTGTCGCGCCGCCACCTGCCCACCGCCGTCGGCGTCATCGCCGGCACCCTGATGCTGATGACCGCTTGCGGGAGTGGCGGGAACGAATCACAGGCCGGAGACAAGATCGAGGGCGCCGATGACGGCAAGAAGACATCGGCATCGCCCGATCCTTCCGATCCCTCGTCGGCGGAACGCCCCGATGTCAGCGTTCCGGAGGACTACGAAATGCTCTTCGACTGGACGGCGCCCTCGGATCCCGAGCAGCGGGCAGCGCTGAACGACGCGGCCAATTACCTCCGGTCCATCAAGCACGGCATCATGAAGCAGGACGCGGACGATCCCGCGTACAAGTTCTATTCAGTACAGGCTGCCAGCCGCTACGCGCGTACCCAGATCCAGAAATGGGTGGACGGCGGGTACACGGCGACCGGTACCGACCGCTACTACCGGCCCGAGTTCTCCGAGTCGGAAGACGGAGTCCTGATCACCTTCTGCCGGAACCAGGCGAAGGCGTACAGCAAAGAGATCGAGACAGGAAAGGTTCACCGCACTGAGGAGAGTCTGAGCAGCTTCCAGAAGTTCAGCATCGTCATGAAACCCAAGAGCGCGTCCGATGAGGTCTGGCAGGCGCAGCAGATCGAGGTGGAGGGAGAGGTGGAGGAATGCCGGGCCTGACGGGAGAAGGCATGTCCGGACGGCGCGGCGCAGTCGGAATGGTCGCGAGTCTGCTGCTGATCTCGTCTGCCGGCGTTGCCCAGGCCGACGAGCTTCCGGACGGAACGACCAAACCTCCCCGAGGGGATGTGCAGGGGAACGACCTGATCTCGTCGGTCTCCCGGACGAAAATCGAGATCGAGTCTCCGGGAGGAGGAACCCGGGAGGTCCCGACGGGGCGGTTCACCTCCTCCGACCCCGATTGGGAGCCTCCGGCGTGCTGGTACGAGCCCGTGATGACTCCGGAGCAGCTCAAAGCCGGCACTGAGAAACTGGGCCGTGAGGGGGGTATGGGCGCGGTCAACGCGCACGAATGGTGGACCGACGGACTCTTCGTGGACCACTACAAGGACGGTAAGCCGGACGACGGCGTGCCCGGTTATGACAATTACAACCTCGGCAAGGACGGCATGTGGTGGCGCAGTGTCGTCCGCGAGGGACACGAGGACGATGTCCGGGCCTGGGACTGCGACAAGGTCATGTTCTGGGCGGACGCGGGGGAGATTCCCGACGACCCGCACACCATTTCGCCGAAGATCCTCGCTGAATACGCGTACGACAAAATTCCGGTGCCGGAAACCGAGGTCGAGATGAACCCGGACGGCAAGCAGACCGTGAACCTGCCCACCTGGATGTGGTTGGACGAGACGACGTTCAAACCGGTCGAGGTGACGGCGCGCCTTCCCGGAACGGGGCTGTGGGCGACCACGACGGCCAAGCCGGTGAGCCTGCACCTGGACCCGGGGACGAAGGACGTCGAGCTGCACCCCTCTTCGGGCGAGTGCCGGATCAATGACAAGGGAGACATCGGTGCTCCCTACAGCAAGCAGGACGGCGAAGGCGATCCGCCCTGCGGCGTCACGTATCTCCGCTCCACCCCGGACGGGCAGCGGCCGTACGAACTCAAGGCGACGTTGACCTGGGAGATCGAGTGGGAGGGGTCCGGCGGCACGGGTGGAGACCTGCCCGACGGAACGTTCGATTCCACAACCCCGGTGACGGTCCGGGAGATCCAGGCGATCAACCGTTGACCAGTGTTGCGGCGGCGTGCAGTCCGGCCGGGCACCAGGAACCGTCAGAGGATCCCGGAGCCGGGACCGCACGCGCGTGTTCTGGCTGCGGTGCTGCGGTGTGCGGCCGGCACCACAGCGACTCGTCTCGCGGAATCTCCCGGGGCGCTCACGCGCCTCCCCGCCGGCCGGTGCGAGGGGTGCACAACGGGGCAACTCCTGACTAAGTTCGGTGCATGGCGGCCACGGTGCGGGAGATCGAGCGCAAGTACGACTTCGGCGGTGACGGCGGTGACGGCGGGGGCCGCGGGCTGCCGGATCTGAGCCCGGTGCCCGGTGTGGCCGCCGTGGAGCGCCGCGAGCCGGCCTCCCTCGACGCCGTTTACTACGACACCGCCGACCAGCGTCTCGCCCGCCGGCACGTGACCCTGCGCCGCCGCACCGGCGGTGGTGACGCGGGCTGGCACCTCAAGCTGCCCGTCGGCCCCGACACGCGGGACGAGATCCGCGAGCCGCTCTCGGACGCGGTTCCGGCCGTGCTCACGGCACTGGTGCGGTCCCGGATCCGGCGCGCCGAACTCGTGCCGGTCGTGCGGCTGCTGTCCGAACGGGATGTACGGCATCTCGTACGGGCCGACGGCGCCCTGCTCGCCGAGGTCAGCGTGGACTCCGTCACCGCGCGGCGGCTCGACGGCGACACAGCGCGCGGCGGCGAGAACGCGGGCGACGGCGAGGACGCGGCCGGGGGAGGCTCCGGCGGTGGGGAGGAGATCCGCTGGACCGAGGTCGAGGTCGAGCTTGCCGACGGGGTCGAGCCCGGGTTTCTCGACCTCGTCGAACGGCGTCTGACCGCGGCCGGGCTGCGGCGCTCCGAGTCCGCCTCCAAACTCGCCCGCGCCCTCGCCGGCACCGCTCCGCCCCGTACCGTTCCGCCCGGCGCCGCGCACTCGGACGGACCGGGCTCGCCCGGCGCCGTTCCGCCCGGCGCCGGGACCTCGGGCCCCGGTTCGCCCGGTACGGCGGCCGGCACTCCGCTCCCGGGCACGGGGACTTCGGGCACGGGGACTCCGCGCACGGAGACGACCCCGGGCACGGAGGCGACCCCGGGCACGGAGGCGACCCCGGGCACGGAGGCGACCCCGGGCACGGAGGCGACCCCGGGCGCCCCGAAGCGGCGCACCCCGGTCCCCGGCGCCCCCGCCCCGGGCCGGCCGCCCCCGTACACCGCCGGCGACCACGTCCTGGCGTACGTCCGCACCCAGGTCGAAGCCGTCGTCGCCCTCGACCCCGCCGTCCGGCTCGACACGTACGACTCCGTGCACCGCATGCGCGTCGCCACCCGCCGGCTCCGCAGCGTCTTCCGCAGCTACGGCAAGGTCCTCGACCGCTCCGTCACCGGCCCCGTGGCCGAGGAGCTGCGGTGGCTCGCGGCCGAACTCGGCGTCGACCGGGACCGCGAAGTGCTCACCGCGCGCCTGCGGGAGCGGCTCGGCGAGCTGCCTCCGGCGCTGGTCACCGGGCCCGTCGAGTCGCGGCTGCGCGCCTGGTCCGCCGCCGGGCGCAGTGCCTCGCGGGAGCGGCTGCTCGCCGTCCTCGACGGCGACCGCCATCTCGGCCTGCTCGACGCCCTCGACGCGCTGCTCTCCCGGCCGCCGCTGCTGCCCGGCGCGGACCTCCCGCCCGGTGACGTACTCCCCGGCGCCGTTCTCCGCGACCACGACCGGCTGGCCGTCTGCATCGACCGCGCGCTCGCGGCGCCCTCCGGGCCGGACCGCGACCTGGCCGTGCACGACGCGCGCAAGGCCGCCAAGCGGGTCCGGTACGCGGCCGAGGCGGCGGCGCCCGCGCTCGGCAAGCCCGCCAAGCGGCTCGTACGGCACATGCGGGAGCTCCAGGAGCACCTCGGCGGCCATCAGGACAGCGTCGTCGCCCGCGAAACCGTCTTCGAACTGGCGGCCCAGGCGCACGCGGCCGGGGAGGACTCCTTCACCTTCGGGCTGATGTACGGACGCGAGGAGCGGCGGGCGGCGGACGTCGAGCGCGCCCTGCCGGCGGTGTGGTCCGCCACGGCCCCGGAAGCACACCGCGCCGCCCTCAGCTCCGCCACGGCCCCGGCCGGACACCGCGCCGCCCTCAGCCCCGGCACCGGCGGCTGACCGGTTCGGTGCCGACACCCGACCGGTTCGGCACCGGCGGCTGACCGGCCGGCCCGGGGCCCCGCCGGGACCGGCTCGCAACGCCCGCCCGCAACGCCCGGGCCCGCTCGCCCCGGGGGGAGCGCCCCGCCCCCTCCGCCCCGCAAGCGGCCCGGTCCGGCACCGGCGCCGCAGACGGTACGCTGGATGGTCACCCTTCCCCTGCCGTCGGCGGGGGGCGACCGTAAACCAGCTCCTCATGAGAGACGCCGCGATGCCTGTCGAGTCGGTCTTCCCGCGCCTGGAAGCGCTTCTCCCGCACGTTCAGAAGCCCATCCAGTACGTCGGAGGAGAGCTCAACTCCACCGTCAAGGACTGGGACGCCTGTGACGTCCGCTGGGCGCTCATGTACCCGGACGCGTACGAGGTGGGGCTGCCCAACCAGGGCGTCATGATCCTCTACGAGGTCCTCAACGAGCGCGAGGGCGTCCTCGCGGAGCGCACCTACAGCGTCTGGCCCGACCTGGAAGCGCTCATGCGCGAGCACGCCGTGCCGCAGTTCACCGTGGACAGCCACCGTCCGGTGAAGGCCTTCGACGTGTTCGGCCTGAGCTTCTCCACCGAGCTGGGCTACACCAACATGCTGGCCGCCCTCGACCTGGCCGGCATCCCGCTGGAGGCCGCCGACCGCACCGACGACGACCCGGTGGTCCTCGCCGGCGGCCATGCCGCGTTCAATCCCGAGCCGATCGCCGACTTCATCGACTGCGCGGTCATCGGCGACGGCGAGCAGGCCGTGCTCGCCATCACCGAGATCATCAGGGCCTGGAAGTCCGAGGGCCGCCCCGGCGGCCGGGACGAGCTGCTGCTGCGGCTGGCGAAGACCGGCGGCGTGTACGTCCCGAGGTTCTACGACGTCGAGTACCTGCCGGACGGCCGCATCGCCCGCGTCGTCCCCAACCGCTCCGGCGTCCCGTGGCGGGTGTCCAAGCACACCGTCATGGACCTCGACGAGTGGCCCTACCCCAAGCAGCCCCTGGTGCCGCTGGCCGAGACCGTGCACGAGCGGATGTCGGTGGAGATCTTCCGCGGCTGCACCCGCGGCTGCCGGTTCTGCCAGGCCGGCATGATCACCCGCCCGGTGCGCGAGCGGTCCATCACCGGCATCGGAGACATGGTCGAGAAGGGGCTGAAGAACACCGGCTTCGAGGAGGTCGGCCTGCTCTCGCTGTCCTCCGCTGACCACAGCGAGATCGGCGACATCGCCAAGGGCCTCGCCGACCGCTACGAGGAGGACAAGGTCGGCCTGTCCCTGCCCTCCACCCGGGTTGACGCCTTCAACATCGACCTGGCCAACGAGCTGACCCGCAACGGCCGCCGCTCCGGTCTCACCTTCGCCCCCGAGGGCGGCTCCGAGCGCATCCGCAAGGTCATCAACAAGATGGTCTCGGAGGAGGACCTGATCCGCACGGTCGCCACCGCGTACGGCAACGGCTGGCGCCAGGTGAAGCTGTACTTCATGTGCGGCCTGCCCACCGAGACCGACGACGACGTGCTCCAGATCGGCGACATGGCGGTCAACGTCATCGCCAAGGGCCGCGAGGTCTCCGGGCGGAACGACATCCGCTGCACCGTCTCCATCGGCGGCTTCGTGCCCAAGCCGCACACCCCGTTCCAGTGGGCGCCGCAGCTCTCCGCCGAGGAGACCGACGCCCGGCTGGCGAAGCTGCGCGACAAGATCCGCGGCGACAAGAAGTACGGCCGCTCGATCGGCTTCCGCTACCACGACGGCAAGCCCGGCATCGTCGAGGGCCTGCTCTCCCGCGGTGACCGCCGGGTCGGTGCCGTGATCCGCGCGGTCTACGACGACGGCGGACGCTTCGACGGCTGGCGCGAGCACTTCTCCTACGACCGCTGGATGGCCTGCGCCGGGAAGACGCTGCCCGCGCAGGGTGTCGACGTCGACTGGTACACCACCCGCGAGCGCACCTACGAGGAGGTCCTGCCCTGGGACCACCTGGACTCCGGTCTGGACAAGGACTGGCTCTGGGAGGACTGGCAGGACGCGCTCGACGAGACCGAGGTCGAGGACTGCCGCTGGACCCCGTGTTTCGACTGCGGCGTGTGCCCCCAGATGGACACCGAGATCCAGATCGGTCCGACGGGCAAGAAGCTGCTGCCGCTCACGGTCGTGAAGTAGCGCCCGGCCCGCCCCGCACGGGCCCGACCGGCGAAGCCCCCGTCCCCGCGGCGGGGGCTTCGGCGTGCCCGCGCCGGTCCCGGCCCGCTTGCTCTCCGTAATCCTTTCGGGGCCGCTCGGGGCCCCCACCGGGGCGCGGGCCCTCCGCGGCCACGTACCCTGGGGCGGTAGGACGACCGTACTCTTGAAGGACTGAGCAGCCCTGGGCAAGCGACAGCCCGAAGGCCCGCCGCCCGCACCCGCGGTGCAGCGCATCCGACTGCGCTACACCAAGCGCGGCCGCCTCCGGTTCACCAGCCATCGCGATTTCCAGCGTGCCTTCGAGCGGGCCCTGCGCCGCGCCGAGGTGCCGATGGCCTACTCGGCCGGCTTCACCCCGCACCCCAAGGTGTCGTACGCCAATGCCGCACCCACCGGCACCGGCAGCGAGGCCGAGTATCTCGAGATCGCCCTCACCGAGCCCCGGGACCCGGAGAAACTCCGGGTGCTGCTCGACGAGTCCATGCCCCGCGGGCTCGACCTGGTGGACGCGGTGGAGGCCCGCACGACGGGCCTGGCCGACCGGCTCCAGGCGTCCGTGTGGGAGCTGAGGCTCGACGGAGTGACCCTCCAGGAAGCCCGGGGCGCCGCCGAGGCCTTTCTCGCGGCGGACTCGGTGGAGGTCGAGCGGCGTACGAAAAACGGCTTGCGCACCTTCGACGCGCGGGCCGCAGTCGTACGTCTCGAAGCGCTCGAAGGACCGGCTGATAGGCCGGGCGACACCGCCTGTGCGATACTGCGCCTGGTAGTGCGGCATGCAACACCTGCCGTGCGACCCGACGACGTCCTGTCCGGCCTCCGAGCTACGGCCGACCTGGCGCCGCCGGTCCCCGCAGCGGTGACCAGGCTGGCGCAGGGGCTGCTCGATGAGGAGACCGGCACGGTGACCGACCCGCTCGTGCCCGACCGCGAGGTTGTCACGGCCGCCCCACCCACGGCCGCCGGACAGACCGCCGCGACGGAGGCACCGCCCGCAGGCGGAGTGGCGCAGGAAGGTACCGCGTAAGGGACGGCCGTCGACGCGCAGTCGACGCACCAGGGAGCCACCCGGGTCCGGCAGCGCATTGACCAGGAGACTTTCGCCGGTGTCGTCCCCACGGGACCGGCGAGTGAGACAACAGCTCCCGTGCGGCGCCCGCGCCCCGGACAGCGGCACCGCGCACATCACGCGGGCCGTGCCGGAACAAGACGCGGCGCCCGGGAGCGTGACGGGAGAACCGCCCGCATGCTCGAGCCCATTGAGCCCACCGAGCCGAACGAGGCAGCGCCCACCGGCGCCGCCGGGAACAGCTCCGGAAACAGCTCTGACAACAACAGCCCCAGCGACACCCTGCCGCCGCGCCGGCGGCGGGCCGTTTCCCGGCCCGCCGGGCCGCCCGCCGCGCAGACGGCCGAGAC
>NZ_WHPN01000391.1 GCF_009735685.1 Streptomyces lycii | reverse complement strand
GGCGGCCACCGGCCAGCCGCCCGGGGCCCCGCAGCCGCGGCTGCTGGACTCGCACGGCGACGGCCGGGCGTACGCGATAGGCGCCCCCGACGAGGGCGCCGAGGGACCGGAACCGCTGGACGGCCCCAACGGCGCCGTCGACGTGACCGATTCCCAGGCCGTGCCGCCGCTCGACGACGAACTGCCGCCGGAGCCGCTGGACAACCCGCGCCGGCTGCTCGTCTGGCCCGCCCCGGACGTATCCACCCAGCAGGCGCTGAGCGACCGCGGCTACCGCCCGGTGATCGTGCACTCTCGGGAGGAGGTCGACGCGCAGATCGCGGCGTATCCCGCGGCGCTGTTCGTGGACCCGCTGACCGGCCCGATCACCCGTACCGCGTTGCAGTCGCTGCGCACCGCCGCGGTGGCCGCCGAGGTACCGGTCCTGGTGACGGCGGGTCTCGGCCAGGCGACGCGGGAGGCCGCGTACGGCGCGGACCCGGCCGTGCTGCTCAAGGCGCTCGCTCCGCGCGACAGCGAGCAGCATCCGCCGCGCGTGCTGCTGATCGAGGAGAACGACGCGATCGCGGGCGCGCTGACCGCGACGATGGAGCGGCGCGGGCTCCAGGTCGCGCGGGCCTCCTCCGACGCGGACGCGGTGACGCCCGCGGCGCAGATGCGGCCGAACCTGGTGGTGATGGACCTGATGCAGGTACGACGCCGCCGGGCCGGGATCGTCGACTGGCTGCGCGCGAACGGCCTGCTGAACCGCACCCCGTTGGTCGTCTACACCGCTGCCGACATCAACCGGGCGGAGCTGCCGCGGCTCGCGTCGGGCGAGACGGTGCTGTTCCTCGCCGAACGGTCGACGAGCGCCGAGGTGCAGGAGCGCATCGTCGACCTGCTGGCCAAGGTCGGCACGAACTGAACCCGGGGCCGCCGGGGCGGCGCTGTCCGCCTTCCCGGTCGGGTGCTGTCACCTTCCCCGTTTCCCCGTTGCCCCGTTTCCCCGCCGCCACGTTTCCCCGTCGCCACGGCCGCCGTCGACGTTCCCGCTGACGTGCCCGCTGCCGTTGACGTGCCCGCTGCCGTTGACGTTACCGTTGTTCCGCTGACGTGCCCGTGGTCCCGTTGACGTCTCCGTACGAGCGGTGCGGGCGGCCCGCGCCGCGGTGAGCACGGGCCGGCCGAGCGCAGGCCGGGCGAACGCAAGCCGGGCGAACGCGGGCGGAGGGCACGCAGGCGGAGGGCACGCAGGCGGGGCAAGCGCGAGTGGGCCCAGCCGGGCCGGCGGCTCCGCCGGCTCCCCGCTCGCCCCGCCCCCGCGGCTACAGCCGGGTGACGTCCAGCTGCCCGTCCGCGTACTGCTTGCGCAGCACCTTCTTGTCGAACTTGCCGACGCTCGTCTTCGGCACCGCCTCGATCACCGCCCACCGCTCCGGCAGCTGCCAGTGCGCGACGTGCTCGCCGAGATACGACCGCAGCGTCTCGTAGTCGGCAGTCGCGCCCTCGGTGAGCACGACGGTGGCGAGCGGGCGCTCGCCCCACTTCTCGTCGGGCACCGCGACGACCGCGGCCTCGGCCACCTCCGGGTGCCCCATCAGGACGTTCTCCAGCTCGACACTGGAAATCCACTCGCCGCCGGACTTGATGACGTCCTTGGCCCGGTCGGTGAGGGTCAGATAGCCGTCCGGGCTGATGGTGCCGACGTCCCCGGTCCGCAGCCAGCCGTCCGGGCTGAACTTGTCCTCCGGGCGGAACGGCTCACCCGACGCGCCCCCGTAGTAGGCGCCCGCGATCCACGGCCCGCGCACCTCCAGCTCGCCCGCGCTCCGCCCGTCCCACGGCAGGAAGCCGCCCCCGGGACCGGCCAGCCGGGCCTCGACGGAGGCGGGGAAGCGGCCCTGGGTCGCGCGGTACGCCCACTCCTCCTCACCGGTCACCCCGGCGGGCGGATGGGCGATGCTGCCGAGCGGGGAGGTCTCCGTCATGCCCCAGGCGTGCACGACCCGTACGCCGTGGCGGTCCTCGAAGGTGTGCATCAGCGACGGCGGGCAGGCGGAGCCGCCGACGACGACCGTGCGGAGCGAGGAGATGTCGCGGGGGTTGGCCTCGAGTTCGGCCAGCAGGCCCTGCCAGATCGTCGGGACGGCGCCGGCGAGCGTGGGCCGCTCCGACGCGATCATCTCGGCGAGCGGCGCGGGCTGCAGGAAACGGTCGGGCATCAGCATCGAGGTGCCCGACATGAAGGCGGCGTGCGGCAGGCCCCAGGCGTTGACGTGGAACATCGGAACCACCGGCAGCGCCAGGTCACCGGGCGTCTGGGCGAAGGCCTCGGCGCTGTTGACGTGCATCGAGTGCAGGAAGACCGAACGGTGGCTGTAGGCGACGCCCTTGGGCTCGCCGGTGGTGCCGGAGGTGTAGCAGAGCGCGGCGGCCGCACGCTCGTCGATGTCCGGCCAGTCGTAGTCGGCGGGACGGTCCGCAATCAGTTCCTCGTAGTCGTGGACGCGGGCCCGGCAGCCGTCCAGCAGGGAGCGGTCGCCCGGACCGGAGACGATCACGTGCTCGACCGTGGTGAGGGAGGGCAGCAGCGGGGCGAGCAGCGGCAGCAGCGAACCGTTGACGACGACGACCCGGTCGGCCGCGTGGTTCACGATCCAGACGAGCTGCTCGACGGGCAGGCGCAGATTGAGCGTGTGCAGGACCGCGCCCATGGAGGGGACGGCGAGATACGCCTCCACGTGTTCCGCGTTGTTCCACATGAGCGTCGCCACCCGGTCGTCACCGGACACCCCGAGTTCGTCGCGGAGGGCGTGCGCCAGCTGTCCGGCCCGGGCGCCGGTCTCCGCGAACGTACGGCGCTGCGGGGCGCCGTCCCCGGTCCAGGTCGTGATGTGCGAGGCGCCGTGAATGGTCGAGCCGTGCCGCAGGATGCGGCTGACGGTCAAGGGGACGTCCTGCATAGTGCTCAGCACCGTTGGCCTCCCGAGGGCAGCGTTACGCAGCGGTAATGTGCCGCTGATTCTGCGGCCATACCAGCCGGTATGTCACTACCCGCGGAGATAACTCTTCAGCTCGCGGCCGGTCCCGCCGCCCCTGATCACGGCCCCGGTCCCGCCGCCCCTGATCACGGCCCCGGTCCCCGCACTCGGTCCCGGCCCCGGTCCCCGCACTCGGTCCCGGCCCCGGTCCCCGCGCTCGGTCCCGGCCCCGGGCGCCGTCTGCCCGCGGCCGGGCACCGGTACGCCGACACGTCGGTCCGCCGGTACGTCGGTCCGCCGCCCGGGGCCCGGGCTCAGCCCGCGGGTCGGGGCGGGCCGTGCGCCCCGACCCGCCGCGTCAGTCGCGGACCGGCACCAGCCCGGGGTCCTCGCGCAGCTTGGCCAGCGCCCGGGAGACCGCGCTCTTCACCGTGCCGACCGACACCCCCAGCACCTCGGCGGTCTGCGCCTCGCTCAGATCCTCGTAATACCTGAGAACGACCATGGCCCGCTGGCGGTCCGGGAGCCGGGTGACCGCACGCCACATCGCGTCGCGCAGCACCTGCTGTTCGGCCGGGTCGGGGGCCGGCACCGCGTCCTTCTCGGGAAGCTCGTCGCAGGCGAACTCGTCGACCTTGCGCTTGCGCCACTGCGACGTGCGGGTGTTGACCAGCGCCCGGCGCACATAACCGTCCAGCGCCCGGTGGTCCTCTATCCGCTCCCAGGCCAGATACGTCTTGGTCAGCGCCGTCTGCAGCAGGTCCTCGGCGTCGCAGGGGTCCGCGGTCAGGGAGCGGGCGGTGCGCAGCAGCACCGGGCCGCGGGCCCGTACGTAGGACGTGAACTGAGCCGCGGTCGCGCTCGTGCAGACTGGCGTGGTCATGCCTCAACGCTAGGTTCGCGGGGGCCCCGGGGGATCGGCCGAAGGTGCCGAAGCCTCGTCCGCCTCAGGTTGTACGGCTCGCGCGGGCCGCACCTCCTACGGGTGGACGGACGTCATCCCCGGATCAGGGTCGCCGCCCGGGACGCGGACCGGGGCCGGCCGTCGTACGGGGTGAGGGGCGGCGCGGCGTACGGCGTGAGGCGTACCGGGCGAGGATCGGCGCGGCGTACGGGGCAAGGAGTACCGGACGAGGGGCGGCGCGGTGTACGGCTGGGGCGGGGGTTCGCATGTCACGCGGATCCGTGGGGCGCGGATCCGTGGGGCGCGGCGCGCCGGTCCGTTGGGGGTGGGGGTGGGGTTGATCCGGTGGGCGCGGGGGCGTCCGTTGGGGACGAGGGTTGTCCGTTGGGGACTTGGGTTGTCCGTTGGGGACTTGGGTTGTCCGTTGGGGACGGGGATTTTCCGTTGAGCGCGGGGGCGGGCGGGTCCGTGTCGCGGGGCGCGGGCCGGGGCGGGTGGCTCAGGCCATGACCGCGACCGGTGCGTCGACCAGGTTCCGGTCGATCTGCATCGGCACCCCGCCGTGCTCCTCGGTGACGTCGCCCTCGTACTGGTGGATCCTGCGGTTCGGCTGCCAGGCGTCCGGCGCCAGCACGGGCTCGCCGTCGGTGTTCGGCTCGCTGCGCCAGCGGGCGAACCACATGACCTCCGGCAGGTCCCGTACGCCGTCCCGGCGCGCGCTCTCCATGTGGGCGACGCCCGATCCCGCGCTGCTGTAGAAGCCCGGCACGTACCCCTGGCGCCGGACCTCGCGGCTCCAGGCCCGGACGAACTCCAACGTGGTCTCTGCGCAGGCCCGCTGCCCCTGGTCGTACGCCTCCATGTCGAGGTAGAGCGCGCTGTGCCGGGCCATGCCGAGCGCGGCCGCGGCCTCGACGGCGTCGCGTCCCTCGGCCGTGCCCTGTTCCCAGGGGCGGTCGCCGATCGGGACGTGCTTCTTGTTGTCGCTGATGACGCAGGGGGACTGGGATCCGACGTAGAGCGGGAGGACGTTCCAGCCGTCGCGGTGGACGGAGACCATCCAGGAGCGGTTGAGGTTCGGCTGCCGCTTGCAGGCCCGGCCGCGGCCGCCGAAGTAGACGCCGACGGCCCGGTAGTGGGATTTGCGCCAGGCGCTCATCGCTCCGAGCGAGGGGGTGCGGCAGGTGTCGAACGCCTGTCCCTGGAACACCTCCGTCCCCTCGTCGAGCGGGTCGCCCGCCGCGCCGCCCGGACCGGTTCCGGAGGCGGAGGCGCCGGACGTGCCGCCGACGGCGGTGGCGGGAGCGGACAGCAGCCCGCCGACGAAGGAGGCCAGCGCGGTCAGCATGGCCACGAGGTATTGAATGATCTTCTTTCGTCGTTCCATACGGGGAAGTGAAAAGGTCCCGGGCACGGAACGACGGGCAGACACGCGCCGGGGGCCGGTGAGGTCATCCGTCCGCACCACTTGTCACACCGGCTCCGCTTGCCGGCCTGCCGCAGCGGCTCGGCCTGCCGGGCAAGCGGAGCCGCTGCGGCGAGCCGGCTCGCCGCAGCGGGTGGTCTGGCTGGTCGCAGCGGGTGATCGCAGCGGGTGGTGACAGCCGTCGTACGGCGGTGGTCACAGCCGTTGTACGCCAGTGGTCACAGCCGTCGTACGGCAGTGGTCACAGCCGTTGTACGCCAGTGGTCACAGCGGGTTGTCACAGCTGCTGTACAGCCGCGGTACAGCGGTGGTCACGGCGGCTTGCCGCACCGGCCCCGCAGCGGTTCTCCGCCGGGATCAGCCGACGTAGGGCCAGCCGTCCGAGTCCCAGAGCAGCCAGTTGATGCCGAGCAGCGCCGTGCCGTCGTCCGCGTAGTAGTGGTAGGCCAGGATGTCGTTGTCGTCGTCGGCGAAGACGTCCTGGTGACCGGGCCCGTGGATGCTGCCGTGCCCGGCCAGCACCTCGGTGCCGCCGCCGGAGGTCATCGGGGTGCCGTTGCGGTCGGTGTACGGGCCGGTGACGTCGGTGGAGCGGCCGACCATGACCCGGTAGGTGCTCTCCGCGCCCCGGCAGCACAGGTCGAACGAGACGAAGAGGTAGTAGTGGCCGCCGTGCCGGAACACGGTCGGGGCCTCGATGGCGCCGCCGCCGCGCCCGGCGACGGACAGGAACTGGTTGCCCGTCCGCTTGCCGGTGGCCGGGTCGAGCGCGATCATCTTGATGCCCGACCAGAACGAACCGAACGCCAGCCACCAGCGGCCCTGTTCGTCCACCACCATGTGGGGGTCGATGGCGTTGAAGTCGCTCGACGACTGGGACTCGATGACCAGGCCCTGGTCGGTCCAGCTGCCCGAGTCGCCGCTGGAGCTGGTCGCCAGGAAGATCGCCGAGCGGTTGGAGCCGAAGCTGGAGGCCGAGTAGTACAGGTAGTACCGGCCGTTGTGGTACGAGAGGTGCGGCGCCCAGAGGTTGCGGCTGCCGCCGGTGTACTCGGTAGTCCACGGTGCTCCGCCGGGGAAGACCGATCCGGCGTTGCGGAAGGCGGTGCGGTCGGTCGACGTCTTCAGGGCAACGTTGTCACCGGTGTGCGCGACCAGATAGCCGCCGCCGGGACGCTTGACGAAGGACGGGTCGTGCACGGCGGTGTCCCCGGTGACCGCGCCCGGATAGGGATACTCGGCGGCCTGGGCGGATGCGGACTCCGGCCGCCAGAGCACCCCGGCGGCGGACGTCGTGGCCACCGCGCCAGCCGCCAGCGCGCCGCCGAGGAGCCGGCGCCGGGACAGGAACGGGGAACGGGAGCCGGGAGCGGCCCCGGACTCGGAGCCGGCCGGGCCCGCGGTGAGGGGATCGTGGCCGGTGTGGGGGGTGTGAGAGCTGTGGGGGGTGTGGGGGGTGTGCGTCACGGTGATCTCTCCTTGCTGCGCTGACGAAGGGGGATGGTCGCTCGCTGGGACGAGACAGTGGAACGGGCCCGTGCTCCGTGGAGCGGAGACAGGGGCGGACGCAGGAGCCGCGGGGTCATCCGGAGCGGTTCGTTCCCGGACCGGACTCCGGCCGGCCGGCAACCGGGCGGCCCGGGCCGGAACTGCTCCCAACGGCACGCCCCGGACCGGAACTGCTGCCAACGGCACGGCCCGGACCGGGACTGCCGACGCCCGGACTGCCGCCAGCGGGACCGCTGGGCCCCGGACGCCGTAAGGAACGCCGGCGGGCCGGGAACCGCCGACACCGGCCCGGTCATTCGCCGGACGGGGCGGGCAGCTGGACGCCGTTCCGGACCGGGGTGCCGAAGTCCGGGGTGCCGTCGGCGTTCCAGCTGAACTTCTGGGCACGGGTGGAGCGGTTCATGTCGCAGCCGCCGCTCGCCGAGTCGTTGGCGTGGTAGACGATCCAGTCCTCGGTGCCGTCCGGGGACTTGAAGAACCCGTTGTGGCCGGGCGCGAAGACACCGGCGGCGTCGTCGCGCTGGAACACCGGCTGCGGGGACTTCGTCCAGTGGTCCCGGTTGAGCGGGTCGCTGCCGGTGAGGGTGAGCAGGCCGAGCTTGTAGTCCGGCCCCCAGCAGGCGCTGGCCGAGTACACGATCATCGTCCTGCCGTCGTGGTAGAGCGCCTCCGCGCCCTCGTTCACGGGGTGGGTCTGCCGCTCCCAGTCGTACGTCGGGGAACTGATCGTCCGCCGGGCGCCGCCGAGGGTCCAGGGGTTGCTGAGCGGGGTGATGGACAGGCTCTGGGTGCCGTCCATGATGCTGCCCATCAGGTACAGATTGCCGCCGACGCGCAGGATGCTGGGGTCGAGTTCCCAGGTGTTCCCCAGGTCGGCCTTGAAGTGGTACGGGCCCATCGGGTCCGTGCCCTCGCTCTCCAGCACGTGCAGCCGCTGGGTGGGGTTGAAGTCGGGGACGTCCTGCCCGGCCACGTAGTACAGGTACCAGCGCGGGCCGTTGGGGCCGTCGACGAGATGGAACTCCGGGGCCCACATGTTGCAGCAGCCGTTCGGCATGCCGGAGAGGTCGAAGACGGTGGTGTCGGGCGCGGACGACAGACCGCCGAGCGTCGGTGAACGGCGCATGGTGACGGTGGAGTTCCAGGTCGTCGTCGCCAGGTAGTAGTACCCGTCGTGGTACTGGAGCCACGGGTCGGGGCCGTTGCGCTTGACCGGGTTGGCGTACGTGCCCGCCGCCGAGCCGTCGGCCGCCTCCGCGGCCTGCTGCCGGTCCTGGCCGGCCGTTGTCGCGGCCGCCGGCGGGACGACGGTGCCGGCCCCGATCAGGAGAGCGGCCGCCGCTAAGAGCAGGCCGGTGCGCCGGTGGCGCCGGAGCAGCGGCGTGCCCGCCCTTTCTGCTGCCGTGTTGGGATCCACGTTGACCCTTCCCTTCGAAGTCAGGGAGTCCAGGATGTTCGATATTACGAATGCCATTCGTAATGCTGAACGGAACGTAGGGCAGCCGTTTTTCAGCGTCAACCCTTGCGGCAACAACGCCCGTTGAGCCCCAGCGCGCGGACGCCCTCTTTCGCAAATCGAACCTTCATACGAAAATAGGGGCCATGGTGCCAGCTTTTCCCACGTCCGGCCCGCACCCCTCCGACCCACTGCCCGCTTCGCAGCCCGGCCCACTGCCCGCTTCGCAGCCCGGTTCGCCGCCCGTTCCACAGTCCGACCCGCTGCGCGGTTCACAGTCCGCCCCGCAGCCCGGTGCACAGTCCGGTTCACAGTCCGCCCCGCTTTCCGGCCCACCACTGGACCCGTCTCCGGACCCGCCGTCCGGTTCGCGCGGATCCGGACGTCACGCCGCCGCGCTGCGCCACGCTCTGGCCGCGGCGGCGCGCGGGCTGCCGGTGATTCCGCTGACCTCCGCCAAACTCCCGGCCGTACGCTCCCCGCACCGCCCGCCACATCCGGGCCACCGCACCGCGGAGCCGGGGCACCCGTCCGCGGAGCCGGGGCAGCCGTCCGTGGAGGCGTGCCCGGAGCCAGCGGGGCGGCAGGGGATCCCGGCGGAGCCCCGGGGGACCACCGCGGAGCCGCAGCCTCCGTCCGGACGCGCATCCGGGCCGCAGCCACCCTGCCGCGGGGAGTGCGGCCGGGCCGGGCACGGCATCCACGACGCGACGACCGATCCCGCTGCCGTACGGCGGCTGTTCGCGGCGGCCCCGTGGGCCACCGGTTACGGCATCGCCTGCGGCCGGTCCCCGCACCACCTCATCGGGCTCGACCTCGACGTCAAGCACGGCGAGGACAGCGGGGCCGCCCTGGCCCGGCTGTGCGGGGAGCACGGGTTCGCCCTGCCGCCGACGGTCACCGTGCGCACCCCGAGCGGCGGCCGCCACCTCTGGTACACCGGCCCGCCGGACGTGCCCGTACCCAACTCGGCCGGCCGCCTCGCCCGCGGCCTCGACATCCGCGGCACCGGCGGCTATCTCGTCGGCCCGGGCTCGTACACGACCCGCGGCGTCTACCGCCTGGCCCCGGGACCGGCGCACCCGTCACCGGCGCCACGGGCACTCGTGCGCCTGCTCACGGCACCCGCGCGCACCGCGGGCGAGCGCACCGCAGGCGGACGGGGGTCCGGCCTGCCGCCGTCAGCCGGCCCGGACTCCGCACTCCTCGCCTTCGTCCGCGCCTCCCGCCCGGGCGAACGCAACGCCCGGCTGTTCTGGGCGGCCTGCCGGGCGTACGAAACCGGCCGGGGTCCGGCCCTCGCCGATGCGCTGATCACCGCGGCCGTGACGACGGGGCTGACCGCCCGCGAGGCCCGTGCCGCCGTGCTCTCGGCCGCCCACCGGCAGGCCGGCCCGGTCAGCCCTCCGCGACCGTGACGCCCAGCGCCTGCGCGAAGAGGGGCGCCAGGTCGAGCAGTTGGCCGTGGCTGATGGTCGCCCCCCGCAACGCGTCGAAACCGTCCTCGATCCCCAGCTCGACGGCTCCCCGGAAGTCCACGTCGCGCAGCTGTGCCCGCTGGAGACGCACCGAGCGCAGCCCGCTCCCGGGGAAGCCGACCTTCGTCAGGGTGGCGCCCCCGAAGTCGACGTCCCGCAGCGTGCAGTCCACGAACGACACATCGCGCAGCGTCGCCGCCCGGAAATTGACGGACTCGAACTTGCAGTGGTGGAAGGCGACCCGGCTCAGCCCGGCGCTGAACGCCTCCAGCCCCGCCAGCGCGCTCTCCACCACCTCGGAATCCAGCCAGTCGCTCTCCGCGAGATCGGTGCCGAGCCAGCGGACCCCGTGGAACCAGGTGTCGTTGAAGCGGGCACGCCGATAACTGCCGCCGGTGAACGAGACCCGGGCGAAGGCCGTCTCCAGGAACCGGGCGCCACCGCCCTCGGCCTCCTCGAACTCCCGGTCCTCGAACAGCGAGCAGTCGTAGTCCCCCTCCCGCCGCAGCTCACCGTCGAACGGCCGGAGGTGCTCCGCGTACGGAAGCTCGTCCATCTCCCTGGCGCCCACGACTCTCCTCACCCCGGCCTCCGCGCCGACCGGCACCCGACCCGGCCACGGTACGCGCGAGGTCCGACAGCCCCCGTCCCCCGGCCACGGTATGCGCGGGGCCCGACAGTCCCCGTTCCCCGGCCGACGCCGGCCGGGGAACGCCCGCCCGGAGGGGGCGAACGGCAGAAAGGGGAAAGGGCGCGCCCCCTGACCGGGTTCGCGCCCTCCGACCAGCACGTCCGCTGATCCGTGGCGGAGGGTGTGGGATTTGAACCCACGGTGACATCGCTGCCACGACGGTTTTCAAGACCGTTCCCTTAGGCCGCTCGGGCAACCCTCCCCGCGTCCACCCGGCTTCGCCGGTGGCGCGGGGTCAGCCTAACCGGTTCGGCGGCGGAAACGCTCGGGCCCTCCCCGCGGGCAGTGCGGGGAGGGCCCATGGGCGGGGAGGCCCGCGGCGCACGCCGGTGCCGGCGCCGTGGCCGGTGCCGTTGTACGCCGTCGCGTGCGCCGGTCCGGGTCCGGCGGACCGCCGTCGCTCCCGACCGCGGTCCGCCGGACGCCGGTCCCGCGCACTCACGGTCCGCCGGATGCCGGTCCCGAGGACCGCGGTTTGCGGTCCGCCGGATGCCGGTCCCGAGGACCACGGTTTGCGGTCCGGCGTACCGCGGTCCGCCGGATGACAGTCCGCACCCGCGGTCCGCCAGGCGGTCGCGGTCCGCCAGGCGGTCGCTGTCCGTCAGGCGGTGCCGACCCGCGACCCCGTTCCGTCGGACGGCGTCGCGCATCCGCGGTCCGGGGCCGTCACGTGCTGCCGGCGCGCCTGCGAGCCGTCAGCTCTCGTCACCCTTGCGTTCGCCGAGGGTGAGGTCCACCGTCGACTCCTTGCCGTTGCGCTCGTAGGTGATCTTCACCTTCTCGCCCGGCTCGTGCGTCCAGATCTCGCTGATCAGGGTCGGACCGCTGTCGATCAGCGTGTCGTCCAGTTTGGTGATGACGTCACCCGGCTGGAGGCCCGCCTTGTCCGCGGGGCCGCCCTCGGTCACCGCGGCGCTGCCGCCCTGGCCGTTCTCGGAGATCCGGGCGCCGCCGTCCTGCTGCTGGCCCATCTCGACCTGGACGCCGATGACCGCGTAGACCGGCTGCCCGGTCTCGATCAGGTTCTCGGCGACCCGCTTGGCCTGGTTGATCGGGATGGCGAAGCCGAGACCGATGCTGCCCGCCTGTTCGCCGCCGAGGCCGCCGCCCCCGCCCGCGGGCTGGATCGCGGAGTTGATGCCGATCACGGCACCGTCGGCGTTCAGCAGCGGGCCGCCGGAGTTGCCCGGGTTGATCGAGGCGTCGGTCTGCAGCGCACTCATGTACGAGGCGTTGCTGCTGCTGCCGTCGCCGGAGGCCACCGGGCGGTTCTTGGCGCTGATGATGCCCGTGGTGACGGTGCCGGCGAGGCCGAACGGGGCGCCGATGGCGATCGTCGCGTCACCGACCGCGACGTTCTTCTCGGAGTCGCCGAGCGGCAGCGGTTCCAGCTTGGCGTCGTCCGCGTTCTTCAGCTTGATCACGGCCACGTCGTAGCCCTCGGCGCGGCCGACGACCTCGGCGCCGTACTCCTTGCCGTTGGAGAACGTCGCGGTCAGCTCGCCGCCGTTCGCCGCGGAGGCCACCACGTGGTTGTTCGTGAGGATGTGGCCTTCCTTGTCGTACACGAAGCCGGTGCCCGTACCGCCCTCCTCGCCGCTGCTGCCCCGGGCCTCCAGGGTGACGACGCTGGGGAGAGCCTTCTGGGCTATCCCGGCGACGGACTTCGGCGAGCGGTTGACCTGCTCGGACTCGCCCGGGGCCGACAGCGTCGTCGAGCCGCCGGACTCGTTGTCCGCGGCCCAGAAGCCGACGCCGCCGCCCACGCCACCCGCGACCAGCGCGGCGACGAGCACGGCCGCGACCAGGCCCGAGCGCTTCTTCTTGCCGGGGCCGCCGGGCGGCGGCATGTGCGTGCCCCAGCCGGCCGGAGGCGGCGGAGGCGGCCAGGCCTCGCTTCCGGCGGGCGGGCCCCCCATGGGCGCCGTGCCGGGTGCGGGCGGGGCTCCGGGGGGCGGCGGTACGTCGCCGGGCCGGCCCGCCACGGTCGGCTGCTCCGCCGTACGGCCCGGGTCACCCGCACCGGGCGCGTGCAGCGGGTAGTCGGGGCCACCGGTCCCGGGCGCCCCCGCCCCGGGGTTTCCGGCGCCGGGCGTTCCGGCGCCGGGCGCGGGCGGATGGGCCGGCGCTTCGGGCGCCGTCGGCCGGTCCGGCCCCGACGGAACGGCGGAGCCCTCGTTGTCGGTGCTCACGGCTCTCTCCTCAGGTGCACGAAGGTTCTCGATCCACGGCCACATCGAATTTCTGTCTGCCACCAGCTTTTCCCACGGCGCGTCAGAGCACCGTAAAGCGGGTCGCCCTCCTGGACCGCCATCCTTTATGCCGGACGAAACGGTCGCATCCCGGAGCGCCTGCCCACTCTGCCCGCGAGCATACGGAAGCCACGCGTCCGGGCCCCTTGCCGCCCGGCCGTGCACCGGGCGATGGCACGATATGTCGGTGACTCCCGCACTTCCGGCCCCCGGAGCCTCCCCCGGCGCCACGCCCGGGCCGAACCGTATCGCCGTGGTCGCCCACCGAGGCTCCTCGGAGGACGTCCCGGAGCACACGCTGGCCGCGTACCGGAAAGCGATCGAGGACGGCGCCGACGCCCTCGAGTGCGACGTCCGGCTCACGGCCGACGGGCATCTGGTCTGCGTCCACGACCGCAGGGTCGACCGCACCTCGAACGGCCGCGGCGCGGTGTCCGCCCTGGAGCTGCAGGATCTCGCGGCGCTCGACTTCGGCTCCTGGCGCGGCCTCGGCGAGTCCCCGGACCGCGACGACTCCCCGCGGCACGAACGGACCTCCGTACTCACACTCGAACGACTGCTCGAACTGATCGCCGACTCCGGCCGCCGCGTCGAGCTGGCCGTGGAGACCAAGCACCCGACCCGCTGGGCGGGCCGGGTCGAGGAGCGGCTGCTGGCCCTGCTGGGCCGTTTCGGACTCACCGAACCGCCCGCCGGGGATCCCTCGGCCGTCCGGGTGATGAGCTTCTCCGCCCGGTCGCTGCAGCGGGTACGGGAAGCGGCGCCACGCGTCCCCACCGTCTACCTGATGCAGTTCGTGTCCCCGCGGCTGCGCGACGGCCGCCTCCCCGGCGGCGCCGGCATCGCCGGGCCGAGCATGCGGATAGTGCGGAACCACCCGGAGTACGTGGCCCGGGCCCACCGCGCCGGCAACCAGGTGCACGTGTGGACCGTCGACGCGCCCGGTGACGTGGAGCGCTGTGCCGCGCTGGGCGTGGACGCCATCATCACCAACCGGCCCCGGCAGGTGCTCTCCCAGCTGGGGCGCCGCTGACGGACCGGCCGCCGGGCCCGTACCGCCGGTCGGATCCCGGATACCGGATACCGGATCCCGAGCCCGCGTCGTCGCCGGTCGAGATTCCGGGTTCGCTTTCGCCGGGTCGATCAGCGAGCCGATCACCGGGCCGATCGCCGAGCCGACGGGGCGGGCCCCGGTCCGGCGGCCGGCCCGGCCCTCGGCCGGGTCGTCGGCCGGGGCGCCGGTCGAGACAACGGTCGGGGCACTGGCCGAGACACCGGTCGGGGCGCCGGTCGGGGAGCTGATCCGACCGTTTCCGACCGTCTCGGCACTCACCGGCAGGGAGTGCACCGGCGCGTTCGATACGTATTCGATCAGGTGAAGTGCGCCACCTGATCGCGGATGGCCGGTTTCCGGCCCACCGCTATCGGGCATCCATCCCCTGGCGTGGGGCAAAGGAGGTCTCGGGGGTGGCGTTGGTGGTGGCACAAGAGGTGCCGACTTCATCGATCATGGCCGTGCCTCATGGCCCGTCGGGGGTCGGCATGGCGCGGCGTCGCATGCGCGAGGGACTGCGCATGAGCGGCGTTCCGGACGCGGTGGTGGACGACGCCGTCCTTGTCCTCTCGGAACTGCTCAGCAACGCCTGCCGGCACGGCCGCCCTCTGCACACCGGGCTTCCCGAGCCCGTCGAGGACGACGCGGTCCGCGCCGCCTGGCGGGTGGACGACATCGGGCGGCTGACCGTCGAGGTGACGGACGGGGGCGGTCCGACCAGACCACTTCCGGCCACTCCCTCCGTGACGGCCCGCGGCGGCCGCGGGCTCAACATCATCACGTCCCTCGCCCAGGACTGGGGCGTACGCGACGAGAGCGCGGGCGCGGTCACCGTCTGGGCCCGGCTGGCGAGCGGCCCCCGTGCCGACGACTTCGCCAAGCGCGTCGACCTGCCGGGGTTCTCCGGACTGGACGTCGCCGACCTCCTGGACGACCACGCCTGACGCGCTGCCGCCGCCGCCCGGCGGCAGGGCCCGGTCCCGCTGCCGTCCGTCATCACCCGGCGCACCGCCCCCGAGCGGCTAGGCTCAGCGGCCAAGACCTACCGCCGCAACCGGGAGAAGCACACGCCATGGCCAAGAAGCGACCCCAGAAAAAGGCCGGCACGCGGGCGTCCGCCGTCGCGGATGCCGACATCCCCGTCGTCGGTGCGCGCGAGCCCTGCCCGTGCGGCTCGGGCCGCCGCTACAAGGCGTGTCACGGCCGGGCCGCCGCCCAGGCCGTGACCGAGCTGGTGCAGCGTCCCTTCGAGGGGCTGCCCGGCGAGTGCGACTGGGTCGCCCTGCGGGAACTGGTCCCCGCCGCGACCGCCGAGCTGAGCCTCAAGGGCGGGCTGCCGTCCGGGGTGTCCTCCGTGACCCTCGCGACCGTGCTGCCGATGGCCTGGCCCGCGCTGCACCGCGACAACGGCGCGGTGCTCCTCGGGCTCCAGAACGACACCGCCTCCGGTGACATCAGCCGGGACCTGGCCGACGTGCTGGCGCGTGCCCTCGAGACGGAGCCCGGCAATCCGGTCGCCGCCGAGCGGGTCCCGGCCGACGGCCCGCGGCTCCAGGACCTGCTCGACCCGGACGCCGCCTTCACCCCGGTCGTGCACGACGGGTTCGAGTTCTGGCTGGAGGACGCCTCGAACACCAGCACCGAGGTGGCCGCCTCGCTGGAGCGGGCGAACGAGGCCGCGATCCCCACCGTCCGGCTGTCCGGCGTGGAGGCCGCCTACTGGTGCGAGACGCCGGAGAAGAACCACCTGCGCTGGGTGATGCCGCACCCGGAGGAGAAACTGCTCGACGCGCTGTCCCGGCTGCACGCCGCGGGCGCCTCCTCGCTCGGCGACAACACCCGGCTCGTCGGCTCCTTCCGGGCGCACGGGCTGCTCGTCCCCGTGTGGGACCTCCCGACCGGCATGAGCGCGGAGCAGACGGAGAAGCCGGCCGCGGCCTTCGCCGAGCGGCTCGGCGACGCCCTGGCGTCGGACGCGCCGCTGACGGCCGAGGAGCGCCGGGCGCGCGGCGGCCTCACGAACCGTCAGGTGACGCTGAGCTGAAAGTGACGGACGGTGAGGTGTCGCGCGTGACTCCCGTCACACCGGCTCTACCGACCAGTAAATTCCTTCACGGATATCCGCGATCGAATTTGCGAACAGCCAATCTCTTGTTACGGTTCTAGAAGCCCGGTCGCTGGTGCATCCCCCGTCGCCAGCGACCGGGCGTTTCCATGTCCGGATTCGGATGACGGAAGCTTGAGTTCCGGATTTGCGGTTCCCCGGCACGCCTCGCAACGGAACAACGGCCGGCCGGTCACCGGCCCGCCAGGGCACTTCGGAGTCAGCTGCCCGGCCGCACACAGCACCCCGCACGCCGTCCACGCCGTCCACGCGAATCCTGCGCCGGGCCGCTGCGCCGGACCGGCCGGGGCCCGGCCGACGAGCCGGTCCCGGTCCTCGCCCCGTCCCCACGCCTCGGCACGAGAGCCGGCCGACCCGGAGCCCGGAGCGACAGGGAACCCGTCCGCAGCGAGCAGGTCCGCGTGAAGAGATCCGCGGAGAGCCGGTCCGCTGGAACAGATCCGCAACGAGCAAGTCCGCAACGAGCAAGTCCGCAGCGAGCAGATCGGCCCGGTGGCCGGCCGGTGCGCGGCCGCCATCGGTGGGGAAAGCGAGGCTCGGGAAGCGATCGGTACGGGGACGGGGCCGGCGCGGCGGTTCAGTACGGCGGCGGTTCAGTACGGAAGTCTGCTGCCGCCGCCCGGGGAGCCGGCGCTCGCCTCCACCAGGGCCTCCACGACGGTCTGCACCTCCGGCAGCCACGGCGCGCCGCCGTCCGTCCCCGGCGCCCGCTCCCAGCGGACCTGACCGGCCCCGGTACGGGACGGCGGCAGCGCCAGATAGCCGCCCTCGCCGTGGAAGCGCAGCGAACCCGGGACCCAGTCCTGGCTGTAGAGCAGCTCGCCCAGCTCGGGCAGGGAGTACGGCGCCACCAGCAGCGACCACCGGTCCGGGGTGGCGACGACCGGGCCGAGCCGGACACCCGTCCGCTCCAGCTCGGCGACCGCCGACGCCGCCGCGACCGCGGGCAGGCTGACCGCGCACGGGGCGCGGCCGCCGGTGGCCAGGATGATCGGTGCCGTCGGCCGGTTCGTCCACCACCAGCGCACCATCCGGGCGTCCGTGGTCGCCGCGAGCAGCCCCGGATCGAACGGGTGCGCGGCGGGAGCGGCGCAGTCGGGGTGCGGGCAGCCGCAGCCGCCCCTGCGGCCGCTGCCGGGCCGCTGCCCCACTCCGGGAACCACGGGCCACTGCCACTCGGCGGCGCAGGTCAGCGCCGTGTCGGGGAGGACCGGCTTCCCACTGCGCCTGCGCCTGGGCAGGAGCCTGCGTCGCATTCCGGGGATCTCGCGCATGAGCGCTCGTTCCTTTCCGTTAACGCCGAGGGCTGTTTCCGTCGCATCGAACTGCGTATGGAAGTGCGTGTTGCGTATGGAACTGCGTGCAACCGTGCGGAACTGCGTGGAGCGAACTGCCTGGAACCGAACTGCACCCAACTGCACCGAACTGCATGGCACTACGTGGCACCGTTCCGGCGGGTTCAGCCGTACACACCACGCGGATCGGAAGTAACCGTGCGTACACGTCAGCGCATCACGTCGCAGCCCGGGCGGGGAACGTGGCGTGGGGTGGCGCACACCTGGCGCTTGCCCGTCCCCGTGCTCCCGGGTGGTGGGAACACCCGGCCTCCGCCCGCTCGGGGAGGAGGCATGACCTTCGTCGGCTAGGACGCTTCCGGCCGCAGCTGGGTTCCGACACGCCCCGACTGCCCCCGGAATGGCCTCGCCATGTCTTCCGACTACGTACCCACCACGTTCGATATGACGCGTTGCCGAATGACCTCAGTCGATCGTGAACCGGCCGAGCCGAGGAAATTTCCGGCCAACTTATCATTCACTTCCGCCCCGGCAACCCCGACAGCACAATGCTGGACACACCACACCATGGCGTGTACATCTGGAGGCATGGGCAGTGACGCCCATCACCCGAGGCAGGCGATGCCCGTGCGGCAACACCATCCGCAGTCACCCGCGGAGCGCGCCGCCGTCCCCGGCCGACCGCCGGAAAACCCCAGTACAGCCCCCGTCGTCCGGGGCGAATTTCGGCGAAGCGCCCCCACCCCGGCGCTTCCGTTCCAAGGTCTGCAGCCATGAACAACCCCCATGGGCCGAAAGTGGCCGGAATCCATCCCGCAGTTCCCTCTCCGGCGCACAATGCCCCCGCCGGTCACGATGTACCCGGTCCGGCGGAGCACACCGACGGCCCCGGCCCGGACGTCCGGGACCGGCTCGCCGGCTGGGTGTCCGACCTCACCACCCTGCACGAGCTGACCGAACAGCTCGCCCGCACCGACGGCCTCGACGCCGCGCTGCACGAACTGCTGCGCGCCGGGGCCTCGCTCGCGGGCGCGCGGCGCGGCATGGCCGTCCTCGAACCGGCCGACGGCGAAGGCCCGCGGACCACCATCGGTCTCGGTCTGGGCCGGGCCGACATCGGCACCATGGAGACGGTCCCGCGCGGCGCCGTCTCGTACGGGCGGATCCTCGACGGCCTGCCCGAACGCGACGACCGCACCGACGAGGAACGCTCCCGGACCGGCATCGCCCACCCCGACCTGCTGCACGAGCCCGATCTCGACCCGCGCCACCGCGAGGTCGCCGCCCGGCTCGGCTTCGCCGCCAGTTACGCGATGCCCCTCGGCACCGGGGCGGCCGGCCGGCTGGGCGCCGTGGTCTGGCTCTACGACGAGCCGACCGAGCCCACAGGCCGGCAGCGGGACCTCCTCGACCGTTACGTCCGGCACGCCGGCGAGCACGTCGCCCGGCAGTTGGAGCTCGCCCGGGCCCGCGCCACCGTGGCCACGCTCCGGGAGGAGCTGCTGCCCAGCAGGCTGCCGCGGGCCGCGGGCGTCCGGCTCGCCGTCCGGCACCGCACCGGCCCGCGCGGCGGCGGCGACTGGTACGACGCGCTGCCGCTGCCCGAGGGTGCCCTCGGCCTCTGCGTCGGCGGCGTCACCGGCACCGGGCCGAGCGCGGTGGCCGCCATGGGACGGCTGCGGGCATCCCTGCGGGCGTACGCCGTGATGGAGGGCGAGGACCCGGTCGCCGTGCTCTCCGACCTGGAGCTGCTGCTGCGGCTGACCGAGCCCGCCCGTTCCGCGACCGCCCTGTTCGCCCACTGCGAGCCGGGACCCGCGCGGCACCGGGTCGTGCTGGCGGGCGCCGGGCACTGCCCGCCGCTGCTGACCGGTCCCGACGGCACCGAGTTCGTCGAGACCTCGCTGTCGGCGCCGCTCGGCATGCTGTCGGCTTGGGAGGCGCCGAGCGTCGTCGTCGAGCCCGCGCCCGGACAGGCGCTGCTGCTCTACACCGACGGGCTGCTGCACCGCACCGGCAGGCCGGCGGACGAGGCGCTGGGGCGGCTGCGGGCCGCGGCCGCCTCGGTGCCCGCGGCGCTGCGCGCCGACCCGGAGGCCGTGGCGGACCACGTACTGCGCACGGTTCTCCCGGACGATGGTCAGGGCGGTCAGGCCGCCGGTCGGGCCGTTGCGGGCGCGCCCGGGCCGAACGGTTCCGGGGGTCCGAGCGGTCCGGGTGGTCCGAGCGGTCCGGGTGGCCCGGGCAGGACCGCTCCGGGAGGGCCGGGTGTTCCGGGCCGCGGCGGAGGGGCGTACTCCGACGACGACCCGGAGGATGTCGTGCTGCTCGCCGCCTGCTTCGGGTGAGCCCCGGGGCCGGCTCCGCGGCTCCGTACGGTACGGCCCTGCTGCCGCGGGCCGGGCGGTTCCGCGGGCCGGTCGGTACCGCAGGCCGGGCGGTACCGCAGGCCGGGCGGTACCGCAGGCCGGGCGGTACCGCAGGCCGGTCGCGGCAACCAGGGCCCGGGCCGGTCGCGGCAATCAGAACACCTTGGCCGGTCGCGGCAGCCCGGCCGGAGCGGTCGCCGCGAGCCGCGCGGGACGGCTGCGGCAGGCCCGGGCGGCGCGGCTGCCGAAGGCCCGGGAGGCGCGGCTGCCGCGAGCCGGGCTTCGCGGGCCGGAGGCCGGAGGCCGGGCCTCGCGGGCCGCGGGCCGCCGGGTGACCGATACCGCCTGTACGGGTCTCCGGCAGTGCGCCTGTACGGGTCTGCGGCAGTCCCGTACGGGTCTGCGGCAGTCCCCGGCCGGCCTGCCGCGACCGGCCCGGGGCGCCCCCTTCCGGTCACCCATACGATGGATTGAGGTCCATTCAAGGAGGAAAACGTGACCGATCAGCCCGTACCGGCACAGCACAGCGAAACCGCCCCGGCGGGCCCGGACACGGAGAGCGCGCCGATCAAGCAGCGGAAGAACGGGCTCTACCCGGCCGTCTCCGAGGAACTGGCCGCCAACATGAAGAGCGGCTGGGCCGACACCGAGCTGCGCGGCCTGGAGCCGATTCCGCAGGCCGCCGAGACCGCCCGGCGGCGGGCCGCGCTCTCGGCGCGCTTCCCCGGGGAGCGCCTCGTCGTCCCGGCCGGCAACCTCCGCACCCGCTCCAACGACACCGAGTACCCCTTCCGCGCGGCCACCGAGTACGCGCATCTGACCGGCGACCGGACCGAGGACGGCGTGCTCGTCCTGGAGCCGGCGGGCGACGGCCACGAGGCCGTGCTGTACCTGATGCCGCGCTCCAACCGGGAGAACGGCGAGTTCTGGCTGGACGGCCAGGGCGAGCTGTGGGTCGGCCGCCGGCACAGCCTGGCCGAGGGCGAGCAGCTGCTCGGCATCCCCTGCCGCGACGTCCGCAAGGCCGCCGGCGAGCTGGCCGCCCCGGACGGCCCGGTCCGGATCGTCCGGGGCCACGACGCCGGCCTGGAAGCCGCCCTCGCGGACCGGCTCGACGAGAAGCGCGACGAGGAGCTGAAGACGTTCCTGAGCGAGCTGCGGCTGGTGAAGGACGACTTCGAGATCGGCGAACTGCAGAAGGCCGTCGACTCCACCGTCCGCGGTTTCGAGGACGTCGTGAAGGTGCTCGACAGGGCGGAGGCGACCTCCGAGCGGTACATCGAGGGCACGTTCTTCCTGCGGGCCCGCGTCGAGGGCAACGACATCGGCTACGGCTCCATCTGCGCCGCCGGGCCGCACGCCACCACCCTGCACTGGGTGCGCAACGACGGGCCGGTCCGCTCCGGCGAGCTGCTGCTGCTCGACGCGGGCGTGGAGACCCACACGCTCTACACCGCCGACGTCACCCGCACGCTTCCGGTGAACGGCCGCTACAGCGAACTGCAGCGGAAGATCTACGACGCCGTGTACGAGGCGCAGGAGGCCGGTATCGCCGCCGTCCGCCCGGGCGCGAAGTACCGCGACTTCCACGACGCGGCGCAGCGCGTGCTCGCCACGAAGCTGGTGGAGTGGGGCCTGATCGAGGGCCCGGTGGAGCGCGTCCTGGAACTGGGACTCCAGCGCCGGTGGACGCTGCACGGCACCGGTCACATGCTGGGCATGGACGTGCACGACTGCGCGGTCGCCCGCACCGAGACGTATGTGGACGGCACGCTGGAGCCGGGCATGTGCCTGACCGTGGAGCCGGGGCTGTACTTCCAGTCCGACGACCTGACGGTGCCGGAGGAGTACCGCGGCATCGGGGTCCGGATCGAGGACGACATCCTCGTCACCGAGGACGGCAACCGGAACCTGTCGGCCGCGCTGCCTCGGGCCGCCGACGAGGTGGAGTCCTGGATGGCGCGTCTGAAGGGCTGACCGTGCTGACCGTGTGACGGGCCGGGGGCCTGGTGGCGGGCCGGACCCGCACTGGCCAACGGGCCGCACCGGCCACATGCGCTGCACCGCCGCGCGGGCCTCACGGGCTCCGCAGGTCTCACGGGCTCCGCAGGTCTCATGGGGCTCCGCAGGTCTCACGGGCTGCGGGACTCCGCGGGCTGCGCGGCAGGCCGGGGGTCCGCGGTTCCGGCAGTCCGTGCTGCGGTCGCCCGCGGTTCGGTCGCCCCCGGTTCAGTCGCCCGTGCTGCGGTCGTGCGCGGTTGGTCGCCCGCGGTTCGGTCGCCCGCGGTTCGGTCGTCCGCAGGTCGGCGGACTGTGGCTCGGGTGTCTGTGGCCGGCCTGCTGTGGATCGGCCCGACCATCTGTGGCACCTGCCCGGCCGCCTCGCGGTGGGCCCGACCGCGGCCGGCCGAACGTGGTCCCGACATCCGCGGCCCGGCCGTCTGCGGTCCAGCCGTCTGCGGCCCGGCCGTCTGCGGTCCGGCCGTCTGCGGTCCGGCTGCCCGTGCTGCGGCCGTCCGTGCCCCGGCCCTCCGTGGTCCCGCCGCCCCGTCGGCACCGCGCTCCGTAGGACACCGCGTCCCGTCGGGCACCGGCCCTCCGGCCCGCCACTCCGGCCGGTGCCCCGGCTGGGCGCGGCGCGGCGGCCCGGCCGCCCGTGTTCAGGCGGTGGCCGCCAGCAGCGCGTCGTCCCGCCACTTCACGATCTTGTCGAAGGCGACCACGGCTCCGCTGCCCGGACGGTTGCCGACCCGTACGTGGTCGGCGAGCGCCTCGATCAGGAAAAGCCCCCGGCCGCCCTCGGCGTGCTCCTCCGCGCGACGCGGCTCCGGCCGCCGCCGCGCCCGCCCGCCGCCCGCCGGCACGGCCTCGTCGCGGACCGCCCGGCCCGGTGGCTCCGGCCGCTCCTCGGGGAAACCGGGCCCCGTGTCGGTGACCTCGATCCGGCATCTCTCACCGTCGAGATGCGCGGTGACGCGGTAGCTGCCGTCCTCGTCACCGGTGGCGTGGCCACCGTGTTCGACGGCGTTGGCGCATGCCTCGGAGAGCGCGAGTGAAATCTCCCAGGACGTCTCGGGGTCGACCCCCGCTGTCTCCATGGCACCGGCGAGCAGCCGGCGGGCGAGCGGAACGCTCGCGGCCTCGCGCCGCAAGTGGAGTGTCCACCAGATGCTCATCGATCCGGCCTCCTGGCTGCGACTCGGCATATCGATACGTATTGCCCGTCCTCACCTTCCGTAAGCGTACGAACGACGTGACTCCGGTCATCCGGGCGGGCACGGAGCGGGCGTATCCGTACACGACCGGCGCTGCTCGCCTATCCCCACGTTTCGACCCTGGCGTGAAATACGGAACGGCTCGGTGGGATGATGGCGCGGCCATGTCCGTCCCCCCAGCACGCGCAGGCGCCGGTCTGCGTCTCGTCCGGGCCGCGGTGTTCGCCGCGGTCTGTGTCGTGCTGTCCGGCGGTGGTCACGCCCTCGCGTCCCTCGGCCACGTACCGCTGTGGGCGCTCGGCGCGGGATTTCTCGCCGCGCTGGCGGCGGCCGCGTCGTTCGCCGGCCGGGAGCGGTCGCTGCCCGGGATCGCGGGCGCCCTGGCCGCGGGCCAGCTGGCCCTGCACACGGTCTTCGGCTACGCCCAGCACGGTGCCGCCACTCCCGCCGCGCCGCCCGGGCACGGCGGGACCTCGCACCACCAGGTGACGGCGCTCGCGCAGAGCCTGCTCTGCAACGGGGGCCCGATCTCCCCCGCGGAGGCCGGCCGGGTCGTCGCCGCGGCCGGAATCACGCCCGCGACCGGCGCCCCCGGGGCGGGCGGCGCACCCGCGGCCCTCTCCGGCGGTGACGCGCTCACCGGGGCGCTGCTGCCCTCGCTGCCCATGCTGCTCGCGCATCTGCTGGCCGCGGTCGTGCTCGGCCTGCTGCTGCGGCGCGGTGAGGCCGCGCTGTTCCGGCTCGTACGGCTGTCGGTGCGCGAACTCGCCGCGGGGGCGCCCGTACGGGCGCTGCGCGCGGCTCTCGCGCTGGCGCGCGCCCTGCACGGCGGGCTCCCGGACTGCCGCGGGCCCCGGGCCGGGATCTCGGGGGCGTACGGACCCGGCACCGCCGGACCCCAGGTCCTGGCCCTGGAGCACTCCGTCAGCAGGCGGGGACCGCCGGCCCTCGGACTGGCGGCCTGACGCGGTCCTCCACCGGCTTTCCGCCGGGGCGGGTCCGCGCCGCCGCCATCCGTGCGCCGGACCGTCCCCCTGTCAGCACTGCCTGTGGAGTGTCTTCCCGATGAACGCATCACGCGCCCGATTCGTCCGCCGTCTTCCGCTTCTCGGCGGCGCCGCGGCCGGTACCGTCCTGCTGCTCGCCGCCCCCGCCTTCGCCCATGTGTCCGTGCAGCCCGGCGAGGCGGAGAAGGGCGGCTACAGCACGATCGCCTTCAAGGTCCCCAACGAGCGGGACAAGGCCTCGACCGTCAAGCTCGAGGTGACCCTGCCGGCCGACCATCCGCTGGCCTCCGTCATGCCGCAGCCGGTGCCCGGCTGGGACGTGGACGTGACCAAGTCCCAGCTCGACAAGCCGATCGAGTCGCACGGCAACAAGATCGACGAAGCCGTCACCAAGGTCACCTGGTCGGGCGGGAAGATCGAACCGGGCACCTTCCAGCAGTTCCCGCTGTCCGTCGGCGCGCTGCCCGAGGACGCCGACCAGCTGGTCTTCAAGGCCGTCCAGACGTACGACAACGACGAGGTCGTCCGCTGGATCGAGGAGCCGAAGGCGGACGGCGGAGAGGTCGAGAGCCCCGCACCGGTCCTCCGGCTCACCGAACCCGAGGAGGACGACGGCGCCGCGGCGTCGGCCGACGCCGCGAACACCGGCGACGCCGAGGACGAGGCCGCGGGCGGCCCGGAGTCCGACGGGCAGGAGACCGCGGCGGCCGACAGCGGTGACACCACCGCGCGGGCCCTCGGGATCGTCGGGATCGTCGCGGGCGTCGCGGGTGTCGCGTTCGGCGTCCTCGCGGGCCGCCGCCGGACCACGTGACGGCCACCCGGCCGCTTGACGGCCGTCGTACCGCCTGACGGCCGTCGTACCGCTTGACACGGCCGCCGGTCCGTCCGACGGCAGCCGTCCCGCCAGCCGGGCGGCCGTGTCGCCACGGCCGCCCGGCCACGGCGTCGCCGCCGGTCCGGGAGCGGGTTCACCGCCCGGCCACGGCAGCGGCATCGCCACCCGGCGGGCGGACCACGCTGCGACCGCCGCCCGCCCGGGCCGCACCGGTCCGGGCGGGCGGCCCGGCGGCGTGCCGCCACCGGGCCCGTACCACCGACAGAACAACCCCCAGGGAAGACTCACATGCGCACCACCCCCGGCGTCACGCGCGCCTCCCACACCCGGCGTCGCACCCTCTCCGGTGCCGCGCTGGCAGCCGCCGCCGTGCTCGCCCTCACCTCCTGCGGCGGAGGTGGCGACAGCGCCGAGCCCGCCGCCGAGGTCTCCACGCAGCCCGCCCGGGCCGCGACCGTCCTCGACACCCCCTTCACCAAGCCGGACCTCACCCTCACCGACACCTCCGGTGAGAAGTACGACCTGGTGAAGGAGACCAAGGGCCACCCGACGCTGCTCTACTTCGGCTACACCAACTGCCCCGACATCTGCCCGCTCACCATGAGCAACATCGCCGTGGCGGCCAAGTCGCTCCCCGAGTCCGAGCGCAAGGACCTGCGGGTCGTCTTCGTCACCTCCGACCCCGAGCGCGACACCCCGAAGCGGCTCGGCTCCTGGCTGCGCGGGCAGAGCCCCGACTTCATCGGCCTGACCGGGGACTTCGAAACCATCCAGGCCGGTGCCCGCAGCGTCGGCATCGGCATCGCGCCGCCGAAGAAGAACAAGGACGGCGAGATCGAGTCCACCCACGGCGCCCAGGTCCTGGCCTTCTCGCCGAAGGACGACAAGGCCCACGTGCTCTACGGCGAGGACACCTCCGTCGACGCGTACACCGAGGACCTGCCGAAGCTCGTCAAGGGGAAGACCCCGTGACCCGCCGGCTCACCGCGCGCCGCGCCGGAAGCCTCGCCGCCGCCCTGGTGCTGTCCGGCGGGGCCGCCCTGACCGGGTGTTCCACGGCACCCGACGGTCCCGAGGTGAAGGCCGGCGGGGCGTACGTCCCGCAGCCGGTGATGGCCGACATGGCCGCCGGCTATCTGACGCTGACCAACTCCGGCGGCACCGACGACGAGCTGACCGGGGTGACCAGCGACATCTCCGACGACGTCCAACTGCACCGGACCACCGGCAACACGATGCGGCAGGTCGACTCCCTTCCCGTACCGGCCGGCGGAAAGCTCGAACTGACCCGCGGCGGCAGTCACCTGATGTTCCAGGACCTCAAACGGAAACCCGTCGAGGGCGAGAAGGTGTCGCTCGAACTCCACTTCGCCGAGTCCGGCCCCATCGGGCTGGACGTGCCGGTCGAGGCGACCAACCACCATCCCCGGCAGTGAGGGACCGACCACCATGCCCGTCACCGCACCTCCCCCGCCCGCCGCCGACCGCCCGGGCCGCCAGAGCCACCCGGGCCGTCAGGGTTGTCAGGGCCACCCGGGCCGCCAAGGCCGCCAAGGCCGCGAGGAGACAGCGCGCCGCGGCGATTCCGCGGTCCTCGCCGGTCGTGCCGTCCCCGACGGTGGCGCCTGCCCCGACGGTCGTGCCTGCCGCCGGTCGGCACGCCGCTCGGCGGGGCGTACGGCAGCGCGGACGGCACGGCGAACGGCACGGCGTACGGCCGCGCAGCTGCTGCTCGCGGCGGCGGCCCTGCTCGGCCTGCTCCTCACGGGCGCCCCTCCGGCGGCGGCGCACGCGGCGCTGACCGCGAGCACACCCGAGGACGGTGCGGTGACCGACAGCGCCCCGGAGCAGGTCACCCTGACCTTCTCCGAGGGCGTGTCCCTCGCGGACGACTCGATCCGGGTGTTCGACCCCGAGGGACGGCGTGTCGACGCCGGCGAGCCGAAGGCGCTCGGCGGCGGTGCCGCCCGGTACGGCGTCGAGCTGCGCCCAGGCCTGCCCGACGGCACCTTCACCGTCGCCTGGCAGGTCGTGTCCACCGACAGCCACCCCATCTCCGGAGCGTTCACCTTCGCCGTCGGGGCGCCGTCCGAGAGCACCGCCGAGATCCCCGAACAGGAGGCGGGCGGCGGCCTGGTCGGCCTCCTCCACGACATCGCGCGGTACGCCTCGTACGGGAGCTTCGTCGTGCTCACCGGCGGTGCCGCCTTCGTCCTCGTCTGCTGGCCGCGCGGGACGGGCGTACGGGCCCTGCAACGGCTCGTGGTGCGGAGCTGGATCACGCTGACCGCGGCCACCCTCGCACTGCTGCTGCTCCGCACCCCGTACACCGGATCGGGCGAGTTGGCCGACGCGTTCGACCTCGACGGGCTGCGCGACGTGCTGGAGACGAAGACGGGCGGGGCGCTGCTCTCCCGGCTGCTGCTGCTCGCCGCCGCCGCGCTCTTCGTCGGCGTGCTCTTCGGCACCTACGGGCGGCGGCTCGCCGCGTCCGGCGGGGGCGGGGAGCCGGACACGAAAGGGAACGGGAACGGGAACGGGGACGGGGACGGGGACGCAAGCCGGGAGGGGGAGCGGAGCGGGAAAAACGCGCCGGGCTCCGTGCGGAACGCGCCGGACCCCGGGGAGGACGAGCCGGCCCCCGGGCGGGACGGAGCGGACGCGCAGGATCGCGCGGGCCCGCCTGGCGTACGGGAGGACCGGCGGGACGCGGCGGAGGCCGGGCAGGACGTACCCGAGGACCGGCGGGCCGTGTCCGAGGACCGGCAGGACGTACCCGAGGACCGGCGGGACACGGCGAAGGAACGGCAGGACGCGGCGGAGGACCGGCTGGACGGGCCCGGGCCGCTCGGCGGCGACGGTGACCGTGACGGCGACGGTGACGGAACGGACCGGCGCGATCTCTTCCGCGGCCTGGCGATCGGCGGGCTGGTCGTGTCCGCCGGACTCGCCGGGACCTGGGCGATGTCCGAGCACGCCTCGACCGGGATCCAGCCGCAGCTGGCCATGCCGGTGGACGTCGTCCATCTGCTGGCCGTCGCCGCCTGGCTGGGCGGGCTGACGGCTCTGCTGGTGGCGCTGTACCGGGGACCGGCCGTGGACCGGGAGGCGGTGCGCCGCTTCTCCCGGATCGCCTTCGGCAGTGTGATCGCGCTGGTGGTGACGGGGCTCTACCAGTCCTGGCGGCAGGTCGGCAGCTGGGACCCGCTGGTCTCCACGGCGTACGGCAGGCTGCTGCTGGCGAAGATCGCGCTGGTGCTGCTGATGGTCGCGCTGGCCCGGTACTCCCGGCGCTGGACGGCACGCCTGGCGGACGGTACGGCCGGCGCGGCCCGTGCCGACGGCGCGGCCGGGACGGGGACCGCCGGGGCGGAGGCCGCCGGGACGGGGACCGCCGGGACGGAGGCCGCCGGGACGGAGGCCGCCGAGGCGGAAGCACCGGCACCGGCGGAGGCCACCGAGGCAGAGGCCCCGGCACCGGCGGAGGCCATCAAAGCCACGGTCGCCCCGGACGCCACCGCGCACTCCCCCGGACCCGACGGCCCCGGACCCGCCGATTCCGCCTCGGGTGGCCGCGTATCCGAAGGCTCTGCCCCCACCGGCCACACCGGCCCCGTAGACCTCACCGGCCCCGCCGGCCCCGCTGGCCCCATGAGCCCCGCAGACCCCATCGACCCCGCGCGGGCCGCCCAGCTCGCCCGGCAGCGTGCCGCGCTCGCGACCGCTCGCGACAAGCGGGCCCGCGACGCCGATCCCGAGCGCACCGGGCTGCGCCGCTCGGTGCTCGCCGAGGCAGCGGTCGCCGTGCTCGTACTGGCCGTCACGACCGTGCTGACCGGCACCGAGCCGGCCCGTACCGAGGACTCCGCCCGGGCGGCGACAGGCGCCTCCGCCACCGCACCGCACCGTCCCGTCGCGGTCGACATACCCTTTGACACCGGAGGCGAGAACGGGCAGGGCAACGCCTTCCTCGACGTGGACCCCGGCTTCGCCGGGGAGAACACGGTGCATCTGAGGACCGAGCACAAGGACGGCGCGCCCCTCGGCGCCCCGGAGGTGAAGCTGTCCTTCACCCTGCCGGACAAGGATCTCGGCCCGATCGCCGTGCCGCTGAAGAGGATCACCCCGGACCACTGGATCGCGACCGAGGTGCGGCTCCCGATGGCCGGCACCTGGAAACTGTCCCTGACCGTACGGACCTCCGACATCGACCAGGTGACGGAGACCAGAAACGTGAAGATCGGCTGATGACGCACGAGCACCACCCCGGCCCCCGCAGCTCGCGGGTGCCGCGCCTCCCCCGGCTCTCCCGGCGACGGCTGCTGGGCACGATCGGAGCCGCCGGCGCCGCGATCGGCGCGACCGGTGGCGCCGTCGGCACCGCCGTGACCCGGGACACCCCCGTCGCGCTGAGCACCGTCGGTTCGACCGCCGTGCCGTTTCACGGGAAACATCAGCCCGGCATCACCGTCGCCCCGCAGGCCTGCGGGCATCTGATCGCGTTCGACCTCGCTCCCGGCGCGGACCGGAAGGCCGCCGCCGCCCTGCTGCGCCGGTGGACGGGAACGGCCGAGCGGCTGGCGGCGGGGCGGACCACGACGGACGACACCGGGATCGCGCTCGACGCGGGCCCGTCCTCGCTCACCGTCACCTTCGGCTTCGGGCGGACGTTCTTCGATCGCACCGGCCTGGAGAAGCAGCGGCCCGCCTCGCTCGACCCGCTTCCCGACTTCTCCTCCGACGCCCTCGACGCGGACCGGAGCAACGGCGACCTCTGGGTACGGATCGGGGCCGACGACGCCCTCGTCGCCTTCCACGCCCTGCGTGCCCTGCAGAAGGACGCCGCGGACACCGCGAGGGTGCGCTGGCAGATGAACGGGTTCAACCGCTCGTCCGGGGCAACGGCCGAGCCCATGACGACCCGCAACCTGATGGGCCAGGTCGACGGCACCCGCAATCCGCGCCCCGAGGACGAGGACTTCGACGAGCGGATCTTCGTACCCGACGGCGGTGGCGCGAAGGACCCGGCGTGGATGGCCGGCGGCTCGTACGCCGTCGTCCGGCGCATCCGGATGCTGCTCGACGACTGGGACGGCCTGTCCGTCGGCGACCAGGAGCAGGTCATCGGCCGGCGGAAGTCCGACGGCTCGCCGCTCACGGGCGGCAGCGAGACCACGCTCCCGGACCTGGAGGCGCGGGACGCGGACGGCAGGCCGGTGATCGCCGCCAACGCGCACGCCCGTGTCGCGGCGCCGGAGACGAACGGCGGCGCGGCGATGCTGCGCCGGCCGTTCTCCTTCCACGACGGCTACGACGAGAAGGGGGCACCGGACGCCGGGCTGCTGTTCATCTGCTGGCAGGCCGATCCGCTGCGCGGCTTCGTGCCGGTGCAGCGGAAGCTGGACCGGGGCGACGCGCTCTCGGCGTTCATCCGGCACGAGGCCAGCGGGCTGTACGCGGTGCCGGGCGGCTGCGCGCCGGGCGAGTACGTGGGCCAGCGGCTGCTGGAGGGCTGATCAGCTCCCGGACCGGCGCACCCGCGCGCGCCGGTATCGTGGGAGCCCGTCGGGACAAGGGAGCTGCGCAGCATGTCGGCAAGCCGCTACACGTACCTCGGGCCCGAGGGCACCTTCACCGAAGCCGCCCTGCGGACCCTGCCCGAGGCGGCGACGCGGGAGCTGGTCCCGATGGTCTCGGTGCCCGCCACCCTCGACGCCGTACGGGCCGGTGAGGCGGGCGGCGCGCTGGTCCCGATCGAGAACTCCGTCGAGGGCGGGGTGACGGCCACGCTCGACGAGCTGGCCACGGGTGAGCCGCTGATGATCTACCGCGAGGTGCTGCTGCCGATCGCGTTCGCGCTGCTGGTGCGGCCGGGGACGCTGCTCGGTGACGTCAAGACGGTGACCGGGCACCCGGTGGCGCAGCCCCAGGTCCGCAAGTGGCTGGCGCGTCATCTGCCGGACGCGCTGTGGGAGTCGGCTGCGTCGAACGCCGACGGCGCCCGGCTGGTGCAGGAGGGCCGGTACGACGCGGCGTTCGCGGGGGAGTTCGCGGCGGCGGCGTACGGTCTGGAGCCGCTGGTCACCGACATCCACGACGCGGACAACGCCGCGACCCGCTTCGTGCTGGTCGGCCGGCCCGCCCGGCCCGCGGCACGGACCGGGGCGGACAAGACGTCCGTGGTGATCTGGCTGGGCGACGACCACCCGGGCGCGCTGCTGGAACTGCTCCAGGAGTTCGCGGCCCGCGGGGTCAACATGATGCGGATCGAGTCGCGGCCCACGGGCGAGGGCATCGGCCGTTACTGCTTCTCCGTCGACTGTGAGGGGCACATCACGGACCGGCGGGTGGGGGAGGCGCTGATGGGGCTGAAGCGGATCTGCCCGAAGGTGCGCTTCCTCGGCTCCTATCCGCGGGCCGGGGTGGATCCCGCGGAGCTGCCGGCGCTCCGGCACGGCACCTCGGACGGGGAGTTCGCGGCCGCCTCGGACTGGCTGGCCCGCTGCCTCGACGGCAGGGCGTGACCGTCCCTTTCACCGGATGTGCACAGCTCGAAAAAGTTATCCACAGGCAATGAGTACGGCCTGGGGAAAACTCAACTCCGGAACCGGACAAGGTCGACAAAGCGCTCTAGCGATCGCAGTTTTCCCACAGGGGGCCGGATAGGTCTTCGTCACCCCAATTCCATCGATCAACTCTTTGGGGTGAGACATTACCGCCCGAAAGAGTGTGTGGAACGGGTTTGGGCGGGGAATTCTCCGCCTTTCACAAGGCCGCAGGAATGATCAATTCCGACTTCCACAGTTCCAGGTCACAGCCTGTGGATAACACATCCACCCACGGGCACCCCTGTGGACAACCGCACGCGGACCACGGCGACTCGGCCCGGTGCGGGCCGCGTACGGCGTCGGGCCGGGCGGCCGTTCCGCACCGCTTCCGGTACCGGGTCGGCGCCCAGTCGGTGCCGGACCGGCGCCGGGCCCGGCACCACCTCCGGCGACCGGGAGCCGGCATTCCGCATTTCCGCACCGCCCGCTCCGCGCCCCGCTTCAGGCGGCCCTTCGACCGCCATTCGACCGCCCTTTGATCACTTTTGACCGCTCCCTGCCGCCCTTCGGCTACCTTTTCAAAGAAATTCTCTTTTCAGTCGAAAACGGTCAAAAGACACGCAGTTCCATAACAGGTTCGAGCACCCGCTCCGGACACCGGTAGCCTGGAGCGGTGATTGACCTTCGCCTGCTCCGTGAGGATCCCGACCGTGTCCGCGCCTCCCAGCGCGCCCGTGGAGAGGACGTCGCCCTCGTCGACGCCCTGCTCTCCGCCGACGAGCGGCGCCGGTCCTCCAGCGTCCGCTTCGACGCCCTCCGCTCCGAGCAGAAGGCGCTCGGCAAGCTCATCCCCAAGGCGGCCGGCGAGGAGAAGACCGAGCTGCTGAAGAAGGCGGGCGAGCTGTCCGCGGCCGTCAAGGCCGCGGACGCCGAGCAGGACCAGGCCGCCGAGGAGACCCAGCGACTGCTGGCCCAGCTCGGCAACCTCGTCCACCCCGAGGTGCCCGTCGGCGGCGAGGACGACTTCACCGTCCGCGAGACCGTCGGCGAACCCCGCGACTTCACGGCCGAGGGCTTCACCCCCAAGGACCACCTGGAGCTCGGCCAGCTGCTCGGCGCGATCGACACCGAGCGCGGCGCCAAGGTCTCCGGATCGCGCTTCTACTACCTGACGGGCATCGGCGCGCTGCTGGAGCTGGCCCTGGTCAACGCCGCCGTCGCGCAGGCCACCGAGGCCGGCTTCGTGCCGATGCTGACCCCCGCGCTGGTCAAGCCGCGGGCCATGGAGGGCACCGGATTCCTCGGCCAGGCCGCCGAGAACGTCTACCACCTGGAGAAGGACGACTACTACCTGGTCGGCACCTCCGAGGTCCCGCTCGCGGCCTACCACATGGACGAGATCATCGACGCCGACCGGCTGCCGCTCCGCTACGCGGGCTTCTCGCCCTGCTTCCGCCGCGAGGCCGGGACGTACGGCAAGGACACCCGGGGCATCTTCCGGGTGCACCAGTTCGACAAGGTCGAGATGTTCTCGTACGTCGCGCCGGAGGACGCCGAGGCCGAGCACATGCGGCTCCTGGAGTGGGAGAAGCAGTGGCTGACCGGCCTGGAGCTGCCCTTCCGGGTGATCGACGTGGCGACCGGCGACCTGGGCGCCTCGGCCTCCCGCAAGTACGACTGCGAGGCCTGGATCCCCACCCAGGGCAAGTACCGCGAGCTGACCTCGGCCTCCAACTGCGACGAGTTCCAGGCCCGGCGGCTGTCGGTGCGGATGCGCGGTGAATGGCCGGGGGCGGCGGCTTCCGCGTCCACCCCGTCTTCCGGTGGCGGCGGGCGCACGGGCGGGCACGTCCGGCCGCTGGCCACGCTGAACGGCACGCTGTGCGCCGTACCCCGCACCATCGTGGCGCTCCTGGAGAACCACCAGCGGGCCGACGGCTCGGTGCGGGTGCCCGAGGTCCTGCGGCCCCACCTCGGCGGCCGGGAGCTTCTGGAGCCCGGCGCCAAGTGAGTCCGCCCTCCGCCGCCGGCGTCCCGTACCGGCTGATCGCGACCGACCTCGACGGCACGCTGCTGCGCCGGGACGAGACCGTCTCGTGGCGCGACCGGGACGCGCTCGCCGCGGCCGCCGCGGCGGGGGCGGCCCACATCGTCGTCACCGGACGGGCCGTGCCCTGGGTCCGGCACGTCCTCGACGACCTCGACTACAACGGACTGGCGGTGTGCGGCCAGGGCGCCCAGGTCTACCACGCGGGCGAACACCGGTTGCTGACCTCCGTCACCCTGGACCGGCAGGTCGCCGGGCTGGCGCTGGCCAAGATCGAGGCGGAGACCGGCCCGCTGCTGTTGGCCGCGAGCCGCGACGGGCTGGACGGCGAGGTGCTGGTCGGCCCCGGCTACCGGGAGCCCGGGGGCATGCTGCCCAGCGTCGCCTTCCGGGACCCGGAGGAGATCTGGGCCGCGCCGCTCAACAAGATCTACATCCAGCACCCCCGGCTCGACGACGACCAACTCGCCGCGGCCGCGCTCGCCGCGGCCGGCGGCCTGGTCGGGGTGACCATGGCGGGCCCCGGCACCGTCGAACTGCTGCCGCTCGGGCTGACCAAGGCGACCGGGCTCTCGCTGGCGGCCCGCCGGCTCGGCCTCGGGCCCGCCGACACGATCGCCTTCGGCGACATGCCGAACGACATCCCGATGTTCGACTGGGCGGCCCACGGGGTGGCCATGGGCAACGCCCACCACCAGCTGAAGGCCGTGGCCGACGAGATCACCGGCTCCCAGGAGGAGCACGGCATCGCGGTCGTACTGGAACGCCTGTACGGCTGACGCTGCTCCGGCGGGTGACTTCTCGCACCGGCGCTCGTTGGACAGATCGCGCGAAGGCAACTGGAGTTCGAGGCGTCGAGGGCATGTGAAGTGGTGGTGGCCGGACTGAGCATCCGGTGGGCGAGTATGTGGCTACGTGAGCAGTCTTCGCTCCTGGTCCCTGGATACGGGCAGTTTCCTCAACCGTTCCAGACAGATGGAGGGCATCCTCATGCCACCCGAATCCGCCCTGACCGAGTCCCGCTCGCTGCGCGACAGCGTCGCCGCCCGCACCGAGGCGCTCGACAAGGTCAAGACACTGGTGACGCTGCCGGACGGGCTGCACGTCACGACGCGCATGGTCGCCGAGTACTTCGAGGTTCCGGAGAACACCGCGAAGACTCTCGTCAAACGGCACCGTGACGAACTCGCGTCCCATGGGATGCACACGCTCAGGGGCTCTGAGCTGCACTTCTTTGAAAGGTCCAACTTGGACCTTTCAAAGGAAAGTTATCCACAGGGTCGTGCGCACCTCACCGTTCTCCCCCGTCGCGCCGTCCTCTGCGTCGCGATGCTGCTCCGCGACAGCGAGGTCGCGCGCCGGGTCCGGACGTATCTCCTCGACACGGAGGAGCGGTCCCGGCCGCACCCCGCGGCGAGTGGCCGGAACCGGGGGCGGGAGCACCACCGCGGCCGTTCGCTCGACGCCCGGCTGACGGTCGTCGAGTCCTGCCTCGGCGACGTCGGGGAGGCGCTGCGCGATCTGGGGCCGGTGCTGCGGAGGACGTCGGCGCGGCTCGACCGGATCGATCAGCGGCTGGACACCATGGACAGCAGGATGGCCTTCATGGACCGGCGGCTGGACAACACCCACCACGTCGTCTGCGCGATGAGTGAGCGCATGGCCGACATGGACACCCGGCTGCGCGAGCTGCGGACCGAGGCCGTCAGGCCGCGGCTGCCCGGGGAGAGCCGCCCGTAACGGACCGGGACGCCCGGTACGCCCGTAACGGCCCGGCCCGCCCCCCGGCGGACCGGGCCGCCGGTGACGGCCGGTCGCCCATGACGGGCCCGTCGCCCGGGACGGCCCCGTCCGGCCATGACGAAGGGGGCGCGCACCCAGTCGTGCGCGCCCCCTTCGTGAACTTCACCAACGGGTCGGGAGATCACCGACTGGTCGAGGAGTTCACCGGCAGGCCGTGGAGATCACCGGCGGGTCGTGGAGATCACCGGCGGGCCGTCACTCCTCGCCCGCGATCGTCAGTCCGCGGAGCTTCTGTCCCGCGTACCAGGTCGCGCCCGCGGTGACGACCGCCAGCAGCACCACCGCCGCCGGCAGCCCGACGTCGGAGGTCACCAGGCCGCCGTCCGCGACCTTCCCGCCCAGCGCCAGCGCCCACTGCTGCACGCTGAGGGTCCGCGCCCCGGCCACCAGGCTGCCGAAGAGCGACTCCCACACCAGCGCGTACACGAGACCGGCGACGACCGCGTGCCGGGTCACCGTGCCGAGCAGCAGGAAGACGGCGCTGTAGGCCACCGAGGCGACCGCGGCGGAGAGCGCGTAGGCCACCGCGAGGTTCTGGCTGTTGCCGCCCAGGACGAGGCCCGCGATCAGCGTGGGCACCGCCGAGAAGACGATCGTCACACCGACGGCCACGAGCAGCTTGGTGCATATGATCACCGGCCGCTTCACCGGCTTGGCGAGCAGATAGACGATCGACCCGTCGTCGATCTCCGGACCGATCGCTCCGGTACCGGCGATCACGCCGATCAGCGGGACCATCGTGCCCAGCGCGAAGCCGCCCAGCAGATCGGCGGTCGTCTGGTCGTCGGCGCCGGTCAGCAGCCGCACCGCGATCGCGGTGACCAGCAGCAGACCCGGCAGGATGAAGAGGATGAGTGCCCGGCGGCGGCCGAGCAGGGCCCGGTAGGTGAGCCGGGCGACCGTGGGGTTGTACATCGGTTCAGGCTCCTTGGGACCGGGCCACTAGGCCGCTACGAGATAGGAGAAGACGCTCTCCAGGGACTCGTCGGAGGGCGAGACCGTGAGGAGCCGGATGCCGTGCTCGCGGGCGACCCGCGGCAGCAGCTCGGTGAAGCGCGGGAAGTCGACCGCCTGGACGCGCAGCGCGCCCTCGGCCAGATCGACCTCGATGCCGGCCGTGGACGGATCGGCGATCAGCGCGGCCGCCAGCGCCCGGTCGTCGCTGGACCGCAGGAGATAGCGGTGCGGCCGGTCCGTCATCAGGCGGCGGATCTCGCGGAAGTTGCCGGAGGCGGCGTGCCGTCCGGCGACGACGACCTCGATGTGGTCGGCGAGCTGCTCGACCTCCTCCAGGATGTGAGAGGAGAACAACACCGTGCGGCCGTCCTCGCCCATCCGCCGTAGCAGTTCCATCAGCTGCATCCGCTGCCGCGGGTCCATGCCGTTGAACGGCTCGTCCAGCAGCAGCACGGACGGGTCGTGGACCAGCGCGGAGGCCATCTTCACGCGCTGCCGCATGCCCTTGCTGTACGTCGCGATCTTCCGGCTCTCGGCGTACTCCATCTCGACGGTGGCCAGCGCCCGGCGGGCGGCGGCACCGGGATCGGGCAGTCCGTGCAGCTCGGCGTTGGCGAGCACGAACTCCTTGCCCGTCAGGAAGTCGTACATGGACTCGCGCTCGGGGACGATGCCGATGTGCCGGTAGCTGTCCTCGTTGCGCCACACCTGCCGGCCGTCGAGGGAGACTTTGCCGGCCGAGGGGGCCAGGAAGCCGCCCATCATGTTGATGAGCGTCGACTTCCCGGCGCCGTTGGGGCCCAGCAGCCCGGTCACGCCGGGGTCGATGCTCATGGTGATGTCGTTGACCGCGACGACGTTGCCGAACCAGCGGGAGACGTGGTCGATGGTGAGGGTCGTCATGGCTACAGCCCGACCTTTCGGTAGCGGCGCATCAGCAGGAAGTACGAGCCGGCGATGAGCGCGAGGACGACGGCGAGGTAGACCAGGCCGCCCAGCGCTCCGTCCGGTCCCTGGGCGCCGGGGAAGGCGGAGTCGGCGCCGAGGAACCGGGTCTGCACCCCGTCGATCAGCGTGATCGGCGAGAACAGGCCGAGCCAGCCGACGGCGGCCTGGCTGCCCTGCTCCCAGGCGATGACCTGGACGGTGCTCACGGCCCCGTAGGGAATGGTCAGCACGGCGATGACCGCGGCCACGCCGAAGCCGCGCCGCGGGGTGAGCGCGGCGACGACCAGCCCGACGCAGGCGAACAGGACGGACAGCAGCGCCGCGGACACCAGCGCCTGCCCGAACCCCTCGGTCTGGTCGGCGAAGTCGAGCTTCGCCAGCAGCGCACCGGCGTAGAGGACCACCAGCGGCAGCGCGGTCAGCACGAACAGCGCCGAGGACATCGCCGCGAGCTTCGACGCGACGTAGTCGACCCGCTCGACGGGCCGGGAGAAGTACAGCGGAACGGTGCGGAACCTCAGATCGCGCGAGACGGCCTGCGGGGCCTGCGAGGCCACGTAGAGCCCGATCACGGCCTGGAGGTAGAGCGCGTAGCTGGTGTACTTCAGCGGCAGGTCGTCGGCGTTCGTCGCGACGGCGACGGCGACGATGATGCCCGCGGGCAGGCACATCACGGCCAGCAGCATCATCGGCAGCACCTTGGACTTGGCCGAGCGGCCGAGTCCGTACGCGCCGCGCAGGCTCTGCACGAAGAGCGAGCGGCGGGCGTAGGCGCGGCCCAGCCGCGGTCCGTCGTAGTTCCGGTAGCCGATGTTGTGGATGCGGGTGGCGCCGGCGGTGCCCGCCGCCGCGGCGGTCGTCGTCTCAGGCGGCATCGCGGCCACCTCCGTTCTGCCCGGCCGGGCTGCTGTCGGGACCCTCGGGGCGCCCGGGGCTGCCGGAATTCCCGGAGCTTCCGGAGCCGTTGGAGTTCTCGGAGCGGAAGACCTCGGAGATGTGGTGGCGGCGCTGCTCCATGCGCACCAGCCCGAGGCCGAGCCCGGCGACGGTGTCGCGGACGATGTCGTACGTGCTCTCGCCGTCGGCCTGGAGGAGCAGCACCCGGCCCGCGCCCGGAGCGCGGCCGCCGGCCTCCGTCTCCACGCCCGCGCCGGCCAGCGCCGCGGCGAGCGCCGCGGCCCCGTCCGGATGCCGGTCGGTGTCGGTGACCTCGACCGCGAGGGTCGCGGTGGCCTGGGTGAAGTCGCTGGTGGAGCTGGACCGCAGCAGGGCCCCGCCGTCGATGACGACGACGTGGTCGCAGGTGCGCTCCAGCTCGCCGAGCAGGTGCGAGGTCACCAGCACGGAGATGCCGAAGTCGGTGTGGACCCGGCGGATCAGGCCCAGCATCTCGTCCCGGCCGGCCGGGTCGAGGCCGTTCGTCGGCTCGTCGAGGAGGACCAGCTTCGGGTCGTGGACGAGCGCCTGGGCGAGCTTCACCCGCTGTTTCATGCCCGTCGAGTAGCCGCCGATGGGCCGGTACCGCTCCTCGTACAGGCCGACGTGGCGGAGGGTGTCGGCGGTGCGCTCGCGGGCGGCGCTCGGCGGCAGGCCGGACATGCGCGCCATGTGGACGACGAACTCGGTGGCCGAGACGTCCGGTGGCAGGCAGTCGTGTTCCGGCATGTAGCCGACGCTCTCCCGGATCGCGCCGCCCTCGGTGGACACGTCGAGGCCGAGCACGGCGGCCCGGCCCTCGGTGGCGGGGGACAGGCCGAGGAGAATCTTGATCAGGGTCGACTTGCCGGCTCCGTTGGCGCCCACCAGACCGGTCACACCCGGTGTGATGGTCATGGAGAGCCGGTCGAGCGCGGTCACCCCGGGGAACCGCTTGCTGAGGCTTTCGGTCGCGATCACAGTCACGTGGACGACGCTAGTGCCGCCTCCCGGTGCCGTCGTCAGACCAGGCGGCTGCTTCCGCGTCAGCCTGGAGGCGTACGAGCCCGTAGGGGCTGTCATCGAAAGTCGTTGCCGGAAGGCAGGGGTGCCGTCATTCCGGCTGGTGGTCGGGGCCGCCGTAGTCGGGGCTGGAGAAGCCGGGGCTGTCGAACGTCGGCCGGGTGCTGCCCCGGCCCGCCTCGTCACCGGACTCCACTGCGGGGCTGCTGAACCCGGGGCGGCTGTAGCCGAGCGGTGGCGTACGGCCCTCGTCGGGGCCGTCCGCACCGGCCGCGGCGGGCTCGCCGAGGGCCTGCCGGAGGAACGGTACGACGCCGCGCTCCAGCAGCGCCTGCCGCCAGGCCTCCCGTGCCCGGGCGACCTCGCTGGTGCGGTCCTCGCCGCCGGAGGCCCGCAGCGACCCCGAGCCGTCGCGCCGGGCCGTGAGCAGCAGCCCGCAGATGGCGACCAGGATGGCCGCGGCGGTCAGTGCCGTGAAGACCCAGCCGGCGTTGATGATCGAGTCGGCCATCGGTTCGTCGGGGCTGAGGGCGTGCAGCACATAACCGATCACCAGGAAGATCGCGGCGGCGGATCCGGCGAGCACCGGCGCGAGCACCGCGAACACCGCGATGAGCCCCGCCCCGGACGCCTCGGCGACCTCGCCGACGCTGGTGGCGAAGCCGAGACCACCGCGCTGTTCACCGCCCTCGGAGTCGCCCGGGCGGTATCCGCCGCCGGAGGCCGGTCTGCGCAGCTCGTCGCGGAGTTTGACGTACGCCTGGTACTCGGCGGCGGCGCAGGCCGAGATGGCCGCGGCGGCCCCGAGGGCCATGGTGCGCAGCTGCTCGGCGTTGAGCCGCTGTCCGACGGCGGCCAGATCGGGCCGCCGATGGGCCGAACGCAGCGCCTCGTCGAGGACCCGGTCGAACTCCGGGCGGTCCTCGGGAAGCAGATGCGGAGCGCTTTTCATGTGCATCCCCCGATGCTCCGTAGGCCTGCATGCCGGCTCTCACCGGGCGGGCGGAAACGGAGGAGAGCCTGCTACGGATAAGCCGATGGTAGAGCGCCAACGGCACGGGGTGACAGGTGTTGCCGGAAAATCGGCCCGCGCCGTCGGACCTGATCACCTGCCCAGGCCGCGGCCGGTTCAATCCTCAGTCGGCCAGGGGAAGTTGTTGAACAAGCAGTTTTCCGGCCATGGTGACGCCCCCGTCCATGGCGATCGCCAGCCCGTCGGCGTACACGTGCGGGCCGTTGACCACGGGAGAACCGCCGTCCTCGTCCTCGGAGCCGACCTCTCCGGTGAGGTACGGAATCGGGCTGTGGCCGTGTACGACGCGCCGGCCGCCGTAGATGCCCATCAGCTCCTGGGCGGCCCGGGAACCGTCGTCGCGGAAGGCGAAGCGCTTGGTGAACTTCCGGAAGAGGTCCCAGCACTCGTCGGGGTCGCTGCGCTGGAGGATCTCGGTGACCCGGTCGTTGACGGCCTCGATGGAGTCGCCGTACTCCAGATAGGCCGTGGTGTCCGAGTGCACCAGCAGGTGGCCGTCCTCGGCGGTCATCGCGTCGAGCCGGGACATCCACTGGAGGTGGTGGTCGCGCAGCCGCTCCATGTCGGTGCGCTGGCCGCCGTTGAGCAGCCACGCCGCCTGGAAGCTGGCCGTGCCCGCCCCGGAGTTGACCGGGGTGTCGCCGAACCGCTTCGCGCCGAGCAGCAGCAGCTCGTGATTGCCCATCAGGGCCTTGCAGTAGCCGCCCGCCGCGGCGGCCTCGGCCGACAGCCGCATCACCAGGTCGATGACGCCGATGCCGTCGGGGCCGCGGTCGGTGAAGTCGCCGAGGAACCACACCCGGGCGTTCCCGGCCGACCAGCGGCCCTCGGCGTCGATGAGTCCCTTCTCGGCCAGCGCCGCGAGCAATTCGTCGAGATAGCCGTGCACGTCCCCGACGACGTACAGCGGGCCGGGGCCGTCCACGGGGGCGTGGCCGGGCTCCGGCTCGGGCACGGGGGTGAAGGCGACCGTGGGCGCTTCCGGGGCGGGGGCGCGTCCGATGACCGGGAGGTCCCGCCGGGTCGGGGTGTAGCCGTCGTCGGGGGGCTCCGTCGGTGTCACCGTGTCCATGGGCACGACCGGCATGATCATCATGCCTCGCACCACGGGTCCCTGACCGGCCCCCTGAGTCATCGACCCCTCCACCATCGCGCCGCCGTGCACCGCTCGGACTCCCCCTGCGCCGGTCGGCATGGGCCCATGGCCAGCGAGGTCCGCGATGTCGTGCGCCCATCATAGGAATGTCGCTCGCGGGTTGTGACGCACCAGGGGGCTGCCAATCGTGGCCGCCGGGGGAATCGCCGGAATTTCCTCCCGGATTGTCCTGGTAGCACACCGCGGCGGAACGAACGGGCCCTCCGCCGGCCGTCCGCGCTCCGTCAGGAGCGGTCGCCCGGAGGCCGGGGCGCGCTCACCGTCGTGCGCGGGGGGCGCCGCCGCGAGGAGGACCGCACGATGAGCTCCGTCGGTATCACCTGCTGCGTGGGGCCGCCCGCGTCCAGGCCCTCGATGGCGTCGATCAGCAGCTGCACGACCGCGGTCCCGATGCGGCGCGGCTTGAGGGAGAGCGTCGTCACGGGCGGTTCGGTGTTGTCGTAGACGTTCGACTCGCTGCAGCAGACGAGGAGCAGGTCGTCCGGGATCCGCAGGCCGTAGCGGCGGGCGGCGGCGAGCAGGTCGGTGCCGTTGGGGTCGAAGAGACCGTATACGGCGTCGGGGCGGTCCGGGCGGGCCAGCAGCCGGTCGGCGGCCATCGCGCCCGCGCACGGGTCGTGGGCCGGGTACTCCTCGTAGACCGGGTCCTGCCCGGTCCGCTCGCACCAGGAGAGGTAGGCGGTGGTGGACAGCCGGGTGTACGTGTCCGTGGTGGTGCCGGTGAGCAGGCCGATCCGGCGGGCTCCGGCCTCCGAGAGGTGGTCGAGCAGGCCGAGGACCGCGGCCTCGTGGTCGTTGTCGACCCAGGCGGTGACGGGAAGGGAGCCGGCCGGGCGGCCGTCGGAGACGACGGGGATGCCCTGGCGGACGAGTTCGGAGACGACCGGATCGTGGTCGGAGGGGTCGATGACGACGGTGCCGTCGAGAGCGACGTTGGACCAGACGTCGTGCCGGGACGTGGCGGGGAGGATCACCAGGGCGTAGCCGCGGGCGAGCGCGGCGGAGGTGGCGGCCCGGGCCATCTCCGCGAAATACGCGAATTCCGTGAAGGTGAAGGGCTCGTCCCCGTAGGTGGTCACGGTCAGGCCGATCAGGCCGGATCTGCCGGTACGGAGGGTGCGGGCGGCGGCGGACGGGCGGTACCCCAGCCGCTCGGCCACTTCCCGGACATGCCGGCGTGTGGCGTCGGGGAGCCGGCCCTTGCCGTTGAGTGCGTCGGAGACAGTCGTGATCGAGACACCGGCCGCGGCGGCCACGTCCCGGATGCCCGCCCGCCCCAGCCGGCGTCCGGTCGACCGGCTCACCTGGTGCTTCCCTGCTGCTGTCATGGCCAGCCGATAGTAGGGGCCCGAAGGCGTCCCGGTAGTGGCCCGTGAAGAAGCGTCAAGAGGTACGTTTTTGCAAGATCACATAACACCAACCGGCTTGAAAACACAGGCTGTTGTGCACTTTGTGGGCACTCTCAGCAGCCTGTAGGGACTCATGCCCACTGAACGGTGTTTGTTTCGAAGAGGTCTCAAGTCACCCGGACGGGTGAAGCGCCCTCGGCGCACGCCGTCGGCGCACGGAGAACCGGGCGCGCACGCCCCCGTTGCGGGCCTCTTCGGCCGGGATTCCGTCCCCCGTGGGCCCGGCGCCGCAATCCTCATAAGGTATGCAGCATTGGCGACGACGGGACGGTCGAGGAGGACTGCGGTGAGCACTGATTCCCGGGGGAAGACCCCCGAGCCCCCGGTGGGCCCGAAGCTGCGCGAGGTGCTGGAGGGTGTCCCGACGTACAAGCCGGGCAAGCCGGCCGCCGCCGGTGACGGGCCGGTGACGTACAAGCTGTCCTCCAACGAGAATCCGTATCCCCCGCTGCCGGGTGTGCTGGAGAGCACGATCGCCGCGGCCGGTTCCTTCAACCGCTACCCGGACATGGCGTGCAGCGGCCTGATGGCGGAGCTGTCGGAGCGCTTCGACGTGCCGGCCACGCACCTGGCGACCGGCACCGGATCGGTGGGCGTCGCCCAGCAGCTGCTCCAGGCGACCGCGGGCCCCGGCGACGAGGTGATCTACGCCTGGCGGTCGTTCGAGGCGTACCCCATCATCACGCAGATCTCCGGCGCCTCGTCCGTCCAGGTCCCGCTGACCGGCGGCGAGGTGCACGACCTGGACGCGATCGCCCGCGCGGTGACCGAACGCACCCGGCTGGTCTTCGTCTGCAACCCGAACAACCCGACCGGCACGGTCGTCCGGCGCGCGGAGCTGGAGGAGTTCCTGGACCGGGTGCCGCGGAACGTCCTGGTGGTGCTGGACGAGGCCTACCGCGAGTTCATCCGTGACCCCGCGGTGCCGGACGGCGTCGAGCTCTACCGGGACCGGCCGAACGTCTGTGTGCTGCGCACCTTCTCCAAGGCGTACGGGCTGGCCGGGCTGCGGGTCGGCTTCGCGGTGGCGCACGAGCCGGTCGCGGCGGCGCTGCGGAAGACGGCGGTGCCCTTCGGGGTGAGCCAGCTGGCGCAGGACGCCGCGGTGGCGTCGCTGCGCAGCGAGGCCGCCCTGCTGGAGCGGGTCGACGCGCTGGTCACGGAGCGGGACCGGGTCTCGGCGGCACTGCGGGAACAGGGCTGGACGGTGCCGGAGTCGCAGGCGAACTTCGTCTGGCTGCGGCTGGGGGAGCGGACGGCCGAGTTCGCGGCGGCCTGTGAGCGCGCCGGAGTGGTCGTCCGCCCGTTCCCGGGGGAGGGCGTACGGATCACGGTCGGCGAGGCGGAGGCGAACGACCTGCTGCTGGGCGCGGCCGAGGCGTTCCGCAAGGAGCTGTAGCGGGCGGTACCGGCGGGTGCCGGCCGGAAGCGGCTCGCGGGGTGGTTCGCGGGGCGGTTTGAGAGGTGTTTCACGGGGTGGTTCGCGGGGCGTTCGCGAGCCGGTTTACGAGGCGCTTCGCGCGGCGGCCCGCGGGCCGGAACCGGAGCAGGACCGACACAGGGCCGGGCACGGCTTGACCACGGCCGCACAGTGGCCGGGCAACTGCCTGACCACGGCCGGGCAACTGCCCGGGCATGCCGGCCGTGGCCGAGGGCCGACCGGAGCCCGCCGGTCCGCGGCGTCTGCGGGGGTGTGTGTCACAGGGCACACACCCCCGGTCACATCTACGGAAAAGCTGTGCGGCATACTGGGCTTGTGAATGTGAACGCGTTCACAAGCGCACCTGCTTTGCCCCGTATGTACGGGACGAAGCAGGTGATACGTCGCGCCGGTTTCGCAGCGATGTGAGGAGCAACGACCGTGACCGCGGACATGACCCTGGCGCTGGCGCCCGAGACGCTGGCCCGCTGGCAGTTCGGTATCACCACCGTCTACCACTTCCTCTTCGTCCCACTGACGATCTCCCTCGCCTCCCTGGTGGCCGGGCTCGAGACCGCCTGGGTGCGGACGGGCAAGGAGAAGTACCTCCGCGCGACCAAGTTCTGGGGCAAGCTCTTCCTGATCAACATCGCCCTCGGCGTGGTCACCGGGATCGTGCAGGAGTTCCAGTTCGGCATGAACTGGTCCGACTACTCGCGCTTCGTCGGGGACGTCTTCGGCGCCCCGCTTGCCTTCGAGGCCCTGATCGCCTTCTTCTTCGAGTCGACCTTCATCGGCCTGTGGATCTTCGGCTGGGACAAGCTGCCGAAGCGGATCCACGCCGGATGCATGTGGATGGTCGCGATCGGCACCGTGCTCTCCGCCTACTTCATCCTCGCGGCGAACTCCTGGATGCAGCACCCGGTCGGCTACCGCATCAACGAGCGGACCGGCCGGGCCGAGCTGACCGACTTCCTGGCGGTGCTCACCCAGGACACCACGCTCGTCGTCGTCTTCCACACCCTCACCGCGGCCTTCCTGGCGGGCGGTGCCTTCATGACCGGCATCGCCGCCGTCCATCTGCGGCGCGGGCGGCATGTGCCGGTGATGCGGACCTCGTTGCGCCTCGGGCTGGTGACGCTGGTCGCCGGCGGCCTGCTCACCGCGGTCAGCGGCGACCAGCTCAGCAAGGTCATGTTCGAGCAGCAGCCGATGAAGATGGCCTCGGCGGAGGCGCTCTGGGAGAGCGAGGCACCGGCGCCGTTCTCCGTGTTCGCCTACGGGGACGTGGACGAGGGCCACAACGACGTCGCCGTCGAGATCCCGGGGCTGCTGTCCTTCCTCGCGCACGGCGACCTGGAATCCGAGGTCCCCGGCATCAACGACGTCAACGAGGCCGAGCAGGAGCGGTACGGCCCCGGCGACTACCGGCCCAACATCCCCGTCGCCTACTGGGGCTTCCGCTGGATGATCGGCTTCGGCATGACCTCCTTCGCCATCGGCCTCGCCGGCCTGTATCTCACCCGCAAGCGGCTCTGGCTCGCCCCGGAACTCCGTACCACCGAGGACGAGGTGCCGCGACTCGCGCTCACCCGCCGCCGGACGCTCGGCCCCGCGCTGACCGACTGGTACTGGCGCGTCGCCGTGCTGACCATCGGTTTCCCGCTGATCGCCAGCTCCTGGGGCTGGATCTTCACCGAGATGGGCCGGCAGCCCTGGGTCGTCTACGGGGTCCTGCGCACCGAGGACGCGGTCTCCCCCGGCACCTCCCAGGCCGAGGTCCTGCTGTCGATGAGCGTCTTCACCCTGCTCTACGCGGTGCTGGCGGTGATCGAGGTCCGGCTCCTGGTGAAGTACGCCAAGGCCGGACCGCCCGAGCTGACCGCGGCCGACCTCGACCCGCCCACCCGGATCGGCGGCCACGGCGGCCCGCGCTCCGGTCCCGGCCCCGGTTCCGGCCCCGGTTCCGGCTCCGGGGACGGCGCCGCCGAGGCCGACCGGCCGATGGCCTTCTCGTACTGACCGTCGGCCTTCTCGTACTGAACTGCTGGGGAGCGAGGCATGGAACTCAACGATCTTTGGTTCGTCGTCATCGCCGTCCTGTGGACCGGCTACTTCTTCCTGGAGGGCTTCGACTTCGGGGTCGGTGTGCTCACCAAGGGACTGGCCCGGAACCGCAAGGAGCGGCGCGTCCTCATCAACACCATCGGGCCGGTCTGGGACGGCAACGAGGTCTGGCTGATCGCCGCCGGCGGCGCCACCTTCGCCGCCTTTCCCGAGTGGTACGCCACCCTCTTCTCCGGTTTCTACGTGCCGCTGCTGGCCGTCCTGGTCTGCCTGATCGTGCGCGGTGTCGCCTTCGAGTACCGGCACAAGCGGGACGAGGACCGCTGGCAGACCAACTGGGAGCACGCCATCTTCTGGTGCTCGCTGCTGCCCGCCGTGCTGTGGGGCGTGGCCTTCGGCAACATCGTGCGCGGTGTGGAGATCGACGCCCGGATGGAGTACACCGGCGGCCTGCTGGATCTGCTGAACCCGTACGCCCTGCTCGGCGGCGCGGTCACGCTCACCCTCTTCACCTTCCACGGGGCCGTGTTCATCGCGCTCAAGACGCTCGGCGACATCCGGGTGCGGGCGCGCAGGCTGGCGACGGGCGTCGGCTCGGCCGCGGCCGTGCTCGCGGTCGCCTTCCTCGGCCTCACGCAGGCGGACGGCGGTGACGGGGTGAGCCTCGCGGCGATGCTGGTCGCCGCCGTCGCGCTGGTGGCGGCGATCGTGATGAACGCACGTGGCCGGGAGGGCTGGGCGTTCGCTCTGTCCGGGGTCACGATCGTGGCCGCCGTCGCCATGCTCTTCCTGGTGCTGTTCCCGGACGTCATGCCGTCCTCGCTCAACGAGGAGTGGAGCCTGACGGTCGACAACGCCTCCTCCACTCCGTACACGCTGAAGATCATGACCTGGTGCGCCGCGGTGGCGACTCCGCTGGTGATGCTCTACCAGGGCTGGACCTACTGGGTCTTCCGCAAGCGGATCGGCACACAGCACATCGCGGACGCGCACTGAGTCTCTGTCCGCCCCGACGACTCGGCCCGCCGGGACTCGGCCTGCTGGGACCCGGAAGAGGAGGTTGTTTCACGTGAAACCCGTCGACCCGCGACTGCTGCGCTACGCACGCGCGACCCGCGTCTTCCTCGCGGCGGTCGTCGCGCTCGGGCTGGCCGGGGCGGGGCTGGTCGTGGCCCAGGCCGTGCTGCTCGCCGAGATCGTCGTCGGGGCGTTCCAGCGCGGCCTGGACACCGGCGCGCTGAACACCCAGCTGCTCTTGCTGGTCGCCGTGTCCGCCGGGCGCGGCATCGTGTCCTGGCTGACCGAACTCGCCGCGCACCGGGCGAGCGCGGCGGCCAAGTCCGAGCTGCGGATGCGGCTGCTGCGGCACGCCACACGCCTCGGACCGGGCTGGCTGGGATCGCGGCGCAGCGGTGAACTGTCGGCACTGGCCACCCGCGGTGTCGACGCGCTGGACGACTACTTCGCGCGCTATCTGCCCCAGCTCGGGCTGGCGGTCGTCGTACCGGCAGCCGTGCTCAGCCGGATCGTCCTGGACGACTGGGTGTCCGCGGCGGTCATCGTGGCCACCCTCCCGCTGATACCGGTGTTCATGGTCCTGATCGGCTGGGCCACGCGCTCGATGATGGACCGGCAGTGGCGCCAACTCGCCCGTCTCTCCGGGCACTTCCTCGATGTCGTCGCCGGTCTGCCCACCCTGAAGGTCTTCGGACGGGCCCGTGCGCAGGCCGACTCGATCCGCGCCGTCACGGCCGACTACCGGCGGGCGACGCTGCGCACGCTGCGGGTCGCCTTCCTGTCCTCCTTCGCGCTCGAACTGCTGTCGACGCTGTCCGTGGCCCTGGTCGCCGTCGGCATCGGCATGCGGCTGGTCCACGGCGATCTGGACCTCACCACCGGGCTGGTGGTGCTGATTCTCGCGCCGGAGGCGTATCTGCCGCTGCGGCAGGTCGGTGCGCAGTACCACGCGGCCGCCGAGGGGGTGGCCGCGGCGGAGGAGGTGTTCGCGGTCCTGGAGACGGAGCCGACGGGGACGGGCACGGGGGCTGGAGATCCGGGGGCGCGGGGCTCGGAGAGGACGGCGGACGGCTCGGGGGGTGCAGGTTCGGGGGTCGAAGCTTCGGGGGCGGACGGTTCGGGGGCGGACGGTTCGGAGGCGGACGGTTCGGAGGCGGACGGTTCGGAGGCGCAAGGCTCGGGGAGGACGGCGGACCGCTCGGGGGCGCGGGGTTCAAGGGCCGCGGTCAACGGTGCGGGTACGGCACCGGCGGCCGGCTCCGGTACGGCGTCGGGCAGCCACGATCCGGCGGCGGGCGGTCCCGGTGCCGCGTCGTGCGGTGCCGGCCACTCGGCCCGGACCGGTCCCCTCCCGGCCCCCGACGCGCGGCGGGCGGCCCTGCGGATCGAAGGGCTGGTGGTGCGGCACCCCGGGCGCCCCGGTCCTTCGCTGCCGGAGACGACGCTGGAGATCACGCCCGGCGAGACGGTCGCCGTGACCGGACCCAGCGGGGCCGGGAAGTCGACGCTGCTGGCCGCCGTCCTCGGTTTCGCGGAGCCCGCGGCCGGCCGGGTGCTGCTCGACGGCACCGATCTGCGGACGGTCGCCCCGGACAGCTGGCGGCGGCAGATCGCCTGGGTACCGCAGCATCCCTACCTCTTCGCCGGGACGATCGCCGAGAACGTACGGCTGGCCGTGCCGGACGCCGACGACACGGCGGTACGGGCCGCTCTGCGCGACGCGGGCGCGCTCGGCTTCGTATCGGAGCTTCCCGACGGACCGGAGGCGACGATCGGTGAGGGCGGCGCCGGGCTGTCGGCCGGGCAGCGGCAGCGGATCGCGCTGGCCAGGGCGTTCCTCGCGGACCGGCCGGTGCTGCTGCTGGACGAGCCGACCGCGAACCTGGACGGGGAGACGGAGTCGGCCGTCGTGGACTCCGTACGGCGACTCGCGGCGGGGCGCACGGTCCTGATGACGGTGCACCGGCCCGCACTGCTCGCGGTCGCGGACCGGGTGGTCGCCCTCCCCCGGCCCGCCGACTCGGCCCCGGCCTCCGTCATCCGTGGTCCGGTCTCCGTCATCCCTGCCCCGTCCGCCGCCGGCAGGACCGGCGGGCCCTCGCCGGAGGGCTCCGGCCGTCCGCGTCCGGAGCGGATCACCGCATCACCTGCCGCGTACGGTGCCGGGGGGATCGCGCGTGCGGTGACGGCGGACGCGGACAGCGCTGGTCCGGTGGCGCCGGGTTCGGTGGCACCGGGTTCGAGGGTGCCGGATTCAGTGGTACCCGGCTCGACGGACGTGGGTTCGGGGATCGCGGGCTCGGGGGTGCCGGGTTCGGCGACCCCGGGCTCGGGGGTGCCGGGTTCGGCGACCCCGGGCTCGACGGTCCCGGATTCGGGGGCCGCGGGCTCGGGGGTACCGAGTTCCGGGGTGCCGGGTTCGGCGGTCCCGGGCTCGGCGGTCCCGGATCGGGCGCGCGTTGTCCGGGCCGGCGGTGACCGGACCGGCGGTGACCGGGCCAGTGACCCGTTGCGCCGGGTGCGGTGGATGGCCAAGGCACGCCGCGGCCGGTTCGCGCTGGCGCTGCTCCTCGGAAGTCTCGCGCTGGGCAGCGCCGTCGGGCTCATGGCCGTGTCCGGCTATCTGATCTCCCGGGCATCGGAGCAGCCCCCGATCCTCTATCTGATGGTGGCCGTCACGGCGACCCGGGCGTTCGGCATCGGACGGGCCGTCTTCCGCTACGCCGAGCGGCTCGTGGCGCACGACGCCGTCTTCCGCATGCTCGCCGACCTCCGGGTGGCCGTCTTCCGGCGGCTCGAACGGCTCGCCCCCGCCGGGCTCCGCGACACCCGCCGCGGTGACCTGCTGTCACGGCTCGTCGCCGACGTCGACTCGTTGCAGGACTACTTCCTGCGCTGGCGGCTCCCGGTCGGCGCGGCGCTCCTGGTGGGCACGGGCGCCGTCGGCTTCACGGCCTGGCTGCTGCCGGAGGCCGGGGCGGTGCTCGCCGCCGGGCTGCTCGCCGCCGGGGCCGGGGTGCCCCTGCTCTCGGCCGCGGTCTCCCGGCGGGCCGAGCGCCGGCTGGCCCCGGCCCGCGGCGCCCTGTCCGTACGAGTGCTGGACCTCCTGACCGGCACCGCCGAACTGACCGTCGCCGGCGCCCTTCCCGCCCGTACGGAGGACGTACGCCGCGCCGACGTGCTGCTCACCTCTCTCGCGGCCCGCTCCGCGACCGCCGCCGGGGCCGGGGCCGGGCTCGCCTCGCTGATCTGCGGGCTCACCGTGGCCGCGTCGGCCTGGACCGGTGTGCGGGCCGTGCACGACGGGCGGCTCGCCGGGGTGGCCCTCGCCGTCGTGGTGCTCACTCCGCTCGCGGCGTTCGAGGCGGTGTCCGGGCTGCCGCTCGCCGTGCGCTACCGGCAGCGGGCCCACCGGGCGGCCGGGCGGGTGCAGGAGGTGCTGACCGCGCCCGAGCCCGTACGCGAACCGGAGCGGCCGGCCGGACCGCCCGCGACACCGTTCCCGCTGGCCGTACGGAACCTGACGGCACGCCACCCGGGACAGCGGTCCCCCGCCCTCGACGGGATCGGCCTGGATCTCGGCCCCGGACGGCGGATCGCCGTCGTCGGACCCTCCGGCTCGGGCAAGACGACCCTCGCCCAGGTACTGCTGCGCTTCCTCGACGCCGAGTCCGGCACATACACCCTCGCGGGCACCGACGCCGCGGCGCTCGACGGCGACGCCGTACGCCGGCTGGTCGGGCTGTGCGCGCAGGACGCCCACCTCTTCGACAGTTCACTGCGCGAGAACCTCCGGCTCGCCCGGCCCGCCGCGGACGAGTCCGAACTGCGCGCGGCGCTGCGGCGCGCCCGGCTGCTCGACTGGGCCGACGGGCTTCCCGACGGGCTGGACACGCTGGTCGGCGAGCACGGCGCACGGCTCTCCGGCGGCCAGCGGCAGCGCCTCGCGCTGGCCCGCGCGCTGCTCGCCGACTTCCCCGTACTGGTGCTGGACGAGCCCGCCGAGCACCTGGACCTGGCCACGGCGGACGCCCTCACGGCCGATCTGCTGGCCGCGACCGAGGGCCGGGCCACCGTGCTCATCACCCACCGGTTGGCGGGGCTCGACGCGGTCGACGAGATCGTCGTCCTGGAGGCGGGGCGCGCCGTGCAGCGCGGTGCGTACGACGCGCTGGCGGCGGCCGACGGGCCGTTCCGGCGGATGCTCGACCGGGAGCGGGAAGCGGACGACCGGCGGATTCCGCCGGGGGGAGCGGACAATGAGGGGGCGGCTGCGGGGGCCGGAGCCGGTGCGGAGGACGGGGCCGGTGCGGAGGCCTGTGCTGGTGCGGCGGGCGCTCCGGACGCTCCGCAACCTGCCCGCGCGAGCGCCCCGGACGGCACGAACCGCTCGAACAGCACGGACAGCACGGACAGCACGGGCGGCACGGGTCGCATGAACGGCACGAACGGCACGGGCAGCCCGCACGGCGGCGGCCGGGCGGCGTCGGTCCCCACCGCGTGAGCCGGTTCGTGCGATGCCCGCCGGGCGAACCGGTACTGCGGTGCCCGCCGGGCGAACCCGTACCGCGGTCCGTGAGCCCGTACCGCGGGCCGTGAGCCGGCTCCGCGGCCGGTACTGCGTGAGCCGTCCCGGCCGGGCACGTCGTCCGGCGCCGCGTTCCCGCGCTAGCCGCGACCGGCCAGGATCCGTTCGATGACGACGGCCACGCCGTCCTCGTTGTTCGCGACCGTGTGGGCCGAGGTCGCCGCCAGCACGTCGGGATGCGCGTTGGCCATGGCGTACGAGGTGCCCGCCCAGGTGAGCATCTCCACGTCGTTGGGCATGTCGCCGAATGCGACCACCTCCTCCGGCGCGATCCCGCGCTCGGCGCAGCAGTGCGCGAGTGTCGACGCCTTGCTGACCCCGAGTCCGCTGATCTCCAGCAGCGCGGTGGGGCTGGAACGGGTGAACGAGGCGTGCGCGCCGGCCACCGACCGGGCGAGCGACAGATAGGAGTCCGGGGTCAGCTCGGGGTGGTGCGCGAGCAGTTTGAGCACCGGCTGGTCCGCGTCCCGGGCGTCCTCGGCCAGCAGCTTCTCGGCGGCGGCCACCGTGGCGCCGGGATCGAGGTGGAACGGCGGGTATTCGGCCTCGTAGTGGATGCCGGTGGTCAGCTCGACGGCGAAGGAGGTGCCGGGCGCGGCCGTGCGCAGCGCGGCGACCACCTCCAGGGCGTCGGGGCGGTGCAGCGGGCGGACCTCCAGGACCTCGCCGCCGCGGTGCAGGTCGACGACCGCGGCACCGTTGGCGCAGATGGCGAGGCCGTGGCCGTGCACGTGGTCGCTGACCACGTCCATCCAGCGGGCCGGCCGGCCGGTGACGAAGAACACCTCGACACCCGCCTCTTCCGCGGCGGCCAGGGCCGCGACCGTGCGGGGCGAGACCGATTTGTCGTCGCGCAGCAGGGTGCCGTCGAGGTCCGTGGCGATCATCCGTACGGGCCGGGGGGCGCGGACCGACGGGCCGGTGGACCCGGGCGGATCCGGTTGGTGCGGCTCTGGCCGCTCGGTAGCAGACGTCACCGCTCCATCCTCCCGCATATGCGCGCACAGGCGTGCGACGGGGCGCGCAGAGGAGCAGCACACGCCGTCCGGGGTGTGCGCCGGTACGACGCCTCTGGGGTCTTGCGCTTCCGCGCGCCTGTGCATAAACGATTCTCCACAGACGGGGGCCCGGGCTGTCACGACCCCGTCCTAAGCTCGGCGCCATGGCTTCCTCTCCGCGTCCACCGCGCCTCAGCACCGTGATCCTGCCCGTCCGCCGCTGGCACGAGGGCGGCGGTGAGGTGTGGCGCCGCGCCGAGGAGCTCGGCTTCCACACCGCTTACACCTACGACCACCTGTCCTGGCGTACCTTCCGCGACGGCCCCTGGTTCGGCGCCCTGCCGACCCTCACCGCCGCCGCGGCCGCGACCCGGCGGATGCGCCTGGGGACCCTGGTGACGTCCCCGAACTTCCGCCACCCGGTGACCCTCGCCAAGGAGCTGATCTCCCTGGACGACATCAGTGGCGGCCGTGTCACCCTGGGCATCGGCGCGGGCGGCACCGGCTTCGACGCCACCGCCCTCGGCCGTGACCCGTGGTCCCCGCGCGAGCGCGCCGACCGCTTCGGGGAGTTCACCGCCCTGCTGGACCGCCTGCTGTCCGAGGACGTCGTCTCCTACGAGGGCGACTTCTACTCCGCCCACGAGGTGCGGAACATCCCCGGCTGTGTCCAGCGCCCCCGGCTGCCGTTCGCCGTCGCGGCGACGGGCCCGCGCGGGCTGCGGCTGGCCGCCCGGCACGGGCAGGCCTGGGTGACGACCGGCGACCCGAAGGTCTTCGAGACGGGCACCCCGGACGAGTCCCTGGCCGCGATCCGCCGCCAGACGGAGCGCCTGGCCGACGCCTGCGCCGAGGTGGAGCGCGACCCGGCGGAGCTGGACAGGATCCTGCTCACGGGCTTCACACCGGACCGTCCGCTGGACTCCGTCGAGGCCTTCCGGGACTTCGCCGGACGCCACGCGGAGTTGGGCTTCACCGAGATCGTGCTGCACTGGCCGATCCAGGACTCGCTGTTCGCCGCCGACGAGAAGATATTCGAGCGCATCGCGATGGAGGGCCTCGCGCGCTCGGGCTGACGGCCCCGGGGCGGCGTGCTCGCGACCCCGGGAAGCCCGTGTCCGGGACGACGGCGGCAAGGAGTGAGGCGCGAGGCGCGACGGGCCCGACGGGCCGACGGGCCGACGGGCCGACGGGCCGACGGGCCGACGGGAAACGCTGCCAAGCCCTGGGGAAGCCCTGGGGAAGCCGCGGGAAAACCGTGGGAAGCCGCGGGAAAGCCACGGCGCCGTGCGGCGGCGCCGCGGAGAAGGAATACCGCAGCGCCGCGGAGAAGAAGTGAGGAAGCGCCGCGCAGAAGCCGCGCCCCGGTCCGCAAGCGCCGCATGGGAGCCACGCCCCGTCCGGAAATGCCGTGCAGGAGCCCCGCTCGGTGCGCGGGCGCCGCGAGAAGGCGATACGGCCCGCAAAGCTGCTGCGCGTGAGCAACCTTGCGGACCGTATCGATCCGGTGAAAATCCGCCCGGCAAAAGCGCCGGGTGTTCACCCGATCCACACGCGAACGGCCTCCGGCGCGGGCCCGTCCGTTCCGGTCGGCCCTGTCGGTTCCGGGCCTGCCGGTTCTGGCCTGCCGGTTCCCGGCCTGTCGGTTCCGGGCCTGTCCGGTCCGGTCAGGCCCGGCGGAGCCGCGCCGCTATGCCGTGGCCGACCGCGAGATAGACGACGGCGGGCAGGCCGTAATTGAGAACGAAACGCACGCTTTCGCTCTCCATGGTGAAGATGTCCTGTGACCAGCCGGCGAGCCAGTCGGCCACGGCCTCCACGAACTGCACGAACACATTGCCCTCGTTCGCCTCCAGGAGGTGGAGCAGGATCCAGAGCCCGAGGAAAGCGGCGGCGATGTCGGCGATCGTGTGGATGACCAGAGCGGTGCGGCGGGACGCCGTCTCACCTCGGGGTTCGGGTTCCCGGGTGGGCAGGGGGGCGGGCTCGTGTATGTGGCTCATGCTGATCCAATCGGCTGTGGTGCGATGTACCGGAGGCAAGGTGGGACAGTCACTCCCGGGCCGGGCGGCTCCGCCTCTTCGGCCGGCCGTCCCGGCTTTCCGCCGTGCCGGCGCACGGACGGCTCCGTCCCGCGCGTATTCCTCACTGCGAGTTCCGCTCCGCACCCGTTACTCGTAGCCGCGCATTCCCCCGGAGATACCGGTCATGGAAACTTCACACCCCGTCCACAGGATTTGTGTGACGATTGGGCGCCGCGGTGCCGCGGTGGGAATTGCGGCCGCGCGCCCTCGCCGGACGGGCGGGGTGCGGGCAGAATCACGCTTCCACCCGCAGGCGGGGCTCCCGGGCGCGCCCGGGCCCGGCATCGCGCGTTCCGGCAGCCGGTGAAGGAGGCGACGTCGTGCTGACAGCTGAGCGGTACCGCTTGGTGGAGCTGATCGGCCGCGGCGCCATGGGAGAGGTGTGGCGGGCCGAGGACACCGAACTCGGACGTGAGGTCGCCGTCAAGCTGCTGCTCGAACACGCGGCGGTGGACGACGCCGCGGAGCGCTTCCGCCAGGAGGCCCGTATCTCCGCCCGGCTCAACCATCCGAACGTGGTCGCCGCGTACGACTTCGGGGACGAGGACGGCCGCTGCTATCTGGTGATGGAGCTGGTCTCCGGACACAGCCTGCGGAAGGAACTCGAGGCGTACGGCCCGCTCGCTCTCGGCGAGGCCCGCCGGGTCGTGGGACAGGCCGCCACCGGACTGGTCGCCGCCCACGCCTGCGACGTGGTGCACCGGGACATCAAGCCCGCCAACCTGCTGCTGGCCGACGACGGCACGGTCAAGATCGCCGACTTCGGCATCGCCCGGGCGACCGCGTCCTCCTCGTCCCTGACCCGGAAGAACGCGCTCCTGGGCACCAGCGCCTATCTCGCCCCGGAGCGCCTCCGGAGCCGGGACTCCGGGCCGCCGAGCGACGTCTACGCGCTGGGCTGCGTGCTGTACGAGACGCTGTGCGGCCGCCCCCCGTTCTTCGGCGAGCCGGCCGCCGTCGCCTATCAGCACGTCAACGCCCAGCCGCAGTCCCCCGACGAACTGCGCTCGGGAGTGCCCGCGGCCCTGGCGGGCTTCGTGCTGCGGATGCTGGCGAAGGACCCCCTCGCCCGCCCGACCGCCGCGGAGACGGCACGCTTCCTCGCCGGGGAGTCCGCGGAGACGGTGGCCGTGGCACCCGCCACCGTGGCCGCCGCCACGGCCCCCGCCGCCACGGCCACGGCAGCGGCAGCGGCGGCTGAGCCGGGAAGCCCGGAGACCCCGGCCCCGCCCGGGCGGGGCCGCCGTTCCCGCCGGGCGGCGGTGCCCGTCGCCGCGGCCGCGGCCGCCGCCCTGCTGGCCGCGGGCTATCTCGGGTTCCACCTCGGCTCCGGTCCGGGAGACACGCTCCGCGGCCCCGTCCCGGGCGAGTCCGGCCCGCCGACGTCCTCCGAGCCCGGCCGGACGCCCGCGGACGGCGATCAGCAGAGCGGGCCCGGAGACGGGCGGGCGGCGCTGGAGCACCAGCCGCAGACACCGGACGAGTCACCGTCCGGTCCGGCGGAGAGCGAACCGGCACCGCAGGACACCACGGACGGGCCGCCGGCGGAGGAGACCCACGGCGCTCCCGCGGAGGGATCCGCGGGAAATCCCACCGACAACGCCGGGAACCCCACCGACAACGCCGCGGGCAACGCCACCGGGAACGCGACCGGACACGCCGACGGGGCGGGGGAGCGGGGACGCGAACAGCGGGAGGAAGCCGGCCGGAAGGGCACCGAGGGGCAGGGCACGAGGCAGTGACCGGGCGCCCCGGCCCGGTCACCCCTCACCCGGCCGTCCCGGTCAGTCGGCGATCGGCAGATAGACCCGGTTGCCCGCCTCGGCGAACTCCCGGGACTTCCGCAGCATCCCCTCCCTGACCTCCTCCTCCCCGAGCGTTCCGTCCTCGTCGGACCCGAACCGCTCGTTGATGTCCCGGCTGATCTTCATCGAGCAGAACTTCGGCCCGCACATCGAGCAGAAGTGCGCCGTCTTCGCGGGCTCGGCCGGCAGTGTCTCGTCGTGGAAGGAGCGCGCCGTGTCCGGGTCGAGTGCCAGGTTGAACTGGTCCTCCCAGCGGAACTCGAAGCGGGCGTCGGACAGCGCGTCGTCCCATTCCTGCGCGCCCGGGTGGCCCTTGGCGAGGTCCGCCGCATGGGCCGCGATCTTGTACGTGATGACGCCGGTCTTCACGTCGTCGCGGTCCGGCAGCCCCAGATGCTCCTTCGGGGTGACGTAGCAGAGCATCGCGGTGCCCCACCAGGCGATCATCGCGGCGCCGATGCCCGAGGTGATGTGGTCGTACGCCGGGGCGATGTCCGTGGTCAGCGGCCCCAGGGTGTAGAACGGGGCCTCCTCGCAGATCTCCTGCTGGAGGTCGACGTTCTCCTTGATCTTGTGCATCGGGACGTGTCCCGGGCCCTCGATCATCGTCTGCACCCCGCGGGACTTGGCGACGGTGTTCAGCTCGCCGAGCGTGCGCAGCTCCGCGAACTGGGCCTCGTCGTTGGCGTCAGCGATCGAGCCGGGCCGGAGGCCGTCGCCGAGCGAGAAGGTGACGTCGTAGGAGGCGAGGATGTCGCAGAGTTCCTCGAAGTTCTCGTAGAGGAAGCTCTCCTTGTGGTGGGCCAGGCACCAGGCCGCCATGATGGAACCGCCGCGCGAGACGATGCCGGTCTTGCGCCGGGCGGTGAGCGGGACGTACGGCAGCAGCACGCCCGCGTGCACCGTCATGTAGTCGACGCCCTGCTCGGCCTGTTCGACGACGGTGTCCTTGTAGATCTCCCAGGTCAGCTCCTCCGCCTTGCCGTCGACCTTCTCCAGGGCCTGGTAGAGGGGGACGGTGCCGATCGGCACGGGCGAGTTGCGCAGCACCCACTCGCGGGTGGTGTGGATGTTCCGGCCGGTGGACAGGTCCATGACCGTGTCCGCGCCCCAGCGGGTCGCCCAGGTCATCTTCTCGACCTCCTCCTCGATGGAGGAGGTGACGGCGGAGTTGCCGATGTTGGCGTTGACCTTCACCAGGAACCGCTTGCCGATGATCATCGGCTCGGTCTCCGGGTGGTTGACGTTGGCCGGGAGCACCGCGCGGCCCGCCGCGATCTCCTCCCGGACCACCTCCGGGGAGACGTTCTCCCGCAGCGCGACGAACTCCATCTCCGGCGTGATCTCACCACGCCGCGCGTACGCGAGCTGGGTGACGGGCGAGCCGTCCCGGCTGCGCCGCGGCTGCCGCGGACGGCCCGGGAAGACCGCGTCGAGGTTCCTGAGCCCGCCGCGCGGCGCGGTGTGCTTCAGCCCGTCGTCCTCCGGGCGGAGTTCGCGCCCGGGGTACGTCTCGGTGTCACCGCGTTCGGTGATCCAGTTCTCCCGGAGCGGGGCCAGGCCGCGCCGGACGTCCGTGTCGGCGGACGGATCGGTGTACGGACCCGACGTGTCGTACAGCGTGACGTCGCGGCCGTTGGTGAGGTGCACCCGCCGCACGGGGACCCGCAGGTCCGGGCGGGATCCGGTGATGTGGTCCTTGTGCCATCCGGCCGGCCCGCCGGAGGCGCCGCCGGGGGTGGGGACAGACTTCTGGTGTGCATCGGACAAGGTCATGAGACCTACTCCCTACGCCGGCATTACCCGGTAACAGGTTCGGCGGTCGACGCAGCGGCTTCCGTGTCCGATGCCGGCCCGTGCCGGACGTCCCACGGAGGTCAGCGCCCTCTCAGCCCGGTGCTCCGAGCTCCCGCGTGTTCAACAGCACCCCCACGCTAACGGCCTTCCCTCCGCACTGAACAGGGGGCCTCGGTTCTTGCGATGATCGGGGGGTGACTCAGACGTCCGAAGCTCCCGCCCACCCGTCCGGCCACGCGCACGGGCACAGCCACGGCCACGGTCCGGCCGCGCCCGTCTCCCGGCGGCTGCGCCGGGTGATCGCCGCCGTGCTGATCCCCTTCGCGACGGCCGTGGTCGTCGGGCTGGCCGTGCTGTGGCCCAGCGGCACGCCCGGCCACGAGCCCAGCGGTGTCGGCATGGACCGGCAGATGGAACAGGCGAAGGTCACGGCCGTCGAGCGGGTCGACTGCTCGAAGACCGGTGCCGGGGGCGGCGGCCAGGGCGGGCCGGGTGCCGAGGCACCGCCGGGCGAGGCGGCGGGCGGCGCCCCGGCGGCCGGGGGAGAGGGGTCCGGCGGGAAGGCCGAGGGCGGCGTATGCGACAAGGCGACCGTCGAGGTCACCACGGGCAAGGACAAGGGGCGCACCTTCACCGAGATCGTCCGGCCCGACTCCACCCGCAAGCTGACCGAGGGCCAGGGCGTGGTCGTCGCCCACGCCCCGGACGCGCCCCGGGCGCTCCAGTACTCCGTCACGGACGTGGACCGGAAGTTCCCGATGGCGCTGCTGGCGGGGATCTTCGCGCTCGCGGTCGTCGCGGTCGGCCGGCTGCGCGGGGTGTTCGCGCTGGTCGCCCTGGTGGTGAGCTTCGCCGTGCTGACGCTGTTCATCCTGCCCGCCATACTCCAGGGCTCGGATCCGCTGCTGGTCGCGGTGGTCGGCAGCAGCGCCATCATGCTGGCCGCGCTCTATCTGTGCCACGGGCTGACGGCCCGTACGTCCGTCGCGGTGCTCGGCACCCTGGTGTCGCTGCTGCTGATCGGCCTGCTGGGCTCCGTCTTCATCGGCTGGGCGGCGCTGGGCGGCAACACCTCGGACGAGACCGGGCTGATCCACGGGCTGTATCCGGACATCGAGATGAGCGGTCTGCTGCTGTCCGGGGTCATCATCGGCTCGTTGGGGGTCCTCGACGACGTGACGGTCACCCAGACCTCGGCGGTGTGGGAGCTGAAGCAGGCGGACCCGTCGATGACCGTGCGGCAGTTGTACCGGGCCGGCATACGGATCGGCCGGGATCACATCGCCTCGGTGGTGAACACCCTGGTCCTCGCCTACGCGGGTGCCGCGCTGCCGCTGCTGCTGCTGTTCTCCGTGGCGCAGGCCGGGGTCGGCACGGTGGCCAACAGCGAGATCGTCGCGGAGGAGATCGTCCGTACGCTCGTCGGCAGCATCGGACTGATCGCGTCGGTGCCGGTGACCACGGGGCTCGCCGCGCTGGTCGTCTCGGCGGACCGGGGCGGGTTCGGCGGCGGGGCCGTTCTTCCGGGGCAGTCCGGAGCGGGGCGGGAGGGGGCGGCGAACGCGGTCCCGCAGCACGGGGAGCCGGGTCCGGCCCGCCGTGAGGGCGCGGCCCGCGGGAGCCGGGGGCGCGGCAGGCGCCGCAAGCACTGAACCGGCCCGGCCCGCCCCGGGCCCCTGAGGGCGCCGAGGGAGGGGCCGGACCGGTTCAGCCCGCGTTGCGGGCCTGGGTCAGGATCCGGTCGAGGGTCTCGACGAGCCGGCCGTCGAAGTCGCCGACCGTCTGCTCCTGTCCCATCGGGACGATCCGGTCGGCGCGGTCGAGGAACGCCACCAGCGGGGCCGCACTGGCCCGGAAGGTGGCGCGTTCGTCGCCGACCTGGAGCCGGATGTACACGTCCGAGAGGAGACCGGCGGAGACGGGCGCGATGTGCACGTCACCGTCCCCGGTCGGCGCGCTCAGCCCGTCCAACAGCAAGTCCCGGGCGAACGCCCAGGTCACCGGCGTATCGCCGGGCAGGTGGAAGGTGAAGCGCACCGCGTACGGATCGACCGGGTCGTACTCCAGCTCCACCGGAATCCGGAAGGAGAGCTCCTCGGAGACGAGGAAGCTCATCATCAGCTCTGCCTGAATCGTGTCGCGCATGGTCCACTGCCCCGTGTCGCTCGAAGTGGCTTCGATTGAGCCTGATTGATCCCTTTCGTCACTACCGTCCGCAGTGCACCCAGGAATTACAAGGAGTGATATTTCTGATACCGCGAGAGAGGACGGGACCGCCGAGCGGTCCGCCCGCTATGGAGCGTAGCCGCTCATGCGCGTGGAGTAGCCGACCGGCGCGGAAAGAAATGTCCGCGTACGCGCCCGCGCAACGCGAACGGCCGCCCGCGCTCCGACATGAGTGCGAACGGCCGTACGCGGCTGCGAAAAACGAGGAGCCGGCGGGGGACGCCGGCTCCGTCGTTCACCAGTCGCCGCGCGAGGAGGACGACGAGGAGCTGAATTTCCGCACGACGTAGACCACTCCGCCGACGAGCGCCACGAAGACCAGCAGCTTGAAGAGCAGGCCTATGACGAAGCCGACCACATTCATGACCAGGCCACCGAAGATGATGATCGCGAGGACCGGCACAGCGATCCACTTCACCCACCACGGCAGGCCCTCGAAGATCTCCTTGACTGCCACTGTCGTCCCCTGCTTCCCACATCCGGCACCGGGCTCTCCGGCTGCTTCCGATGCTAGCCGCGGACCCGCCCCCGGCGGAGGGCCCGCATCCCCGGTCGTCCCCTGATCCGCCCCCTAGGGCCCGGACCCGGGCGGCTCAGCTCTCCGGGGGAGAGAACACCACCATGACCCGCAGATCCTCGCTGATGTGGTGGAACTTGTGCGGGACCCCCGCGGGCACGTAGACGACGCTGCCCCGGGCGACCGGGGTGGTCTCCGTGCCGACCGTGATCACGCCCCGTCCGCTGACGACGAAGTAGACCTCGTCCTGCCGGTGCGGCTGCTGCGGGTCCACGGTGCCCGCGTCGAGGGCGTACAGCCCGACCGACATGTTCCGCTCCCGCAGGAACTGCAGATACGCGCCGTTGTTGGCCGCCCGCTCGGCCTCCAGGTCGTCCAGCCGGAACGCCTTCATCTCCACCCCTGTCCCCTCGGTCTCCCACTCGCCCGCCCCCGTCTGGGACGATCACACCATGCTGAACTTCGTAGTCAAGACGATCGCCAACGCCTGCGCCCTGGCCGTGGCCACCTGGCTGCTCCAGGACATCACGCTGACCGGCAACAGCACCGGGGAGAAGGCCCTCGCGCTGATTCTCGTCGCGCTGATCTTCGGGCTGGTCAACCTCGTGGTCAAGCCGATCGTGAAACTGCTGTCGCTGCCCCTCTTCATCCTCACCCTCGGCCTGTTCACGCTCGTCGTGAACGCGCTGATGCTGCTGCTCACCTCCTGGCTCGCGGACCAGGTCGACCTCGCGTTCCACGTGGACGGCTTCTGGACGGCGGTGCTCGGCGGCCTGATCATCGCCGTGGTGTCCTGGGCGGTGAACGTGGCCCTGCCCGACGGCAAGGACTGACGCCTCCCAAGGGCAATGGCTGAGAACCGATGGCCGATGATGGCCGTATGAGCAACACGACCGGAGACGGAACCCGCGCCGTACGGGCAGGACTGCCCGAGCCCGTGGCCCACGAGCCGACCATGCCGGGGCCGGTGTTCGCCGCCCACTACCACCTGCCCGGCGAGCCGGCCGGCCCGTACACCTACGGCCGCGAGAACAACCCCACCTGGACCGGGCTCGAAGCGGCCATCGGCGAGCTGGAACACCCCGGTGGCGACACGGAGACCGTGGTCTTCCCCTCCGGCATGGGCGCCATCTCGGCCGTCCTGCTGTCCCAGGCGCGGACGGGGGACGCGGTCGTCCTGCCCGACGACGGCTATCAGGCGCTGCCCCTGGTACGTGAGCGGCTGGAGACGTACGGCGTCGAGGTGCGCACCGCCCCGACGGCCGGCGACGCGCAGCTGGACGTCCTCGACGGCGCGAAGCTGCTGTGGATCGAGACGCCCTCCAACCCGGGCCTGGACGTGTGCGACATCCGGCGGCTCGCCGCCGCGGCGCACGACCGGGGCGCCCTCGTCGCCGTCGACAACACCCTCGCCACCCCGCTCGGCCAGCGTCCGCTGGAACTCGGCGCCGACTTCTCCGTGGCCAGCGGCACCAAGGCGCTGACCGGACACGGCGACGTCCTGCTCGGCTACGTCACCTGCCGCGACCCGGAACTCGCGGCGGCCGTCCGCCTCTGGCGGAAGACCGCGGGCGCCATTCTCGGGCCCATGGAGGCCTGGCTCGCGCACCGTTCGCTGTCCACCCTCCAGCTGCGGGTCGACCGGCAGGCCGCCACCGCGCTCGCGCTCGCCGAGGCGCTGCGCGAACGGCCCGACGTCACGGGGCTGCGCCACCCGGGGCTGCCGGACGACCCGGCGCACCGGATGGCGAAGGCACAGATGCGGGGCGGGCGCTTCGGCTGTGTGGTGTCCTTCACGCTGCCGGACAAGGACCGCGCGGAGCGCTTTCTGGCCGCGCTGCGGCTGGTGGACGACGCGACGAGCTTCGGCGGCGTACGGTCCACGGCCGAGCGCCGCGGACGGTGGGGCGGTGACGCCGTGCCGGAGGGCTTCATCCGCTTCTCGGTGGGCGTCGAGGACACGGCGGACCTGGTGGCGGACGTGCTGGCGGCGCTGGACGAGGCGGCGCGCGGCTGAAACGCGGTGCGCGGCGGCGCACGGCGACGAGGCGGCGCGCGGTCGGAGCGGCGGCGCGACTCGGCGGTTGGCGGGGCGGGCCGGAGGCTCGGGCTGTTCGCGGGGCTCGCTGGGCGGGCGGCTGGGGCTGTTCCCGGGGGCGGGCCCGGTGGCCCGGGCGGTCGGACGGTTCCGAGGGCCTGTGGACGGGGGGTTCGCGGGCAGGGCCTGCGGGCGGGGCGCGGACCGGCCGGTGGTCGGGCGGTTCGCGGACAGGGGCTGCGGACGGGTCCGGGGACGGGGTCTGCCGACGGGCGGGGCGTCCCGGCCGCGCGCGCCTCGGAACAACCTGTTCGCGGGGAGTTTCGGAGGCTGTTCCGCGGGCGACATCTTCCCCATGACCGAACGGTTCGTGGTCAAGCGCACGGCCCGCGCCATCCTGCTCGACGGTGACGACATGATCCTGATCAAGCGGACGAAGCCGGACCGTCCGCCGTACTGGATCACCCCTGGTGGCGGCGTCGAGCTGGAGGACGCCACCGTGGTCGACGCCCTGCACCGGGAGGTCGACGAGGAGTTGGGCGCCAAGGTCTCCGACATCGTCCCGGCCTTCGTCGACACCGTCGAACACACCCGCGAGGACGGCGCCTGCGGGGTGAAGGTGCAGCATTTCTTCGTCTGCCGGCTGGAGTCGATGGACCCCGCGCGGCGGCACGGCCCCGAGGTCGACGAGCCCTGCGGGGAGTACGAGATCGTGCGGATCCCCTTCACCCGGGTCGGGCTCGCGTCGGTCGAGGTCGTTCCGCTGTCGCTGCGGCACTACCTCGACGGCAACATCGAGGGCGTACGGGCACTGCACGCCCCGGACCTGGGCTGACGGCTCAGGCCGGGCTGACGGCTCAGGCCGGGCTGACGGCTCAGACCTGGGCTGACGTCCCGGACCTGACGTCCCGGTCCTGGCGCGGCGAGATCCGGGAGCCGCATGATCTTGGCACCGCATGATCCGGGCGCCAAGCTCGGGCGCGGTGTGCTCGGGTGTGCTGGGCGCGCATGTGCTCGGGCGCGGGTGTGCTCGGCGCGGCGGCCTTCCGGGAGACCGTTGCCGTTCGGCCGCCCTCACCGCCCCGCTCGACCGCTCTTGCCGCCCGGCCGTTCGGCTCGGCCTGCGGCAGCGGGCCGTCTGCCGAAGCCGCCCGGGCCCGCATGCCTGACACGACGTGCACGGCCCTGCGCGACCTGCGCGACCTGCGCAGCCCGCGCGGACTGGTCCGAAGCTCTCGCCTCAGCCGAACCAGCCGCTGAACGGCTGCTGCCCGCCGCCTCGTGCCGCGGCGCTCCGCGCGGCTGCCAGAGCCCGCTCCGCCTCCTGCTGCCAGGCGGCTGCTGCCGGGCCCGCGGGGGCCCGGGGAGCCGGCGGGACCGGGGAGTCGGCGACGGGGGTGCTCGGGGACGGGGCGACTGCCGCGGACACCGGCGCCGGTGCCTGCGCGGACGTTGCGCCAGGTGCCTGTGCGGACGCGTGCGCGGGCGCGGGAGTGTGCGCAGGTCCGGATGCCGGTGCCGGTGCCTGTGCCTGTGCCGGTGTCGGCGTCGGTGCGGGTGCCGGTGCGCGCGTCGGCGCCGGGGCCGCCGCCGGGTGTTCGGCGGGTGGCGGCTGCGGCGCTCCGCGGGGTGCGTGCTCGCGCGCCGGGTTCTCCTGCCGCACCCGGCCCGCGGCATCGGCGGCCGCACCGAAGTAGTCGCCGCCCTTGCGCTTGTGGTCGTCGGTTCCCCAGCTCGCACGCTCCTGCTGGGAGACCTTCTGCAGATGCGGGATGTGCTTGGCGCAGTGGATGTACGCCTCCTCCACCGCGACCTCGACCCACAGCTGGGGGCGCCGGCCGGGCACCGGGTCGGTGGGCAGCCCGGGGAACGCGCGGCGCATCTCCTCGTCCGGGATGGTCCGGGCACGGCCGTTGACGTGCAGCCCGATCCGGTCCCGCAGGAAGTCGACCATCAGGATGCCGAGGTGCGGGTTCTCCTCGATGTTGCCGATGCTGGCGAGGACGCCGTTGCCCCGGTACTCGGGATAGGCGAGCGTGCGCTCGTCGAGGACCCGGAGGAAGCCGGGCGGGCCCGCCCGGAAGGTGTTGTCGCACTCACCGTTGCGGTCGGCCGTGGCCAGGAAGAACATCTCCTGGCGGCCGACGAACTCCATCATCCGCGGGTTGAGCCGGTCGAGCACCTGCTCGTCGTAGAACCGGTTGGCGCGGTCCGTCGTGCCCATCCGCCGCTGGAGCCGGTGCTCGCCGTCGCTGCCGGGCCGGCGGGCGGATCCCGGGGCTCCCGGACGCTGGTGCTCGACGTCGTCCCACATGCTCATTCCCCTGCCGCAACCAGTTCTTCTATCGAGTCGTGCCGTATGCGGTGGGCCGGTATCCCGATGCCCACCAGGGTGTCGACGCCGCTGCGGATCAGCCCGGGCGGCCCGGACAGATAGGCGTCGAAGGCGTTCCACGGGCCGTACTTCCGTACGGCGTCGGGGAGATCGCCGGTGAGTCCGGTCGACGGCCCGTGGGCGACGACCGGGCGGACCGACAGCCAGCGGTGCGTCTTCTGGAGCCGCAGCATGGTGTCGATGTCGTACAGATCCTGGTCGCTGCGGGCTCCGTAGAAGACCTCGACCGGGCGCTGCCGGCCGTGCTCGGCGACGTCCTCGACGAGAGCCTTGATCGGCGCTATCCCGGTGCCGCCGCCCAGGCAGAGCAGGCCGCTGTCGGTGCTGTGGTCGACCGTCATGGAACCGGCGGGCGGGCCGAGCCGGATGACGTCACCCGGGCGGGCCTTGTTGACCAGCGCCCCGGAGACCCAGCCGGCCGGGACCGCCTTGATGTGGAAGGTGAGCAGACCGTCCGCCCGGGGCGCCGAGGAGAAGGAGTAGTGCCGCCACACCCGCGGCCACCAGGGAGTCTCCACGGTCGTGTACTGGCCGGCCCGGAACGGATACGGCTGGTCGGGGCGGACCGTGACAACCGCTATGTCGCGCCTGCGCAGCTCGTGGGAGACGATCTCGGCGTTCCACCAGGCCGGTGCGTGCCGCTCGTTCTCCGCGGCCGCGTCGATCATGATCTGGGAAATCTTGGTGTAGGCGCGCACCCAGGCGGCCTCCGCCTCACCGCTCCAGGTCTCGGTCGCGTGCTCCATGAGCGTGCCGATCAGGCACTCGCCGACGGCGGGGTAGTGCTCGGGCTGTGTGCCGTACTTCCGGTGGCCCCGGCCGAGATGGGAGAGGTATTCGGTGAGCGCGGGCAGGTCGTCGATCCGTGTGGCCGCGGTGACCAGCGCTTTGAAGAGGCGGTCGCGCTGGGCGTCCATGGCGACCGGGAAGAGGCTCCGCAGATGCGGATGGCGGCTGAAGAGGAGCCCGTAGAAGTACGCGGTGACCGCGTCGGCCGACGGCTCGACCTCGGCCAGCGTCCGGCGGATGATCAGCGCGTCGGCGCTGGGCCGCGGGGCGTTCCCGGAAGCGGGACGGCGCTGCGGGCCGGGCTGCTGCGGACCGGGCTGCTGCGGACCGGCGGCCGGTGAACCGGGACTCCGCGTGCCGGGCCGCCGCTGGTCGGAGCCCTGCGGGCCCGGCCCCTGCGGACCGGACCCTTGCGGACCGGGCCGCGGCGGCGCCGGGCGGGCCTGGCCCGCGGCCGCGGGATCCGCGCTCCGGGGGTCCGTCTCGGGCGGCCTCCGGGTCGTGTCCCGGGTCGGCGTGAACCAGCCCCCGCCCCCACTGCCTCCGCCGGGGCCTCCGCCGTCCGCCGGCGTGGTGGTCGGAGCGTCCATGGTCTGCCTCGCCTCGAACGTCTTTCAGTCGGTCCTGACACTTCCGCCATGGAATTCGGCACGCACAAGACCGCTGGGGTTCGCGTTCTTTTACGCGCCGGAAACCCCCGGCATCCCCCTGCCCCGCTACGGTTCCGGAATCGCCCCGATTCCGGGGCAGCTCTCCGGCGTCGAGCCGGATTCGACCTTACCGGCAGTCCCCGAATCCACAAGTCCCGCTCTGGGAAGACCGTCCGGGCAGGAACGTTACCCATTACCCTGCGCGACTCGACGACAATTCACCGCGCAGGACTCCCGGGCAAATCCGCCATTACCACCAGTTACCTCCTACATGCTGCCCCGCGCACATATCCCGGTTCCACCGGCACGGAGATCATTTCCCCGCGGACCCCGGGCCGGCCGGAACATTCTCCGCACCTTCTTCACAGAAGGTGCCGGGGATGCACACCGTCCCGCTCCCGAGACCACACGGATCGTGTGCTCCACGGGGAGGCCCCGCGGATACTCCCGCTGTGCGATGCCCCGCGCGTCCCCCGGCGGGACCGTAAGGGCATGCGCCTACCACGTCCCGCCCGCAGGGCGGTCCTCGTTGTCCATGTCTCGGCGTCCGCCGGCTGGCTCGGCCTGACCGTCGGGCTGCTCGCCCTGGGCGCCACCGCCGCCGGAACGGGGTCCACGGCGACGGCCGAGGCGGCCTACCGCGCCATGAAGATCTTCGGCGACTGGCTGATCGTGCCCGTCTCGCTGCTCACCCTGGTGAGCGGACTCGTCCTGTCCCTCGGCACGCCCTGGGGCCTTCTCCGCCACCGATGGGTGGTGGTCAAGTTCTGGCTCACGCTGGCAACCACGGCCGCCTCGATCTTCGCGTTGCGCGGCACCATCGACCAGGCGGCGGCAGCGGTCGCCGCCGGGGACGCGGCCGGGGAGGCGGCGAGTTCCCTGGTCGCCGCGCCCTCGGTGTCGCTGACCGCCTATACGTTCATGACGGCGATCTCGGTTCTCAAGCCCTGGGGGCTCACCCGGTGGGGACGCCGGTCGCGCGAGTCCGCACGCGGGAGCGGAACCGGCCGGACCGGCGGCCGGACCGGCACTCCGGCCCCGCCCTCCGCCACGGCCGCAGCCACGGCCCCCGCTGCCGCGTCGCCCACATCCTCCGCCTCCCCCTCGAACCCGTCCTCCGACCCGTCCTCCGCCACGGATTCGCGCCCGGCTCCGGCCCCGGCCGTACGAGCGGCCCGGTGAATCGGCGCGCCCGGTACCCCGGTGCCCGGTGCCCAATGGGCGATGACCGGCGGCCAGTGACTGGTGACCGGTGACAGGCGACAGGCGACAGGCGACCGGCGACCGGCGACGGTGGACCGTGACGGACAAGCTCCGTTTCACGTGAAACAGGACCAGCCATGATTCACGTGAAACAAACGGGCGTCGTGCCGCCCTCCGCCTAAGCTCCCGATCATGAGCGACCTCGAGATACGCCCCGCCACCGCCGACGATCTGGCAGCCGTCGTGGCGATGCTGGCCGATGACCCGCTGGGCGCCCGGCGCGAGTCCCCGGGCGACCTGACGCCCTACCGCGCCGCGTTCGAACGGATCGCCGCCGACCCGAACCAGCGCCTCGTCGTCGCGGTACGGGGCGGACGTACGGTCGGCACGCTCCAGCTCACGATCATCCCGGGGCTCTCCCGGCGAGGCGCCACCCGGTCGCTCATCGAGGCGGTGCGCATCCACGCCGACGAGCGGGGCAGCGGCCTCGGCAGCCGGCTGATCGAATGGGCGGTCGACACCTCGCGCCGTGAGGGCTGTCTCCTGGTGCAGCTGACCTCGGACGCCTCCCGAACCGACGCCCACCGCTTCTACGAGCGGCTGGGCTTCACCGCTTCGCACGTCGGGTTCAAGCTCCAGCTCTGACGCGCGGGACGGGCACAGCCGGACTCAAAACCGGCCGCGCCAAACGGACTCGAAGCCGGGCCCGCCACCGGGCTCGAAGCCGGGTTCACCACCGGACGCGAGCCGGGTTCACGAGCGGGCTCACGGCAGGGGACGCCATCCCTGCGGGTCCACGCCGCCGGGGACCGGAGCCGACGGGTCGTAGGGCTCCCTGGTGAACACGAAGGATCCCAGGTCGAGATGGCTGACCCGGCCGTCGGGCGTGCGCACCGCGCGGAGCGTCTCACCGAGGTAGTAACCGTCGAGTCCGGTCCAGGTGCCGTCCGGCTCGGCGCGGAACCGGGACGTGCGGCCCCCGCCCGCGAGGGCCGTCAGCTCCAGCCCCCGGCCGGCGCCCAGCCGCAGGGCGAACGGCGTGGGACCCCAGTACCAGGGGCCGGTCAGCTCCAGCACCGCCGGATCGGCCGCGGGCAGCGGCCGCCAGGGCTCCGGGATACGGGGCTCCCGCTCGGCCACGATCGCCACCAGGTCCGCGGCGACCGCCGGGACGGCGGGCCCGGACGTGGTGTTGGCGAGCACCATCCCCGCGACGTCCTCCTCGGCGTCGATCCACAGCGTCGCCAGAAACCCCGGGAGCGACCCGGTGTGCCCGAACAGCGCCCGGCCCTCCGCCCGGAGCAGCTGCACCCCGAGCCCGTAACCGGCGTCCCAGCCACCGGAGCCCGGCGGTACGGCCGGCACCCGCATCTCCTCGACCGACTCCCGGCGCAGCACCCGCTCGTCCCCCCGGGTCAGGAAGACGGCGAACCGGGCCAGGTCCCCGGCCGTCGACCACAGCACCCCTGCCGGGCCCATCAGCCCGAGGTCCTCGGCCGGTTCGGGCAGCAGCACATCGGCCCACGGATGCACGGCCCACCCCCCGGCGTGCGGCGCCTCTGGCCGTACGGTGGTCCGTGCCAGGCCCAGCGGCTCCAGGACCTCCCGGCGCAGCGCCGCTTCCCAGGACTCGCCGCGCAGCTTCTCGACGAGCGAACCGAGCAGCGTGTAACCGGGGTTGGAGTAGTGGTGCAGCCGTCCCGCGGGATGCAGTACCGGCTTCTCCCCCAGTACGTCCGGCAGCCCGGGCCGCAGTTCGCCCGGGGTCCGCTCCCACCACGGACCCGGTGCCTCGGCCGCCAGCCCGGCGCTGTGGGAGAGCAGTTGAGCGATCGTCACGCCGCCGACGCCCGTACCGGGCAGATGCGTCTCCAGCCGGTCCCCGAGGTCCAGCAGTCCCTCGTCCCGCAGCCGCAGCACCAGCACCGCCGTGAACACCTTGGTGAGCGAACCGATGCGGTACTGCGTGTCCGCCGTCGGCACCTCCCCCTCGACACAGCTGCGCGCCCCCGTCCACACCGTCCCGCCGTCCCGGGCGACGGCAGCGACCAGGGACGGGGCCCGCCCCTTGGCCTGTGCGACGGCGATCCGGTGGTAGAGGGCGCGGGCCGTGCCCGGCAGCAGTTCTTCGAAGGGTGCGCTCATGCGCACCACTACAACAGCCTCGTCAGATCTGCGCCATGTCCACGAAGCGCGAGTAGTGCCCCTGGAAGGCGACGGTGATGGTCGCCGTCGGACCGTTGCGGTGCTTGGCCACGATCAGGTCGGCCTCACCCGCCCGCGGCGACTCCTTCTCGTACGCGTCCTCGCGGTGCAGCAGGATCACCATGTCGGCGTCCTGCTCGATCGAACCGGACTCACGCAGGTCGGAGACCATCGGTTTCTTGTCCGTGCGCTGCTCCGGCCCTCGGTTCAGCTGGGAGAGCGCCACGACGGGCACTTCGAGCTCCTTGGCGAGGAGCTTGAGGTTACGGGACATCTCGGAGACCTCCTGCTGCCGGCTCTCGGGGCGCCTGGCCCCGCCGGACTGCATCAGCTGGAGATAGTCGATGACGACAAGCTGGAGGTCGTTCCGCTGCTTGAGGCGGCGGCACTTGGCCCGGATCTCCATCATCGAGAGGTTCGGCGAGTCGTCGATGTAGAGCGGAGCCTGCGAGACGTCGGGCATCCGGCGCGCGAGCCGGGTCCAGTCCTCGTCGGTCATGGAGCCGGACCGCATGTGGTGCAGCGCGACGCGCGCCTCGGCCGACAGCAGGCGCATCGCGATCTCGTTGCGCCCCATCTCGAGGGAGAAGATGACGCTGGGCAGATTGCTCTTGATCGAGCAGGCACGGGCGAAGTCCAGAGCGAGCGTGCTGTTGTGCGTGGGGACCATCGACCGGGTGGCCAGATACAGGTGGTCGGGATTGTCCACCTGGACGCAGCGGACGGGCACGGACGGGACGGGACGTACGTCGGTGATGAAACGGGAACCCGTGCCGGGATGACTGTCCCTCCCGCGCTCCTTGTGGGCCAGCCGCTTGCGCTCCAGGCGGAACACCTCGTCGGGGGCGGTGAAGGTGACCGAATACAGGATGGACGCCGCCTCCGTCCTCCCCTTGGTCTGCCGGGTGGACCAGTCGCAGCGGTACCCCAGGCTCACGACCAGCTCGCGGAAATCCTCAGCAAGCCGTTGGCCGGCCACGGTGAGTCCGACACGACCGGCCTCGTCAACGGTGCCGTCCGTGTCCATCAGCCCGGCGAGGAGCGCGCGACGCTGCTCGATCGAGCCGCGCAGGTAGGCCTGGGGAATGTGCTTGTTCCCGGGCAGGCCCAGGCTCCGCAGGATCGCCTGTAGACCGCCGTTCTCCCCGGCGCACCTCGGGCAGCGCGCCGGAACGGGGGACGAATGACGCTTCCCGCCGCAGTCGGCGCAGACCGCTTGTCCGACCGGAGCGGAGATGAACCGCTGCTCCGGCAAGAGAATGCTGTAGTCGGCCGAATCGCCGACGCGGAGGGTCGTGAAACCGTCGTCCTCGATGTGCAGAAGGATCTCGGGGTCGACTGTGGTGATGTCCGCGGACGCGGAGCCGCCATGGCCGTCGCCCAGCCAGGCTCCGAGGGTGTAGGGCGGAACCGGCAGCTCCCGTTCGGGGAGTTCCAGGGGTGCGGCATTGCCGACCGAGTGGTTCAGCCGCCGGCCGGCCGTCCGGCAGCGCAAGGTTTCCGCGATCTCCCGGGTCGTCTTCACCGTCGGCACGTCGCGCCGGTTGCGGGAGTCGTGGTGTCCGGTGGCGGCTTCTCGGGCGGAACGCCGGGAGGCGCGGGTGTCGGTGAGCCATTGGTGTTCCGCGTCGGCGATCACGCTGGTGCCGTCGTCGAACGTCACCTCGTAGCACGGGCGGTCCGTCATGACTTCGGTGGCGGCCGTCACCCGGGTCGGCCTGCCGTGCGCGTCGAGCAGCTCGTCGCCGGTCTGCACCGCTCCCATGGTGGTCCAGCCGCGGGGCGTGGGCAGCGGAGTGTCCAGGGCGAGCGCCTTGCCCATGGCCGGACGGGCCGCGATGACAACCATCTGCCCGGGGTGCAGGCCGTTCGTCAGCGAGTCCAGATCGGTGAAGCCGGTGGGCACCCCGGACATCTGGCCGCTGCGGGAGCCGATCGCCTCGATCTCGTCGAGCGCGCCCTCCATGATGTCGCCGAGCGGGAGATAGTCCTCGCTGGTGCGCTGCTCGGTGACGGCGTAGATCTCCGCCTGGGCGCTGTTGACGATCTCGTCGACGTCGCCGTCGGCCGCGTATCCCATCTGGGTGATGCGGGTGCCGGCCTCGACGAGCCTGCGGAGCACGGCGCGCTCGTGGACGATCTCGGCGTAATACTCGGCGTTGGCGGCGGTCGGGACCGACTGGACCAGGGTGTGCAGGTAGGAGGCCCCGCCGACCTTGTTGATCTCGCCGCGCTTGGTCAGCTCGGCGGCGACGGTGATCGGGTCGGCCGGCTCACCCTTGGCGTAGAGGTCGAGGACCGCCTGATAGACCGTCTCGTGCGCGGGGCGGTAGAAGTCGTTGCCCTTGAGGACCTCCACCACATCGGCGATGGCATCCTTGGAGAGCATCATGCCGCCGAGCACCGACTGCTCGGCGTCGAGGTCCTGCGGAGGCACCCGTTCGAAACCGGAGGCCGCGCCCGGCCCGGACCAGTCGTCCCGGCCGCGCTCGTGCTGGTCCAGCCGCCCGCGGTCGGCCCGCTGGGCGGACCGGGAAGCGGGCAGCCGGTCGCCGGGAACGACGTCCGGGGCCCAGGGGTCTTCCATGTCCGGCTGGGTCATCCCGGCACCTCCTCCCGTCCGCGGCGCGGACTGTTCTTCACCCGGCTCACCCACTCGCCGTGCGACTCTTTCCTACGGCACGGCACTGACAGTCGGGGCCGCGACGCGGCCTTCGGCACGCCGGGTTCGGCAGGGGTGGCCGCACCACGGTAGGGCCGCGGAGCCGGAGGACCAAGAAAGTTATCCACAGGGTGTGTGGACGGCCGGTCCCGCCCTGTGGAGAACACGCCCCAACCTGTGTACGACACGGGGGAAAGCGCTGTGGACAACCTGCCAATCACACCATTCACACCGCGCTGACCTGCCCTTTTGTCATCCACCGGCTGTGCAGAAGAAAAAATCCCCCATCTGTGACGAGATCGCGGCAACCGACCCGCAAGGCATCACGGGACGGACACGAAAGTAAGGAGTGGCATAGGATTACGACTCTTACCTGTGGAAGATTGGACGCACCCCCATGACCGAGGCACCCGCGCCCGTCCGGCCCGGCCGCCGCCACGACCGCGAGATCCTCGCCCTCGCCGTCCCCGCCTTCGGCGCACTGGTCGCGGAACCCCTCTTCGTCATGGCCGACAGCGCCATCGTCGGCCACCTCGGCACCCCGCAACTGGCCGGGTTCGGTGTCGCCGCGGCCTTCCTCACGACCGCCGTCGGCGTCTTCGTCTTCCTCGCCTACGCCACCACGGCGGCCGTCGCCCGCCGCGTCGGCGCCGGGGACCTCGGGGCCGCCATCAAGCAGGGAATGGACGGCGTCTGGCTCGCCCTGCTGCTCGGCGCCCTCGTGATCGCGGTCGTCGTCCCGGCCGCCCCGGCGATGGCCGATCTCCTCGGCGCCTCCCGCACGGCGGCCCCGCACGCCGTCACCTATCTGCGCATCAGCGCCCTCGGCATTCCCGCCATGCTGGTGGTACTCGCCGCCACCGGCGTGCTCCGCGGCCTCCAGAACACCCGCACCCCGCTCTACGTGGCCGTCGCCGGCTTCACCGCGAACGCCGTGCTCAACGTCCTGCTCGTGTACGGCGCCGGCCTCGGCCTCGCCGGTTCCGCCTGGGGCACGGTCGTCGCCCAGTGCGGCATGGCGGCCGTCTATCTCACCGTGGTCGTCCGCGGCGCCCGGCGGCACGGCGCCTCGCTGCGACCCGACGCCGCAGGAATCCGGGCCTGCGCCCACGCCGGGGCGCCGCTGCTGGTCCGTACGCTGTCGCTGCGCGCCATTCTGATGATCGCGACCGCTGTCGCCGCGCGGCTCGGTGACGCCGATGTCGCCGCTCACCAGGTCGTTCTGGCCATCTGGTCGCTGCTCGCCTTCGCCCTTGACGCCATCGCGATCGCCGGGCAGGCGATCATCGGCCGGTATCTCGGCGCGAACGACGCGGACGGGGCCCGGGCCGTGTGCCGCCGCATGGTGCTGTGGGGCGTGGCATCCGGAGTCGTGTTCGGACTGCTGCTGGTGCTGGCCCGCCCGCTGATCCTGCCGCTGTTCACCGGCGACGAGGCGGTGCGGGACCTGCTGTTCCCGGCGCTGCTGGTGGTGGCGCTGGTCCAGCCGGTCTCGGGCGTCGTCTTCGTGCTGGACGGGGTGCTGATGGGCGCGGGCGACGGGCCGTACCTGGCGTGGGCGATGCTGGTGACCCTGGCCGTCTTCGTCCCGGCCGCCTTCGCGGTTCCCGCGCTGGGCGGCGGGCTCACGGCGCTGTGGTGGGTGATGGGCCTGATGATGGCGGTCCGGCTGCTCACCCTGGCCCTGCGGGCACGCTCCGGCCGCTGGCTCGTCACCGGCGCGGTGCGCGCCTGACCCGGCCGGGCGCGCCGCCCGCACCTCGTCCTCCGCCCGCTCGCCCGGTCAGCCACCGCCCGCACCGGACCACCCCCCGGACAAGGCGAAGGGCCGCATCCCGCCGGATGCGGCCCTTCGTCACTGCTCTGCCGAGCGCGGCCGGTCAGGCCGCGACGACCTCGACGCCCACCTTGGCGGAAACGTCGGAGTGCAGCCGCACGGACACCTGGTGCGCGCCCAGGGTCTTGATCGGCGAACCGAGTTCGATGCGGCGCTTGTCCACGTCCGGACCGCCGGCCTGCTTGATCGCCGAAGCGATGTCGGCCGGGGTGACGGAGCCGAACAGCCGACCGGCGTCACCCGAACGGGTGGCCAGACGGACCTTCACGGCCTCGAGCTTGGCCTTGACCTCGTTGGCCTGCTCGATCGTGGCGATCTCGCGGATCTTGCGACCCCGGCGGATCTGCTCCACGTCCTTCTCGCCGCCCTTGGTCCAGCGGATCGCGAAACCGCGCGGGACCAGGTAGTTGCGAGCGTAGCCGTCCTTGACGTCCACGACGTCGCCCGCGGCACCGAGGCCGGAGACCTCGTGGGTGAGGATGATCTTCATTTCTCGGTCACCCTTCCCTTATCGCGCGGACGAGGTGTAGGGCAGCAGCGCCATCTCACGGCTGTTCTTCACGGCCGTGGCGACGTCGCGCTGGTGCTGTGTGCAGTTGCCGGTGACGCGGCGGGCACGGATCTTGCCGCGGTCGGAAATGAACTTCCGCAGCATGTTCGTGTCCTTGTAGTCCACGTACGCGGTCTTGTCCTTGCAGAACGCGCAGACCTTCTTCTTCGGCTTGCGCGGAGGCGGCTTCGCCATTGTCTCTCTCCAGTGTGATCAAAAAGTGTGTCGATCGCCCGACCAGGCCCGCCCGGGCCTAGAAGGGCGGCTCGTCCGAGTAGCCGCCGCCGGAGCCGGAGCCGCCGCCCCAGCCACCGCCGCCACCCTGCTGCTGGCCGCCGCCGGCCGGCGCGCCGGTCGCCCAGGGGTCGTCGGCGGGTGCACCGCCGCCGCCCTGCTGGCCGCCACCGGGGCCGCCGCCCCAGCCGCCGCCACCCTGGCCGCCGCCGCCACCGCCGCCGTAGCCCCCCTGGCCACCGCGGCCGGTGGTCTTGGTGACCTTGGCCGTGGCGTTGCGCAGGCTGGCGCCGACCTCGTCGACGTCCAGCTCGTAGACCGTGCGCTTGACGCCCTCACGGTCCTCGTAGGACCGCTGCTTCAGCCGGCCCTGCACGATGACGCGCGTGCCGCGCTGGAGCGACTCGGCGACGTTCTCCGCCGCCTGCCGCCAGACCGAGCACGTGAGGAAGAGGCTCTCGCCGTCCTTCCACTCGTTGGTCTGCCGGTCGAAGGTGCGGGGAGTGGACGCGACGCGGAACTTCGCGACCGCCGCACCGGACGGGGTGAAGCGCAGCTCGGGGTCGTCGACGAGATTGCCGACGACCGTGATGACGGTCTCGCCTGCCATTGGGGAACCTCTCGGCGGGTGCTGCTGGCTGCGGGTTGCTGGGTGTACCGGACTACTCGGGGGTGCCCGAGGTCCCGGGCATCACCGCTGAGCTGGGAGCGCTCAGTGGGTCTCGGGACGGAGGACCTTGGTCCGGAGGACCGACTCGTTCAGGTTCATCTGACGGTCGAGCTCCTTGACGACTGCGGGCTCGGCCTGCAGGTCGATGACCGAGTAGATGCCCTCGGGCTTCTTGTTGATCTCGTACGAGAGACGACGACGGCCCCAGGTGTCGACCTTCTCGACCTTGCCGTTGCCCTCACGGACGACGGAAAGGAAGTTCTCGATCAGCGGGGAGACTGCTCGCTCCTCGAGATCGGGGTCGAGGATGACCATCACCTCGTAGTGACGCATGTGGAACCCACCTCCTCTGGACTCAGCGGCCACGGTCTTTCCGTGGCAGGAGGGTCGTGATGCGTACGCAACGGTACCGGCCGGCACTGACAATCCCGGCCCGGGAGTTTCCGGTCCGGGGCGGCCGCGAGGCGGACACCGATGCAGACCGACCAGAGTACCCGTACCCGTGCTTCCGGTTGAAATCCGGCCGCGGGACACCGCAACCTGGACACATCGGGTGTGACCGGCGCTACAGCGCCGGGCCTTTCCGCGGTTCCCGCCAGGAGGTGTCTTCATGGCACAGGCAGCACGGCATCGCAGTCCCCTCTCCCGTATCGGCTCGCTGCTGAACAGCGACGGCAGGGCTCATCCCGTCGAGAACGGCTTCGCCGCGGCGACGATCGTCCTCGGCCTGGTGGCCGTCGTCACGGCGCAGTTCCACGGGCTGCACATCCTCAGCTCGTGGACCGGGCTGATCGGCATCGTGACCGGCGCGTGGGGCCAGATGATCTCCGCGACCACGGCGGAGCGCTTCCTGCTGATCGTCGGCCTCGGTGCCGCCGCTCTCGGCTTCTTCCTCGGCATGGCCCACGGGGGGCTCTTCGGAGGCATGTTCGGCTGACCGGGCCGGCGCCGGCCGGCCTCCCGTGTCCACCGTTCCCGCGGCCCCACCGGGCGCGCGGGGCCCTCCCCCGGCCGGAGTCCGGGGGAGGGCCCCGTGTGCCCGAAACGCGGCGCTCCCGCGCGCAGTAGGCTTCGCCGCGAGAGCCGGAGCCCCGCCAACCCGGGGACACACCTGCCGAGGAGCGCCCCGCAATGAGCTTGACCCTGAGGACCATCAGCCGCGAGCAGCATCTGGCGTACATCCAGAGCCTGCCCTCGGCCAGCCACTGCCAGGTGCCGGCGTGGGCGGACGTGAAGGCCGAATGGCGCTCGGAGAACCTCGGCTGGTTCGACGCCGCCGGGCAGATGGTCGGCGCGGCGCTCGTGCTGTACCGCCAGCTGCCGAAGGTCAAGCGCTATCTCGCCTATCTCCCCGAGGGCCCGGTCATCAACTGGTACGCCCCCAATCTGGAGGACTGGCTCCAGCCGATGCTGGCGCATCTCAAGCAGCAGGGCGCCTTCTCGGTGAAGATGGGCCCGCCGGTCGTCATCCGCCGCTGGGACGCGCCCGCCATCAAGGCCGGCATCCAGAACCCCGACGTCAAGCGGCTGCGGGACGTCGAGGCCACGCACATCGAGCCGCGCGCCTTCGAGGTCGCGGACCGGCTGCGCCGGATGGGCTGGCAGCAGGGCGAGGACGGCGGGGCCGGCTTCGGTGACGTACAGCCGCGCTACGTCTTCCAGGTGCCGCTGGAGAACCGTTCCCTGGAGGACGTCCACAAGGGCTTCAACCAGCTGTGGCGGCGGAACATCAAGAAGGCCGAGAAGGCCGGTGTCGAGGTCGTCCAGGGCGGCTACGACGACCTGGCCGAGTGGCAGCGGCTGTACGAGATCACGGCCGAGCGGGACCGGTTCCGGCCGCGGCCGCTGAGCTACTTCCAGCGCCAGTGGACGGCGCTGAACTCCGAGGACCCCAACCGGATGCGGCTCTACTTCGCCCGGCACGAGGGGGAGAACGTCGCCGCGGCCACGATGCTGATCGTCGGCGGGCACGTCTGGTACTCCTACGGGGCCTCGGCCAACCACAAGCGCGAGGTGCGCCCGTCGAACGCCATGCAGTGGCGCATGCTCCGCGACGCGTACGCGCTCGGCGCGAGCGTCTACGACCTCCGCGGCATCAGCGACTCCCTCGACGAGAACGACCACCTCTTCGGGCTCATCCAGTTCAAGGTGGGCACGGGTGGGCAGGCTGCCGAGTATCTCGGCGAGTGGGACTTCCCGCTCAACAAGCTGCTGCACAAGGCACTCGACATCTACATGTCGCGCCGCTGAACCCCCGCCGCTCCCCCTGGCGGCACCCGCTCCACCCCGCGGACCACCCCGCGGGCACCCGCGGCCCCACACCGCACGATCCCGACCCCAGACACAAGAGAGGTTCCGGAACGGCCATGGCGCTCACCCTTTACGTGGACACCGCTCGCTGGCGGGCGCATCAGAGTGCCGTTCTCCAGCAGTTCCCCGGGCTGGTCCCGGTGTGCAAGGGGAACGGCTACGGCTTCGGCCACGAGCGGCTCTCCGAGGAGGTGACCCGCTTCGACTCCGACATCCTCGCGGTCGGCACCACCTACGAGGCCGCCCGGATGAAGGACTACTTCAGCGGCGACCTGCTGGTGCTCACCCCGTTCCGGCTGGGCGAGGAACCGGTGCCGCTGCCGGACCGGGCGATCCGCTCGGTGTCGTCGGTGGACGGGGTGCGCGGCCTGGTCGGCGCCCGGGTCGTCATCGAGGTCATGAGCAGCATGAAGCGGCACGGCGTCACCGAGGAGGACCTGCCGAAGCTGCACGCCGCGATCGAGGACGTACGGCTGGAGGGCTTCGCGCTGCACCTGCCGCTGGACCGTACGGACGGCTCGGACGCGGTCGAGGAGGTCATCGGCTGGATGGACCGGCTGCGCGCGGCCCGGCTGCCGCTGCACACGATGTTCGTCAGCCATCTGGCCGCGGGGGAGCTGGCGCGGCTTCAGCAGCAGTTCCCGCAGACCCGTTTCCGGGCGCGCATCGGCACCCGGCTGTGGCTGGGGGACCACGACGCGACGGAGTACCGCGGCTCGGTGCTGGACGTCGTCCGGGTCGCCAAGGGGGACCGCTTCGGCTACCGGCAGCAGCGGGCGACCTCCGACGGCGCCCTGGTGGTCGTCTCGGGCGGCACCTCGCACGGGGTGGGCCTGGAGTCCCCGAAGGCGCTGCACGGCGTGATGCCGCGGGCGAAGGGCGTGGCCCGGGCCGGGCTGGCGACCGTCAACCGCAATCTGTCGCCGTTCGTCTGGCAGGGCAAGCAGCGCTGGTTCGCCGAGCCGCCGCACATGCAGGTGTCGATCCTCTTCATCCCGGGCGACGTGCCGCCGCCGCAGGTGGGCGACGAGCTGGTGGCGCACCTGCGGCACACCACGACGCAGTTCGACCGGGTCGTCGACCGCTGAGCCGTACGGCGGTCCGGGCGTCGTACGGACCGCCGCGCCGGGATCGCGCCCGTACAGCGCTGCCGCACAGCGCGGCCGTACGGCCGATCCGCACGGTGGGCCGGCACAGCCGACCTGCCCGGTCGG
>NZ_WHPN01000390.1 GCF_009735685.1 Streptomyces lycii | reverse complement strand
TGTACTGCCCAGGGACATTGGTCAACCTGGTGACGGGCGGTTTGCCGCCGGTTGCAGTGTGGGGGCGGTGGTGATTGTAGTGATGGAGCCAGGCCGGCAGGGCTTTGCGGCGGGCTGATTCGCTTGAGTAGAAGCGTCCGAGGGCCCAGCCGTCGGCCAGGGTGCGGTGGAAGCGCTCGACCTTGCCGTTCGTCTGTGGCCGGTAGGGCCGGGTCTTCTTCGGTGTGATGCCGAGTTCGGTGCAGGCCCGGTTCCAGTGCCGGGAGCGGTAGGCCGAGCCGTTGTCGGTCAGGACCCGCTCGATGGTCACGCCGCGGGCGGCGAACCAGGCCACCGCGCGGTGCAGGACATCGACTGCGGTGTCGGCTGTCTCGTCGTTGCGGATCTCGGCGTAGGCGACGCGGGAGTGGTCGTCGACGACGGTGTGGACGAATGCGGTTCCCAGCAGCGGGCCGCGGTACTTGTTGCGGGGCTTGTCTGGTGTTGCGGCACGGTTCCTGCGGCCCTGGACGCGTCCGACGTAGCGCCAGCCGCCGCCGTCGGGGACGTTGCCGAGCTTCTTGACGTCGATGTGGAGCATGGCGCCGGGATGCCCGTGTTCGTAGCGGCGCACCGGCTCGCCGGTGGCACGGTCGATGTGGGACAGCCGGTTGATCCGGCAGCGGGTCAGGACCGCGTGGACGGTCGAGGCGGGCATGCCCAGCCGTCCGGCAATCTGGACCGGTCCCAGTCGCTGCTTCCAGCGCAGGTGCACGATCTTGCGGACCTGCGGCTGAGTAGTTCGGGCCGGGCTGCGGTGAGGTCGTGAGGACCGGTCGGCCATCGCGGCCGGCCCGGATTCGGCGTAACGGTCGGCCCATCGCTTGGCGGTGGGCCAGGACACGTCGTAGCGCTCGGCCGCACGGGCGACCGGCCATCCCTCATCCACAATCAGACGCGCCAGGCGAAGACGGGCACGGGGCGTCAGAGCAGCGTTAGCGTGAGACACGAAGGCCTCCTGGTTGGCGGAGCGGTTCCTCGACAGCTCCACTCCACAACCGGGGGCCTTCGTCATCTCACAGATTCAGACCGTGTCGTCGCACAAACTCGACCAACCTGGCCGGGCAGTACATCTAGGGCTGCCGTACCTCTACCGCACGGCAGCCGGCGAGGTCACCCGCCCGGTCCGGTCCGGCACCGGACCGGGCGGGGAGCTGTGCGGCCGCAGCGGCTACGGCAGCGCGTGGACGTGCGGGCCGACCGCGTCGGACCAGGCGTTCCCGGCCGCCGCGTCCCAGTTGGTCGACCAGGTCATGGCGCCGCGCAGGCCCGGGTACGTCTTCTCCGGCGTGAAGGAGCCGCAGTTGGTGCCCTGCGTCAGACAGTCCAGGGCGGCGTTGACGACGGCCGGCTCGACATAGCCGCTGCCCGCGCCGCTGGGCGAGGCGGGGACGCCCAGCCCGACCTGCGACGGGTCGAGTCCGCCCTCGAGCTGGATGCAGGCCAGCGCGGTGAGGAAGTCGACGGTGCCCTGGCTGTAGACCTGGCCGTCGCAGCCCAGCATGGAACCGCTGTTGTAGTACTGCATGTTGACGACCGTCAGGATGTCCTTGATCGCGAGTGCCGTCTTGAAGTACTCGTTCTCGGTGGACTGCATGTCGATGGTCTGCGGCGCCATGGTGATGACCAGACCGTCGCCCGCCTTCCCGGACAGGGAGCGCAGCGCCTCGGTCATGTGGGTGGAGTCGAGGCCGTTCTCCAGGTCGATGTCGACGCCGTCGAAGCCGTACTCCTCCATCAGCCCGTGCACGGAGTCGGCGAAGTTCGCCGCGGACTCGGGACTGTTGACGGCCACCGCGCCCTTCTCGCCGCCGACGGAGACGATGACGGACTTGCCCGCCGCCTGCTTGGCGGCGATGTCGGCCTTGAAGTCCTCCTCGGAGTAGTTCAGGGCCGGGTCGAGGGTGAAGTCCACGGCGCCGGGCGTGCCGGTGGCGTCGGCGAAGGCGACGGCGATGATGTCGTACTGGTCCTGGACCTCGCCGAGGGTCTGCACGGTGGCGCCGTTGTCGAAGTTCTGCCAGTAGCCGGTGACCGCGTGCGCCGGTACGGCGGCGGGCCCGGCCGCCGCGGTCCGCTGCCCGGGCTGCTGGGGCTCGGGGTCCTGGCCGGACTGGCCCGCGCCGGCCAGTCCGGCGCCGAGGAGCAGTGCCGCGGCGGCGGCCGCGGACGCCGCGGCGAGCCGGCCGCCCCGGCCGGGAAGACGTAGGGGTACTCGGGCCATGGCTGCCTCCGGATGTGGGGGGAGTGGGGGACCGGGCGGGGAGACCCGGCGGGAAAGCAGACTTCGGCGGTGGCCACCGCTTCGCGCCGCACAGACTGGTCCAGACCAATGGCCTTGTCAAGATGTCCGGCAGCCGGGGGCGAAGATCGAAGCCCCCGATAACGGGGAATGGTTCTCTCACCGGGACGTCGTGGATAAAGTGCTGTGACAGTAGCGAGGCAGTAGCACAGCGCAGTGATCGGTCCACGGTGCCCGGACGTCCGGCCGCCGGAGTGAACGGGGAAACCTGACGTGCCAACCGCGATAGCAGTCACCGCCCCGGACCTCGTGCTTCCGCCCGCCGACCGGCACACGCCCACGGCCGCCGTGCTGCACCCGCCGCGCGAGCAGTCGCTGGAGGACGCCCTCGCCGAGACCTACGCCCTCGTCGAGGCGCACGGCTATGTGATCGCCCTCTACCCGTCCTCCGTGCCGGCCGCCGTCCACCGCAGACTGCACACCGTCCGCTCGGTGCTGGAGAGCGACCGCATCGCCCTCCTCCGGCTCGACCTGCCGCCGCTGGCCGTCGCCGTCCTCGCCCGCCAGCTGCGGCAGCTCTCCGCCTGCGACTTCAGCCCCGGCGTGCTGGGCTCCGCCACCCGGCTGCTCGCCCACTACGTCCACGCCGGGGCGCTGCTGGGCTCCGTGTCCCGGCTCGACCGGGTCCCCGTCGGCCTGCGGGAGCACGCCAAGTCCTGGATGCCCGGCTCCCAGTTCGCGGTGCTCGCCAACCCCGAGCCCCGGCTGGTGCGGACCACGCCCGGGCAGACCCCGGAAGGCCCCGCGTTCGCCACCCAGCTCGTCGTCGCCCGCGGCCAGGCCCCGTCCGAGTGGGTGCTGCGCACCCTCGCGCCCGCCTGGCACGTGCACAGCGTGCAGGAGGCCGCGCTGCCGGCCGACTCCGCCCGCTGGTGGGGCACCGGCAAGCTGGCGGAGTTCGCCGCGGCCATCCCGGACACCGCGATCCTCTACCAGCTCGTCGCCTCGGTCCGCAGATCGGAGTGCGCCTGGTGCGGTCTCGAACTCATCGGCGACCGCTGCGCGTTCTGCGCCTCGCCCGCCGCCCCGGACCTTCCCGTGCTCGCCCCCGGCGGCGCACCCTAGACCGGGCGCGCGGCGAACCGCGTCCACCGCACCACCCCGCTCACCGTCCCGCCCGGATACGTCCCCGAACGAGGTTGTCCGTCGATGAACTCACGCCAGCGCCGCGGTGTCGTCCTGCTGCTGCTCTCCGTCCTCTGCGCCGCGGCCGCGTTCGCCGGGGTGCTGTCGGTGATCGGCGACGTCCGGTCGAAGGTCGGCCCGGAGACCACCGCGTACGAGGTGAAGTCCGACGTGCAGCCCTACGAGGCGCTGTCAAAGGCGCAGTTCGAGAAGGTCTCGATGCCCGAGCGCTGGCTGCCAGAGACCGCGGTCACCGACCTCGACGGCATATCCGGCAAGGTCGCGCTCACCCCGCTGCGCAAGGGGTCGCTGCTGCAGAGCGACATGGTCGTCGAACGGCCCGCGCTGCAGAAGGGCGAACAGGAGATCGCCATCATGATCGACGCCGCCACCGGGGTGGCCGGCAAGATCCGTCCCGGCGCCCGGGTCAACATCTTCGCCACCTTCGACGCCGACGAACAGGGCGGCAAGCCGCAGTCCAAGGTGATCGTCGCGGGCGCCGAGGTCATCGACGTCGGCAGGCTCACCGCCCTCGAGGGGGACGAGGACGACCGCCGGCGGCGGGCCGGCGACGCCGTGCCCATCACCTTCGCGCTGGACACCCTCGACGCCCAGCGCGTCGCCTACGCCGAGTCCTTCGCCACCCATGTCCGGCTCGCCCTCGTGGCGCCCGGCTCCTCGGACCCGGTCAGCCCGGACGACCGCACGTACACCCTCGACGGGGACAAGTGAGGCACGGATGACCACGCGAATCCTGCCGGCCGTCGGTGACGCCGACGCCGCCCGCTCCGTGACCACGCTCCTCGGCCGGCTGCCCGGAGCGGAACCGGCCCCGCCGGTCACCGACTCCACCGCTCTCCTCGACACGCTGGCCCGGCTCGCCGGCGAGGGCGTCGGGGAACTGCCCGAGGTCGTCCTCGTGCACGAGCGGATCGGGCCCGTGCCCGCCCTCGAACTCATCCGGGAGACAGCCCTCCGCTTCCCCGCCGTCGGTGTCGTCCTCCTCTCCGCCGACACCGCGCCCGGACTCCTGCAGTCAGCCATGGACTCCGGGGCCCGCGGACTCGTCGGCCTCCCCCTCTCCTACGAGGAACTGGCCGCCCGCGTTCACAGCGCCGCCCAGTGGGCCTCCGGCGTCCGCCGCCATCTCGGGGCGCCGCCCGAGGAGTTCACCGGACCCGGCGGCACCGTCGTCACCGTCACCGGCGCCAAGGGCGGCGTCGGCACCACCTTCACCGCCGTGCAGCTGGCACTGGCCGCACGGGCCTCCGGGCACACCACGGCCCTGGTCGACATGGACCTCCAGTCCGGCGACGTCGCCTCCTTCCTGGACGTGCAGTTCCGGCGTTCCGTCGTCGACCTCGCCGGCATCACCGACCTCTCGCCGCGGGTCCTCCAGGACGCCGTCTTCGCGCATCCCACCGGGCTGGGCCTGCTGCTCGCCCCGGTGGACGGCGAGCGCGGCGAGGAGGTCACCGACCGGGCGGCCCGGCAGATCGTCAGCTCGCTGCGCAGCCGCTACGAGGTCGTCGTGGTCGACTGCGGGACCCAGATGAACGGCGCCAACGCCGCCGCCGTCGAGATGTCCGACACCGCACTGATGGTCACCACCCCGGACGTCGTCGCCGTACGCGCCGCCAAACGGCTCGTCCGGCTCTGGGACCGGCTCCAGATCCGCAAGGCCGAGGAGACGCTGACCGTCGTCAACCGGCACTCCCGCCAGTCGGAGATCCAGCCCGCCCTGGTCGAACGGATCACCGGCACCCGGGTCTCCCGCACCGCCGTACCCGCGAACTTCCGCGAACTCCAGCCGGTGGTCGACGCCGGACGGGTCCAGGACCTCGACAACCGCAGCCAGGTCAAGCAGGCGCTGTGGCGGCTCGCCGGGGAACTCGGGCTGGTCAAGGGCGCCGTGCCGGACCCGGCCGGACGCCCGCCCGCCCGCGGCGGACGAAAGGCCCCGGGCGGCCGGGGCACGCTCGGTCTCGCGCCGCGGCGCCGCCGGGGCGGGGACAGCGGCCAGGCGGCCGTCGAGTTCCTGGGCATGGTGCCGCTGCTGCTGGTCGTCCTCGCGCTGTGCTGGCAGTGCGCGCTGCTGGGTTATACGTACTCTCTGGCCGGCAACTCCGCCGACGAGGCCGCCCGGGCCGCCACCGCCGCGGCGAGCAGCGGGGCCTGCCGGCCGGCCGCGGAGAAGAACCTCCCCGGGGCGTGGCGGGAGGGCGCGAGCATCAGCTGCTCCCGGGACGGCGGGCTGTGGCGGGCCCGCGTCGCGCTGAAGGTCCCGGTGCTCTTCCCCGGCTCGGTGGACTTCCCGGTCACGGTCACGGGTGAGGCCGGCGCGGCGGAGGAGGGCTGAGCGCGATGCGACACCCGCGGGCGGATCACACAGGAGCACGGG
>NZ_WHPN01000389.1 GCF_009735685.1 Streptomyces lycii | reverse complement strand
TGCCCGCCCCCGCCGCACAGCGCCGCGGCACCGGTGCCGCCGCCGCGCCGCCTCAGCTCCAGCGCCAGGTGCAGCACGATACGGGCGCCGGACATGCCGATCGGGTGACCGAGGGCGATGGCGCCGCCGTTGACGTTCACCTTTTCCGGGGAGACGCCGAGGTCCTTCATGGACTGCACGGCGACCGCGGCGAAGGCCTCGTTGATCTCGATCAGGTCGAGGTCGCCGACCTGGAGCCCTTCCTTGCCCAGCGCGTGCCGGATCGCGTTGGAGGGCTGCGACTGGAGGGAGTTGTCCGGTCCGGCGACGTTGCCGTGGGCGCCGATCTCGGCGATCCACTCCAGGCCCAGTTCCTCGGCCTTCGCCCTGCTCATCACGACGACGGCGGCGGCGCCGTCGGAGATCTGCGAGGCCGTGCCGGCGGTGATGGTGCCGTCCTTGGCGAACGCGGGCCGCAGCCTGCCGAGCGACTCGACGGTGGTCTCGGCTCGGATGCCCTCGTCCTGGGAGAACAGCACCGGGTCGCCCTTGCGCTGCGGGATCTCCACCGGGGTGATCTCGGCGTCGAAGAGGCCGTTCTTCCGGGCGGCGGCGGCCCGCTGGTGGGAGGCGGCGGCGATCTCGTCCTGCTCGGCGCGGCCGATGCCCAGCCGGGTGTTGTGCTTCTCGGTGGACTCGCCCATGGCGACGTTCTCGAAGGAGTCGGTCAGCCCGTCGTGCGCCATGGCGTCGAGCATCTCCACCGCGCCGTACTTGAAGCCCTCGCGGGACTTGGGCAGCAGGTGCGGGGCGTTGGTCATGGACTCCTGGCCGCCGGCGACGATCACGTCGAACTCGCCGGCCCGGATGAGCTGGTCCGCCAGGGCGATCGCGTCGAGGCCGGAGAGGCAGACCTTGTTGACGGTCAGCGCGGGCACGTTCATCGGGATGCCGGCCTTGACGGCCGCCTGCCGGGCGGGGATCTGCCCGGCACCCGCCTGGAGCACCTGCCCCATGATCACGTACTGCACCTGGTCGCCGCCGATCCCGGCCCGGTCGAGGGCGGCCTTGACGGCCACACCCCCGAGGTCCGCCCCGGAGAAGCTGCGGAGGGAGCCGAGCAGACGTCCCATGGGCGTACGGGCCCCGGCGACGATCACTGAGGTGGTACCGGTCGTGGCAGTCATGGTGCGGCCCCTTCGGAGGAAGGAATGTTAACGAGGGTTTTCGTCAATGTACTGAGCGGTACGCCGCGGGTCACCGGTCCGCGGGTGTGATCGCGCGCACGTTGCGTAACCGCCCGTGCGGGCGGTGCACTGGTCCCATGCTGACGCGCATCGACCACATCGGAATCGCCTGCTTCGACCTCGACAGGACTGTCGAGTTCTACCGTGCCACGTACGGCTTCGAGGTGTTCCATACGGAGATCAACGAGGAGCAGGGGGTGCGCGAGGCCATGCTGAAGATCAACGAAACCCCGGACGGCGGCGCCTCGTACCTCCAGCTGCTGGAGCCCGTCCGGGAGGACTCGACCGTCGCCAAGTGGCTGGCGAAGAACGGCGAGGGCGTGCACCACATCGCCTTCGGCACCGCGGACGTGGACACGGACGCGGCGGACATCCGGGACAAGGGGGTCCGCGTCCTCTACGACGAGCCGCGTACGGGCTCCATGGGCTCCCGGATCACCTTCCTGCATCCCAAGGACTGTCACGGGGTGCTCACCGAACTCGTCACCGCCCGCGGCCGGGAGGACTCCGGGGACGGCGGCGGCCACTGACCTGACGCGCACTGACCTTACGTCCTTCTGGCCGGTAGAGTGACGGTTCGGCCGGGGTGTGGGTTCAGCGGCGGTTCACGGCTGTGCCCCATGCGCCGCCGATGATCTGACACCATTCTCCGGAAGGCACCGTTCTGCGGAAGGCAACCCTTCTTTCGTTGAAGGCATCCTTCCTCCGGAACGTACCTTTCCTCGGAAAGGCACAGTGCCGACCGGAGACCGGACCGGCGCCTGGAACGGGCAGGGCGGCGCCGGTGTCGACGCGACCAGGGACGGATGGACCGCGGAGTGCGGGGCTACGACCGCTACGAGGCTGACGACCACCTCTCGAAGTTCGAAGCCGAGATGGAGCGGCTGAAGACCGAGCGGGAGAAGGCCGTCCAGCACGCCGACGACCTCGGCTACCAGGTCGAGGTGTTGCGCGCCAAGCTGCACGAGGCGCGCCGCACCATCATGTCCCGTCCCGCCTACGACTCGGCCGACATCGGCTATCAGGCCGAGCAGTTGCTGCGCAACGCCCAGATCCAGGCCGACCAGCTGCGCACCGACGCCGAACGCGAGCTGCGGGAGGCCCGGGCGCAGACCCAGCGGCTGCTCCAGGAGCAGGCCGAGCGGCAGGCCCGGCTGGAGGCCGAGCTGCACAGCGAGGCGGTCGAGCGCCGCCGCCGGCTGGACGAGGAGCTGGCCGAGCGCCGCCGCACCGTCGAGTCGCACGTCAACGAGAACGTCGCCTGGGCGGAGCAGCTGCGCGCCCGCAGCGAGGCCCAGGCCCGCCGGCTGATGGACGAGTCCCGGGCCGAGGCCGAGCAGGCCCTGGCCGCCGCCCGCACCGAGGCGCACCGCCTGGTCGAGCAGGCCCGGGAGCGGCTCGGCAGCGAGGCCGAGTCGGCGCGCGCCGAGGCCGAGGCGATCCTGCGCCGCGCCCGCACGGACGCCGAGCGGCTGCTGACCGCCGCGTCCAACCAGGCCCAGGAGGCCACCGACCACGCCGAACAGCTCCGTACGTCCACGGCGGGCGAGTCCGAGGAGGCCCGCCGCACGGCGGCCGAGCTGACCCGCGCCGCCGAGCAGCGGATGAAGGAGGCCGAGGAGGCGCTGCGCGAGGCGCGCGCCGAGGCCGACCGGCTGCGCGAGGAGGCGGAGGCCGCCGCCAGCAAGCAGCTGAGCAGCGCCGAGTCGGTGAACGAGCAGCGGCTGAGCACCGCCAAGGCGGAAGTCGCCCGGCTGGTGAGCGAGGCCACCAAGGAGTCCGAGGCGCTCAAGGCCGAGGCCGAGCAGCTGCGCACCGACGCCGCCGCGGAGGCCGAGCGGCTGATCGCGGAGGCCCAGGAGACCGCCCGCTCGCAGGTCGCCGAGGACTCGGCGGCCCAGCTGGCGAAGGCCGCCCGCAGCGCCGAGGAGGTGCTGACGAAGGCCTCGGAGGACGCCAAGGCCACCACCCGGGCCGCGACCGAGGAGGCCGAGCGGATCCGCCGCGAGGCCGAGGCGGAGGCCGACCGGCTGCGCAGCGAGGCCGCCGACGCGGCCGAGCAGGTCAAGGGCGCGGCGAAGGACGACACCAAGGAGTACCGGGCCAAGACCGTCGAGCTGCAGGAGGAGGCGCGGCGGCTGCGCACCGAGGCGGAGCAGCTGCGCGCCGACGCCGTCGCGGAGGGCGAACGGCTCCGGGGCGAGGCACGCCGCGAGGCGGTCCAGCAGATCGAGGAGGCCGCGAAGAAGGCCGAGGAGCTGCTGGCCGAGTCCAAGGCGGACGCCGAGGAGCAGCGCACCGCCGCCACGGCCGACAGCGAGCGGATCCGCACCGAGGCCATCGAGCGCGCGTCCACGCTGCGCCGGCAGGCCGAGGAGGCCCTCGAGCGGGCCCGGGCGGAGGCCGAGGAACTGCGGGACGAGGCCGTGGCCCAGGCGCGGAAGACCGCGGACCAGGCCGTCGAGGAGGCCACGCAGCTGCGCGAGGAGGCCGAGCAGGCCGCCCGCGACCGCCGGGCCGAGGCCGCCGAGGAGCTGACCCGGCTGCACACCGAGGCCGAGGAGCGGGTCACGGCGGCGGAGACGGCGCTGAGCGAGGCCCGTGCCGAGGCCGAGCGGCTGCGCCGGGAGGCGGCCGAGGAGGCGGAGCGGCTGCGCGCCGAGGGCGCCGAGCGGCTGCGGTCCCTTCAGCAGCAGGCCGAGGAGGAGGCCGAGCGGCTGCGCACCGAGGCGGCCACGGACGCGGCCAACTCCCGCGCCGAGGGCGAGTCCGTCGCCGTACGGCTGCGGAGCGAGGCGGCCGCGGAGGCCGAGGAGCTGCGGGCCCAGGCGCAGGAGACCGCGGACCGGCTGCGGGCCGAGGCGGCCGCGGCCGCGGAGCGCACCGGCGCGGAGGCCGCGGAGGCGCTGAGCGCCGCTCAGGAGGAGGCGGCACGCCGCCGCCGGGAGGCCGAGCAGCTGCTCGGCGACGCCCGGGAGGAGGCGGACCAGGAGCGCCGCCGGGCCCGGGAGCAGTCCGAGGAGCTGCTGGCCTCGGCCCGTAAGCGGGTCGAGGAGGCGCAGACCGAGGCGCAGCGGCTGGTCGAGGAGGCCGAGCGGCGGTCCGCCGAGCTGGTGGGCGCCGCGGAGCAGACCGCGCAGCAGGTCCGGGACGCGGTGGCCGGGCTGCACGAGCAGGCCGAGGAGGAGATCACCGGTCTGCGGTCGGCGGCCGAGCACGCGGCGCAGCGCACCCGCGAGGAGGCGCAGGCGGAGGCCGACCGGGTCCGCGCCGACGCGTACGCCGAGCGGGAGCGCGCGTCCGAGGACGCGGGCCGGCTGCGGAACGAGGCCCGGGAGGAGGCGGAGTCCGCCAAGGCGATGGCGGACCGCACGATCTCCGAGGCGATCGAGGAGGCCGAGCGGCTCCGGTCCGAGTCCCGGGAGGAGGCCAACCAGCGGCGGGCGAACGCCGCTTCGCAGGCCGACCGGCTGCTCACCGAGGCCACCGAGGAGTCCGACCGGCTGCGCCGGGAGGCGTCGGAGACCGTCACCTCCGCGCAGCAGCACGCGGCGCGCACCCGTGCCGAGGCGGACCGGGTCAAGGCGGAGGCGGAGTCGGCGGCCGAGCGGCTGCGCACCGAGGCGCAGGCGGAGGCGGACCAGCTGCTGGACGAGGCCCGCAAGGCGGCGGCCAAGCGCCGCGGGGACGCGGCCGAGCAGGCGGACCAGCTGATCGCGAAGGCCCAGGAGGAGGCGCTGCGCGCCGCGACGGAGGCCGAGGAGCAGGCGGACGCCATGGTGGGCGCCGCCCGCAAGGAGGCCGAACGCATCGTCACCGAGGCCACCAACGAGGGCAACGGCATGGTCGAGCGGTCCCGTACGGACGCGGACACGATGCTGGGCGAGGCGCGCCGGGACGCGACGGCGATCCGGGAGCGCGCGGAGGAGCTGCGCGCCCGTACGGACGCCGAGGTCGAGGAGTTGCACGAGCGGGCCCGGCGCGAGTCGTCGGAGGCCATGCGGGCCGCGGGCGAGCGGGTCGACAAGCTCGTCAAGGCCGCGAGCGAGCAGGTGGAGAAGGCCCAGGAGAAGGCCAGGAAGCTGGTCGCGGACGCCGACGGCGAGGCCGGCAAGATCCGTATCGCCGCGGTGAAGAAGGCCGAGGGGCTGCTCAAGGAGGCCGGGCAGAAGAAGGCGGAGGCCGAGCGCGAGGCGGAGGAGCTGCGCGCCGAGGCGGAGGCCGAGGCGAAGCGGATCGTCGACGAGGGCAAGCGCGAGCTGGAGGTGCTGGTCCGCCGCCGCGAGGACATCAACGCAGAGATCTCGCGGGTGCAGGACGTGCTGGAGGCGCTGGAGTCCTTCGAGACGCCGGGTGCCGTCGGCAAACAGGGGGGCGCGGGGGGCGCGTCCAACGGGGTCAAAGCAGGCGCGGGCGCGGGTACCACTCGTTCGAGTGGCAAGCAGTCCGACGGTTAGCCACTCGAAAGGAGTCTCATTCTCCACATCAAACGGAGATTGACTCGATGACACGCCGTACTGGCCCCTAGGATTCCCTCTATCACCTCACCGGTCTCTTTCGACAGGAACCCCATGAGCGACACTTCCTCCCCCTTCGGCTTCGAGCTCGTGCGGCGTGGATACGACCGCGGTCAGGTGGATGACCGCATCACCAAGCTCGTCGCCGACCGGGACAGCGCGCTGTCCCGCATCACCTCTCTGGAAAAGCGCATCGAGGAGCTTCACCTCGAGACGCAGAACGCCCAGGCACAGGTCAACGACGCGGAGCCGTCCTACGCGGGGCTCGGTGCCCGGGTCGAGAAGATCCTCCGGCTGGCCGAGGAAGAGGCCAAGGACCTGCGCGAGGAGGCCCGCCGCGCCGCCGAGCAGCACCGGGACCTCGCCGAGTCCGCCGCCCAGCAGGTGCGCAACGACGCCGAGACGTACGCCACCGAGCGCAAGCAGAAGGCGGAGGACGAGGGCGCCCGCATCGTCGAGAAGGCCAAGGGCGAGGCCTCCGTGCTGCGCGCCGACGCCCAGAAGGACGCCCAGTCCAAGCGTGAGGAAGCGGACTCGCTCTTCGAGGAGACCCGCGCCAAGGCCGCCCAGGCCGCCGCCGACTTCGAGACGAATCTGGCCAAGCGCCGCGAGCAGTCCGAGCGCGACCTGGCGTCGCGTCAGGCGAAGGCCGAGAAGCGGCTCGCGGAGATCGAGCACCGCGCCGAGCAGCTCCGGCTGGAGGCCGAGAAGCTGCGCACGGACGCGGAGCGCCGGGCCCGCCAGACCGTCGAGACGGCGCAGCGCCAGGCCGAGGACATCGTGGCCGACGCCAACGCCAAGGCCGACCGGATCCGCAGCGAGTCCGAGCGCGAGCTGGCGGCGCTCACCAACCGCCGCGACAGCATCAACGCCCAGCTGACCAACGTCCGCGAGATGCTGGCGACGCTCACGGGCGCGGCCGTCGCCGCGGCCGGTACGCCGGAGGACGAGTCGGCCGGAGCCGGCGTCCCGGCGCAGCAGAGCCGCTGACACCCGGCCCCCGCCGTTCCCACGGCTTCGCCGCGGCGTTNNNNCCCTCGGGTGGCGGGGAACGCCGCGGCTGTTCTAGCGTGGCGGCATGATCGAGCTGGAGGGGCTGACCAAGCGTTACGGCGACAAGCTCGCCGTGGACGGCCTGACGTTCACCGTGCGCCCGGGAGTGGTCACCGGCTTCCTGGGCCCGAACGGCGCGGGCAAGTCGACCACGATGCGGATGATGCTCGGCCTGGACCGGCCCACCGCCGGTGACGTCCGGATCGACGGCAAGCACTACGCCCAGCTGCGCGACCCGCTCACCTCCATCGGCGCGCTGCTGGAGGCGAAGGCCGTGCACGGCGGCCGCAGTGCCTACAACCACCTGCTGTGCCTCGCGCAGAGCAACGGCATCCCCAGCCGCCGGGTCGACCAGGTGCTGGAGACGGTCGGCCTGTCCGCCGTCGCCCGGAAGCGCTCCAAGGGCTTCTCGCTCGGCATGGGGCAGCGCCTCGGCATCGCCGCGGCCCTGCTGGGCGACCCGCGGATCCTGATGTTCGACGAGCCCGTCAACGGCCTCGACCCCGAGGGCATCCACTGGATCCGTACGCTGATGCAGCGTCTGGCCGCCGAGGGCCGCACGGTGTTCGTCTCCAGCCATCTGATGAGCGAGATGGCGCTGACCGCCGGCCATCTGGTGGTGATCGGCCAGGGCAAGCTGCTCGCCGACACCTCGATGTCGGCGTTCATCGCGGAGAACTCGCGGTCGTACGTGACACTGCGATCCCCCGAGCCGGAGCGGCTGCGGGACCTGCTGCACGGCGCCGGCATGACGGTCGTGCCGCGAGCGGACGGCGCGCTGGAGGTCGACGGCGGCGACGCGGCGGTGATCGGCGAGCTGGCCGCCGCGAACGGACTGGCCCTGCACGAGCTGAGCCCGCGGCAGGCGTCGCTGGAGGAGGCCTTCATGCAGCTGACCGCGGGAGCGGTGGAGTACCACGCGCACAGCGAGGCGCGGGGCACCGCACCCGGCGGCGCACCGGCGCAGCCCGGCGGTGACGGCTGGGGCGCGGGCCGGCAGGCGCCCGGCGGCGGGCGCGGCAAACGGCGGCGGGGGAAACACCGGAACGACGTGACCGACCCCGACCAGGGAGCCTGAAGCGATGGCGGCGACGCGAGTGCTCCGCTCGGAGTGGACGAAGATCAAATCGGTCCGGTCGACGGTGTGGACCCTGGGCCTGGCGGCGGTCACGACCATCGCGCTCGGCGCGCTGATCAGCGCGCTGACCAAGAGCCAGTTCGACCAGATGCCCCGGCAGGAGCAGATCTCCTTCGACCCGACGTTCGTGAGCTTCGCGGGAACCGGACTGGGCCAGCTCGCGATGATCGTCTTCGGGGTGCTGGTCGTCTCGAACGAGTACAGCAGCGGCATGATCCGGGCCTCGCTCGCGGCCGTACCGCAGCGCGGCACCTTCCTGTTCTGCAAGGTCGGCGTCGCCACCGCGCTCGCGCTGGTCGTCGGGATGGCGACGAGCTTCGTCACCTTCTTCCTCGGCCAGGCGCTGCTGGGCGGCCGCGGGGCGGAGCTGGGCGATCCCGGTGTGCTGCGCGCGGTGACCGGCGCCGGTCTCTACATGACGCTCATCACGATGTTCTCGATGGGCGTCGCGGCGATGCTGCGCAGCCCGACGCTGTCCCTGGGCATCCTGATGCCGTTCTTCTTCCTCGTGTCCAACATCCTCGGCAACGTCCCGGCCACCGAGAAGATCGGCCGGTACCTGCCCGACCAGGCCGGCAGCAAGATCATGCAGGTGGTGACCCCGGCGGACGGCGGCGCTCCGTACGGCCCGTGGGCCGGGCTCGGCATCATGGCGCTGTGGGTCCTCGCCGCGCTGGCGGGCGGCTTCCTGCTGCTGCGCAGACGGGACGCCTGAGGCGGGCGCGGCGGCGCGACGGACGGACGCCCGGACAGGGCGTGGCGGACCGGACGCCCGGGCGGGGCGCGGCAACGCCGTCGGCCGGGTGACCGGAGCGAGGCGTGGCGGCGCGGCCACGCCGTCGGCCGGGTGACCGGAGCGAGGCGCGGCGGCGGGCCGGAGCGGGCCGACCGGGACGGGCCGTGGGGCCGCACCGTCACACGCCCCGCGCACCCGCGATTGAGGAGAACCGTCAACGCGCCGGTAGCCTCTCCCCCTCAAGGGGGCACGCCCATCGGACGACCGCGGCCCCCGAGCGAAAGCGGCAAGGGGCGGAGCAGCAATGATCGAGGCAGTCGGCCTGACGAAGCGCTACGGCGCCAAGACGGCCGTGTACAACTTGTCGTTCCAGGTGCGTCCGGGCACCGTGACCGGCTTTCTCGGGCCCAACGGCTCGGGCAAGTCGACCACGATGCGGATGATCCTGGGACTCGACCGGCCGACCGGCGGCACGGTGACCGTCGGCGGGCAGCCGTTCCGGCAGACGCCGAACGCGCCCCGCCAGGTGGGGGCCCTGCTGGACGCCAAGGCGGTGCACGGCGGGCGCAGCGCCCGCAACCACCTGCTGTCCCTCGCCCAGTTGTCCGGCATCCCCGCCCGCCGGGTGGACGAGGTGCTCGGCGTCGTCGGGCTGCACGACGTCGCCCGGAAGCGGTCCAAGGGCTTCTCGCTGGGCATGGGCCAGCGCCTGGGCATCGCCGCGGCGCTCCTCGGCGACCCCCAGGTGCTGCTCTTCGACGAGCCGGTCAACGGGCTGGACCCGGAGGGCATCCTCTGGGTTCGCAATCTGATGAAGGGGCTCGCGGCGGAGGGGCGGACCGTGTTCGTCTCCAGCCATCTGATGAGCGAGATGGCGCTGACCGCCGAGCACCTGATCGTCATCGGCCGGGGCCAGCTCATGGCGGACATGAGCGTCAACGAGTTCATCGCGCGGAACTCCGCCGGGTTCGCCCGGGTGCGCACGCCCGACGAGCCGAACCTGCGGGAGAAGCTGACGGCGGCGCTCGCCGAGGCCGGCGGCCAGGTGCTGCCGGAGCCCGACGGGGCGCTGCGGGTGGCGGGGCTGCCGCTGCCGCGGATCAGCGACGTCGCGCACGCGGCGGACGTACGGCTGTGGGAACTGTCCCCGCACCAGGCGTCGCTGGAGGAGGCGTACATGCAGCTGACGCAGGGCGCCGTGGACTACCGCTCGACGGCGGACCAGCGGGCCGGCTGGCAGGGCGGGCCGCCGGCCGCCGCCGGGCAGGGGCCGCAGGGCGGCTTCGTACCGCAGCCCGGCGCGTACCAGGGGCAGCCGGTCCCGGCCGGCGCGCCGCAGCCGCAGCCGCAGAACCCGTACGCGGCGCCGTACGGGCCTCCGCAGCCGGCCGCCGCCCCGGCCCCGGCCTCCGCTCCCGTTCCCGCTTCCGCTCCCGAAGCGACGCAGCCCGACAACCGCGACCACCGCGATGACCGCGACAACGAGGACGCCCGATGACGACCCCCTACCAGCAGCAGCCGCAGGCTCCCGCCGCCCCGCAGGGCCCTCCGCAGGGTCATCCGCCGGTTCCGCCGCCCGCCGCGCAGCCGGGCCCGGGTCCGCAGCCGGGTCCCCCGTCCGGACAGCCGGGCCACCCGGGACAGCAGCCCGCACAGCAGGTTCCCCCTCAGGCACCGCCGCAGGGCGCTCCGTTCGGCGGTTTCGCGGGCGGGCCCGGTTACGTCTCGCCGATCCCGGTGCGCCGCACCCACCTCGGGCACGCGCTGGCCGCGGAGTGGACCAAGATCCGTACCGTGCGCTCCACCGTGTGGACTCTCTCGATCATGGCTCTCCTGGTCTTCGGCATCGGCTTCCTGGTGACGAGCTTCACCAGCGGCAGCGACTACCGGGGCACCTCCCCCGTCACCAACGGCCTGTTCGGGCTGATGCTCGGCCAGATCTGCGTGATCACGCTCGGCGTGCTGGTGGTGACCTCGGAGTACGGCACGGGGCTGATCCGCACCACCTTCACGGCCGCCCCGCAGCGGCACCGCGTGCTGCTCGCCAAGGCCATGGTGTTCATCACGGTCTCCTTCACCGTCACGACGGCGGTGTGCGCGCTGACCGCGCTGCTGGCCTCGGGCGTGCACAGCGGCCCGGAGGTCGCCGAGGCGACCGGCGAGCAGTGGGCCGGGGTGACGGTCGGCGCCGGACTGTACGTCTCGCTGCTGGGACTGCTCAGCCTCGCCATCGGCAGCCTGCTGCGGCACTCCGCCGGTGCCATCACGGCCATGCTCGGCCTGGTGCTGCTGCCGACCATCGTCGCGCCGCTGCTGATGATCTCGGAGAGCATGAAGCCGCTGGCGGAGACGATGATGGACTACAACGCCGTCAACTCGCTGATGACCATCCACCAGGTGTCCGCGGGCGAGGACGGCACGAAGCAGCTCCTGGTGCTCGCCGGTGTCACCCTCTCCGCGCTGATCGCCGCCCTGGCGGTGCAGGACCAACGGGACGTCTGAGGTCCGGGGCCCGGCGCGCGCCGCGCCGCGCGTCCGCCGGGAGCCGCCGGCGGACCGGCGCCCCGCCGTCCCCGGCTCAGTACCGCGGCGCGTTACGGGACCGCTGCACCCGCGTGGTGCGGCGGTCCCGCGCGTTCCAGCACGCCCGGTGCCAGTGCCGGCGGTCGTCGACCGGGCCGTGCTCCGCCCAGGCCACGACATGCGGCACCCCGGGCGGGATCTCCTGGTCGCAGCCCGGGCATCGGTAGTTCTTCGCCGCGGAGCCGCCGCCGATCTGCCGCACCACCCACGTCTCGCCGCGCCAGGTCTCCCGGCGGTCCAGCCCGTACCGGTCTCCGCCGTCCCCGTCCCGGTCCTGCGATGGGTGACGACCGCCGCCGCGCGGGCGGTTACGACGCGGAGACACGGGGCACCTCGCGAAATGTCCGGTGGATTGCTTGCCGCGGACAGCCTACGCGCCGGTCTCACGGGGGACGGGCTCACCCGCTCCGCGTGATTCCCCGATAATCCGCAGAACTTCCGCCGGAGGCCGTGCCCTTGGCACGTGTCAGCCGTTGTTGCCTGTGGGGGGAGGCGCGCCGGTTTGGGGAGGCGCCCGCGTCGGCCGCGAGGAGGCAGAAGGCGATGCACGTAGGAGCTTTTGTACTGGCCGCCCAGTTCCCGGGCCAGGGCCAGGGGGAAGCGCTGCACCGCGCGGTGCGCACCGCGGAGACCGCCGAGGAGGCCGGCCTGGGATCGGTCTGGCTCGCCGAGCACCACTTCGTGCCGTACGGCGTCTGCCCGTCCGCCGTCACCCTCGCCGCGCTGCTCCTCGGCCGCACCCGGCGGATCACCGTCGGCACCGCCGTCAGCGTGCTGCCCACCGTGCACCCGGTGGCGCTCGGCGAGCAGGCGGCGCTGCTGCACCTCACCTCGGGCGGGCGCTTCACGGTCGGCGTCGGCCGCGGCGGCCCGTGGGTGGACCTGGAGGTCTTCGGCACCGGCCTGGCGGCGTACGAGCGCGGTTTCCCGGAATCGCTGGACCTGCTGCTCCGCTGGCTGCGCGAGCCGCGGGTGTCCGCCGACGGGGACCGGTTCGCCTTCCGGGAGGTCCCGGTGGTGCCCCGCCCCGACGAGTTGCTGGACGCACCGGACGGCCCCCCGGTGGTCGTCGCCTGCACCTCGCGCACCAGCGTGCGGCTGGCCGCCGAGCGCGGCCTGCCGATGCTGCTCGGCATGCACTGCGGCGACGAGGAGAAGGCGGAGATGGTGGCCTTCTGGTCGGACTGCGCCCGGGAGGCGGGCAGGCCGGCCGAGGAGATCGCCTCGGCCGGCCATGTCTCGGCCGGAGTCGCGCAGGTCGGCGACTCCCGGCCCGGAGCAGCGGAGGCGCTGGTCAAGGCCATGCCCGGCTGGCTGCGCCAGGGGCTGGAAGCCCACGTCACGGTCGACGGCAGGCCCCGCCGCATGCGCGACCCGCAGGAGTACACCGAGCTGCTCTGCGAGCTGCATCCCGTCGGCCCGCCGCGGTGGTGCGCGGACCGGCTCGCGGCGACCGCCGAGCGCACGGGCATCAGCCGGTTCGCGCTGCTGACCGAGGGCTCGGGCGATCTCGCGGCCACCGAGGAGAACGTCCGGCGGCTGGGCGGCGAGGTGCTGCCGCTCCTCGCCTGATCCGGCCCGGCGGCAGCCGCCGGAGCCCGTCACGACCGTGCGCGGGCGCCGCCGCCCCGGCCTTGAGCACCTCCCCGGGAGCCGGGCGGCGGCGTCGGCACCGGCTTCAGCAGTCCCGCAGCTCGGGAGACTGGTTGAGCAGCTGTCCGCGTGCGGAGGTGAAGCGGGCGAGCCGCTCGTCCGCCGAGGCGTCGAGCGGGAAGACCGCCACCCGGTGGCAGTTCTGGAACGCCAGCCGCACGCCGAAGTGCCGCTGCAGGGCCCCGCGTATCGCATCGCTCGCGAGGGCGCGCAACAGCTGCCCACGTGCCTGTTCGTCGGGCGGCGGCACCTGGTTGTCGGCGAACTCTCCGCCGTCGACCTCGAGTTGTGCCACCAGCGAGCTGACCATCTCCCATGCGTAGGGCAGGGAGTTCCGGACGCAGTCGACGAATTCCGCTTCGTCGACCTCGCCTCGCTCGGCCTTCTCGAGCAGGGCCGGTGAGACGTCGAGCGACATGGGTTCTCCTCTCGCGGCCCCTTGGGGACGGGGCCTTACGGGCGGGAAGCGGGATCGCGACGCAGAGTACCCGGGTCGCGACATCCCGCATCCACGGTATGCCGGTCACAGCGGGTACACCAGGAGAATGGTGACAACCAGCCAGTAGGCGAACAGGTCCATCCCAGGGCGAATCGCGTTGACCCCGCCGGGTCGGATAGCGTGAGCGACCATGCGTCTCGTCATCGCCCGGTGCTCCGTGGACTACGCGGGCCGGCTCACCGCCCATCTCCCCTCGGCCCCGCGCCTCATCCTGGTCAAGGCCGACGGCAGCGTCTCCGTACACGCGGACGACCGGGCCTACAAACCCCTCAACTGGATGTCTCCGCCGTGCACCCTCAAGGAGGACGACGACGGCGTGTGGACGGTGGTGAACAAGGCGGGCGAGAAGCTCATCATCACCATGGAGGAGGTGCTCCACGACTCGTCCCACGAACTCGGGGTTGACCCGGGCCTGATCAAGGATGGCGTGGAAGCACACCTTCAAGAACTGCTCGCCGACCGGATCGAGACACTGGGCGAAGGCTATTCGCTGATTCGGCGTGAATACCCCACCGCGATCGGGCCGGTGGACATCCTCTGCCGGGACGCCGACGGCGGGACCGTGGCCGTCGAGATCAAGCGGCGCGGGGAGATCGACGGTGTGGAGCAGCTCACCCGCTATCTGGAACTCCTCAACCGGGACCCGCACCTGGCACCGGTCAAGGGAGTCTTCGCCGCCCAGGAGATCAAGCCGCAGGCCCGGGTGCTCGCCACCGACCGCGGCATAGGCTGCACGGTCCTGGACTACGACGCCCTGCGCGGGATCGAGGACGACAAGCTCCGGCTGTTCTGACCCGCGCTCCGGTCCCTTCCGGCCTCGCGCTCCCGGCTCACCGCCCCGCGCTCCCGCCGCCGGGCTGTTCGGCTCACGGCGCCACCGGGCCGCTCCGCTCACCGCGCTCCCGGGCCGCTCCGCTTCCGCGCCACCGTGCCGCTCCGCTCGCGTACTCCGTCCGACGGCCGACGCCCGCCCGTTCCGCGAAAACGGGCGGGCGTCGGCCGTCGGGCGCGGACGGGACATGCGCCGGGGCGGCCGGTCGGGAACGGGCCGGGCGACGGCCCCGGGCCCGACGGCGGGCAGGGGTGCGGATCGGCGCCCCGTCGGGCATGGGAGCGGCGGGCCCGTCCCGGACCGGGCGGCGCCCCGTCGGATACGAGCCCGGCGCCCCGTCGTGGGCCGGACGGGGCCCTGCCGGTACGCACCGGAGGGCCCTCCGGCACAGCAGGCCGCCCGCTCTGCCGGACGGGACGGCGGCGCCCGGCGGGGCGGCGGGCTGAGCGGGCCGGCGGGCCGCCCTCAGATGACGGGCGTCGTCTCCCCGGCCGGGGCCGTGCCCGCCGGGCCGGTCCCGGCGCTGTCCGAGACGGCACCGCTCGGCGGGCCGGACGCCGTGCTGCTCGCCGAGGTCGACTCCTCGTCGCTCGGCGTCGGAGTCGGCGTGGTCGGCTCGTCCGTCGGCTCGTCGGGGTCGCTCGGCTCGTCGGTCGGCTCGTCCGGGTCGCTCGGCTCGTCCGTCGGCTCGTCCGGGTCGTGCCCGCCACCGCCCGGGCCGCCCGGCTCCTCCGTGTCGTCCGATTCCGAGGACTCCGGGTCCTCCGGCTCCGACGGTCCGCCGGACTCCGAGCCGCTCTCCTCGTCGCTGGGCGAGGCCGACGCGCTGGGGCTGCCGGACTCGCTGCCGCTCTCGCTGGGCCCGGGCCGGCTGGTGGAGTCGTCGGTGGGCCGGTCCGCCGGGAAGCCGTCGTCGCTCGCGTCCTCGCCCGCCGACTGCTCGGACGTGACCGGGCCCGGGCCCTCGTCGTCACCGCCCGAGGTGGCGCCGAGCGTCACGACCGTGCCGAGCACCGCGACCAGCAGCGCTCCCGCGCCCGCGGCGAGCACGTTGCGCCGGGTCCCGGCAAAGACGGCGAACCGCCCGGCGAGCCCCTTGTCCCGCTCGTTCCCGGCGGCCGACCGGTACGCGCCGGTGCCGCCGGGTGTGGCGGCCGTGACCGTCCGGCCGGTGTCGGCCTCCGGCCCGCCGAACGCGGCGGACACGGCCGTCGGCACGGCGAGGCCGCCGCTGCCGCCCCCGTCCGTCGCTTCCGCGCCGGTACGGCCCTCGCCGTGGACGTAGCCGCCCGCCTTGTCCGCGACCAGGGCGAGCGCCCGGCGGCCCGAGACCGCCCCGCGGCGGTCGGCGAGGACACCCCGGAGCCCTATCGAGGCGTCGAGTTCGGCGCGGGCCCGGTCGAGATGGCCGGCGCAGAGCGCGAGCACGCCGAGCTCGTGGTGGAAGTACGCCTCCTCGGCGACCTCCCCGGCGATCCGGGCCGCTTCCTGGCCGTGCCGCAGCGCCCGCTCCCAGGCGCCCCAGTGCAGCGCCGCGGCGAAGGCCGGGGCGGCCGTACGGGCCAGCAGGACGGCCGTGCTCGGCTGCCCGGGCTCCTCGCCGGAGACCAGGACGGCCATGGCGGCGAGCATCGCGTCCGCCTCGCTCGCGGCCCGCTCCGGGGTGACCGAGGAGTGGCCGGCCCACCAGGCGTAGTGCCGGGCGACCGCGTGGGCGCGCTCGGCGGAGTCCTCGGCGTACCCGGCGTTCTCCAACTGCGTCGCGACACCGGCGGCGAGCCGGTAACGCCCTCCGGCCGGGGTGAGCAGGCCGCCGGCGAGCAGTTCGCCCACGGCGGCGTCCGCGTGGGTGTCACCGGTGAGCGCCGGAAGGTGGGCCTGGTGCGGGCATTCGCCGCCGAGGGCGACGGCGTAGCGCAGCGCGTCACGGGAGGACCGGCTCATCCGGGAGGCGAGCAGCGCGGCGGGCGCGGCGGCCTCGGCGAGGGTCGGCAGCGGTACGTCCGGCGCGGTCCCGTCACCGGCCTGCGGCTCCTCGTGCCCGTACGCCGGTGCCCCGGGTGACGCGGCCGTGGTGTCGCCGGGCGCGGCGTGCCCGGGGCCGAAGGCGGCCGGGTCGGCGCGCAGGGCGTCCCGCTGCCGGAGCAGGGCACCGGCCTGCACGAAGCGGAGCGGCAGGCCCTCGGACTCGAACCAGAGGTCGCCCGCCCATGCCTCCTCGTCCTCGTCCAGGGCGCGGTGCGCGACCTGCGCCAGCAGTTCGAAGCAGGCGGAGCGGCTGAGCCCGGCGAGGAACACCTCTTCCAGATGGGCGTCGGGGGACGGCGCGGAGACCTCGGGGGTGGCGGAGACCAGGAAGGCGCACTCGGGTGTGGCGTCCAGCAGTTCGTCCAGGGCGCTGCCGCCGAACTCCACGTCGTCGAGCACGACGACGGCGCCGATCTCCCGGACGTGGCCGAGCAGTTCGGCGCGGTCGGGGCGGTGCAGCGGGGCGTCGTGGACGGTGGCGAACAGCTCGTACAGCAGCTCGGAGGGGGTGCGGTTGATGCCGGAGAGCCGGACGACGCCGTCGGGCGCGAGGCCGGCGCAGTCCGCGGCCACGGCATCCAGCAGGGTGCTGCGGCCGGAGCCGGAAGGTCCGGTCACCCGGACGGAGCGCCCGCGGGCCAGCAGCCGCTTCAGCCGCTCGCGTTCCTCGTCGCGCTCCAGGACCGGGTGCTCGTTGCCGACGGGGGCGGAGGGGGCGGGCGGCAGGGCGGAGCGGCGGAGCGCGTCGCGCTCCTGCGGGGTGCGCTTCGGCGGCGGGCCGGGTCGGGCGCCGGGCGGGCAGGCCTCGACCTCGCTGCCGTCCAGCGGGTTCACGGTCAGCAGGTACTCGCCCGCGACGAGGTCGACCGTGCGCACCGGGGCGGGGGTCGTGCTGCCGCCCGGGAGTTCGGTGCGGCCGCCCTTGGGGAGCGTGGAGCCGCCGGTGCCGTCCGCGGTGTGCGCGGCGGGGTCTCCGGCGGCGGACCCGCCGGTGTACTCGTCGGCCCAGCCGTGCTCGTCCGGCCCGGGGTTGTGCGGGTCCATGGTGAAAGCCCCCAGATGCTCTGCTCGCGGTGTGCCGTCCGGGCCTGTCCGCCGGTCCCGGCTCCGGGCCGGGCGGGGCTCCCGGCCGCTGCCTCGCTCCGCCGTCCGGCACGGCCGCTGGGTGCACCGGGCGGACGAACCCCAGTCCTTGGCACAGTCTCCAGGAAACAGTAGACGGCGGACGCGGGCCGCGATGTCACGGTTTCATCAGGATCACCGGACACCCGCCGCGGCGGCGGGCGCCGGAGCCCTCCGGGCGGGGGCCGGAAGCCGTCCGGCCGGGGTCCCGGATCGTCCCGGCCGGGGGTGCCGGGGCAGGGCTTCCCCCGGCCCGGCGGGCGCGGCGGCGCCCGCTCAGACGCGGGGCAGGGCCTCCGCCTCGAGGCCGCCCTCGATGGCGAGGATGCGGTGCAGCCGGGTGGCGACGAGGAGACGCTGCATCTGCGGCGGCACCCCGCGCAGCACGAGCCGCCGGCCGGCCCGGCCGGCCCGGCGGTGCACGCCCATGATGACGCCGAGACCGGTGGCGTCCCAGGAGTCGAGTTCGGTGAGGTCGAGGACCAGGTCGCCGCCTCCGGTATCGACGGCGGTGTGCAGGGCCGTACGGGCGTCCGCCGCGCTCCGGACGTCGAGGCGGCCCCCGACGACCAGCTCGGTGTGGTCGCCCCTGATGTGCATATACGCTCCCCGGAAGTTGCCGATGCCTGGTCAACGTCTACAGAACTGACTGCCCCTCATGCGGCAAAGTTGCCACCTGTAAGCGAACCGATACGGAAATCACTCCTCCGGGTGATCCCGGGGGTGCGAACCGGCGTCAGTAGGTGTAGTAGCCCTGCCCGCTCTTGCGTCCGATGTCACCGGCGTCGACCATGCGGCGCATGGCCTCCGGCGGCGCGAACTTCTCGTCCTGCGATTCCGTGTAGATGTTCTCCGCCGCGTGCAGCAGGATGTCCACGCCCGTCAGGTCCGCGGTGGCCAGCGGTCCCATGGCGTGCCCGAAGCCCAGCTTGCAGGCGGTGTCGATGTCCTCGGCCGAGGCCACCCCGGACTCGTGCAGCTTCGCCGCCTCGACGACCAGCGCCGAGATGAGCCGGGTCGTCACGAAGCCCGCGACGTCGCGGTTGACGACGATGCAGGTCTTGCCGGTGCTCTCGGCGAACTCCCGCGCCTTCGCCAGGGTTTCGTCGCTGGTCTTGTAGCCGCGCACCAGCTCGCACAGCTGCATCATCGGCACCGGCGAGAAGAAGTGGGTGCCGACGACCCGCTCCGGATGCTCCGTCACCGCGGCGATCTTGGTGATCGGGATGGCGGAGGTGTTCGAGGCGAGCACCGCGTCGTCCCGCACCAGGCGGTCGAGTTCCCGGAAGATCTCCTGCTTGACGTCGATGCGCTCGAACACCGCCTCGACGACGACGTCGGCGTCCGCGGCCGCGCCGAGGTCGGTCGTGGTGCTGATGCGCTTCAGCGCCGCCTCCGCGTCGGCGGCCTCCAGCTTGCCCTTGGCGACGAACTTGTCGTAGGAGGCCCTGATGCCGTCGGTGCCCCGGGTCAGCGCGGCGTCGGTGACATCCCGCAGGACCACGTCCCAGCCCGCCCGGGCGGAGACCTGGGCGATTCCGGACCCCATGAGTCCGGCACCGATGACGGCGAGCTTCCTGGCCACTGCTTGTCCCCTTACGCCCTGTGCACTTGCGACCGCGGTTGTGTCTCTAGGGCCGGACCATAGCGGCCGCGGGGCCCGAGGTGGAGGGTTAGAGATGCGCGTCACGTCTCACATGACGGACATCACACGGGCGGCGGCCCGTTGGTGACGGACGGCACAGCTTCCCCGCACCGCACCGCGCCGCACCGCGCCTCGCCGGGCGTGGCCGGTGCCGCGCAGGACGCCGCGCAGGACGCCGCGCAGGACGGGGTGTGCCCGTGCGGCGCCCGGTACGCGCTGCCGGTGTGCCGGCGGGAAGCCCTCGCACCGGACGCACTTGGGCTTTCCGCCGGTGCGGCGGGCGGGCGCTCCCGGCCGGAGCGGCGCGGGCGGTCTGCGGGAGACGCCGGGCGCCGTGACCGGGTGAACGGCGGATGACGCGGCACTAGGCTCGGCACATGGTCAACCTCACCCGCATCTACACCCGTACCGGCGACGACGGCACCACCGCGCTCGGCGACATGAGCCGTACGGCGAAGACCGATCTGCGGATCGCGGCCTACGCCGACGCCAACGAGGCCAATGCCGTCATCGGCACCGCCATCGCGCTGGGTTCGCTGCCCGAAGAGGTCGTCAAGGTCCTCGTCCGGGTGCAGAACGACCTGTTCGACGTTGGCGCCGACCTCGCGACCCCGGTCGTGGAGAACCCGGAGTACCCGCCGCTGCGGGTCGAGCAGGCCTATGTCGACAAGCTGGAGGCGGACTGCGACCGCTTCCTGGAGGACCTGGAGAAGCTGCGCAGCTTCATCCTGCCGGGCGGCACCCCGGGCGCGGCGCTGCTGCACCAGGCGTGCACGGTGGTCCGGCGGGCGGAGCGCTCGACCTGGGCCGCGCTGGAGACGCACGGCGACGTGATGAACCCGCTGACGGCGACTTATCTGAACCGGCTGTCGGACCTGCTGTTCATCTTCGCCAGGACCGCGAACAAGGAGCTGGGCGACGTCCTGTGGGTGCCTGGCGGAGAGCGCTGAGGGGTCCGTACGGGCGGGCGCCCGCCGGACCCCCGCCGGACCGGGCGGCCGGGCGGGTGTCCGGGGCGCCGAGGGCCCG
>NZ_WHPN01000388.1 GCF_009735685.1 Streptomyces lycii | reverse complement strand
GCCCGGGGCCGGCCCACCGCCTGCCCGGGGCAGACCGCCCCCCGGGGCAGACCGGCCCCGGGGGCCGCTCAGAACTGAGGCACGAGCTTGGAGCCCCACAGCACATCGCCGGTGGACCCCACCCTCGGCTCACTGCTGATACTCACCGACACCCAATCCCCATGATCCGGATCCAGCGTCGTCTCGTGGTAGTACTCGTTGTCCCGCGGCTCCAGACAGTCCCGCCACGTGTACCAGCCCGCACCGAGCCGGAAATCCTCCCGGTAGGCCGACCCCAGCACCTGGTACCAGTGGTAGTCGCCGGCCGCCAACTGGATACGGCGTTCGAAACAGGACTCCGGCAGCCCCGGGTCCGGATGGGCCACCAGATACTGCGTCCTGGTGTTGTAGGCGGTATCGGCCGCCGCCGCCGTGCCCGCCGTAACAAAGGCGGACACCCCCGCCAACGCCACCGAAGAAACCAGCATGCGTGCGATGCGCCTCACGAGCGTCTCCTTTCGGATCCGACAGCCCGCTGCACCCAGCCACCGGCACCAACGACAACTCCCGCCGGACCCGTGCCGCACACGTGGGACTGCCACCTTCACAAGGGAAGCCCTCCGCCGACCGCCGTGCCGGCCGGCTCCGGGCCCACACCGAGTCCAACACCCCCGCACATTGTTCGGCACCCGCCCCCGCCCCCACGAACAAACCCCCGCCCCCACGAACGAACCCCGCCCCGCGTACGGCTACGCCCACCGCATCCCCACCCGCGACAACTGCTCCACCCGCTCCGGAGACAGCCTCGCGGCCCGGCTGCGCTGGTTCCCGATCCACGCTCCGAGCCGGACCTCCCGCACCTCCCGGCCCCCGCCGACGACGACCCGCTCGACGTGCTTCCGGGGCACCCGCAGGTGCCCCTCCCGCTCGTAGAACCGGCAGGCGGCCTTGTAGTTCATCGCCCACTTGTCGGCCTGCGTACGGCGCGGGGGCGGCTTCTCGTCCTCGCCTGCGGGCTGGATTCCGAGGATCTGCTCACACATCCACTGCTGCACGGTCGTCAGGTTGTCCCAGCCGAGCCGGACCGAGCGCACCCACCGCCCGAGGTCCTCGCCCTGGTGCACGACGTCACCGGGCTCGATCGGCAGCAGGTGGCCGGCCTCCAGGTGGAGCCGGACGTGGTGGAAGCACCGCTGCCACTCCACTGGCCAGGTGGGGCACCACGACGGGTCGATGTCCTCCAACTGCTCGCGCCGCATCTCCGACAGCGCCCCGGCCGACGACTCCACGGGCAGGCCCTCGGCACGCCGCTGTTCGATCTCCTGCGCCTTCCGGGCGGCGGCCCGCGCGTTCTTCAGCCAGATGCCCACCCGGTACCCCTGGAAGGTGGCGTCCAGCGGGGCCAGGAGGTGGCCCGCCTCGGCCGCCCACCCGCGCGCCGCCGCGAGACCTTCCTCCCACGCGACGTCGAAGTGGTCCCAGACCATGCCCAGCTTCTCCAGCTGCTCGACGCGGTCCTCGTCCATGTCACCGCGAACGTAGAAGCGTCGGTTGTCGGCGATCCACTGCCCGAGGGGGAAGTTGGCGAGCGAGGCCGGCCACCCGACCCCTTCCGCCTCTTCACCCTCGGGCACGCGGTACGTGAACGGCACCTTCAGGTCCCCGTGCTCGCGCGCGAAGATGACAGCGGCCTCCACCCCGCGCCGCCAGTGCTCGTGCTCGGGGTTAAGAACCCGCAGGTTGATGAACGCCGCCAGCTGCGCCGGGTCGCGCGGCGTGCTGAACTTCAGCAGCTTCCGCGCGGGCGCCGACGGCCCTCCGGACCCGTTCCTTTCGCCCCGGCTCTCCTGACCCTGCGCGGCCTTCTGGACGGGCTTGTAGGCGCTGGGGGCCTGCTGCTCGGCGAGCTGCTCCACCACCCGGGCGTCGTGCGCCCTGAGCGCTTCCAGCAGCTTCGCCAACCCGCCGAACGCCCTGGAGGTGAGCATGTTGTCCGCCGTCTCGCCGGGCCCGAGCAGCACCGGCACGACCAGGCTGGCCACCTTGTCCTCGCCCGGCTGCATCCGGAGCGCGCGGCCCACCGCCTGGACGAGATCCGGCATCGAGCCGCGCACGTCCGCCCAGTAGACGGAGTCACAGTTCCTGATGTCGACGCCCTCGCCCAGCACCTTCACCGAGCCCAGAAAACCCTTCTCCACCACCGTGCCGTCCCGGCCGCGAACTCCCCCAGGACCCGCCGCCGACGGCCCGCCTTGTGCTCCCCGCACAGCCAATCCGCCCACACAGACTCGGGGTACAGCCCCGGATCGGCAGCATGCAGCTGCGCGGCGACACCACCCAGACCGGCCGCGAACGCCTCGGCCTCGCGAACCAGATGATGAAAGACCAGCGTGCGCCGGAAACCCTCCTCCGACGACGCCTTGAGCAGCGCGGCCTGAAGCGCGGCGAGCCGAGCCCCGCGAACCTCATCCGAACGGCCCCCCGCACCCAGGAGCCGCGCGGCCTGGACCTCGGTGTCGGTGATGTCCACACACACCACCTGATACGGCGCACAGACCCCCCGGCCGATCGCCTCCGACAGCGTCAGCGTGTAGCAGCGGGCACCGAACGGCCCGCCCGGATCATCCTCCATCGACGCGACCAACTCGCCCGGCGCCCCCTCAGAGCCCTCCCCCAACTGCCACAGCCGGGGCGTAGCCGTCATGTAGAGCCGACGCAGGGACGGAATCCGCTGATTGTCGTGAACGACGGCCCACGGCTTGCCCAACCGACCCGAGGTCCGGTGCGCCTCGTCCGTTTTACCGAGTCTGAGAGTGATCGGAAGGTTCATGAGCTGCTCCGATACGTCACAGACATGTACGTGACGCATGGATCGAGACGGCACTCTCAGATGCGACGACGCGCTCATGTCGTCGTTGTGCAGCCTTTGGATTCAGTCGGAGGCCAGTCAGTGTGATGGGTGGTGACCGGCCCGGGTGAGTACCGGAGGGTGATGATCGGCAGGGTGAGTGCTGTTCGCTGCATGTCTGGTCAGGTGGGATTCGTCGGTCCCAGCCTTGTAGCGACGGGCGCCGTGTTTACGGGCTCTGTGCGGTGACTCGGCGGACGCGTGCGCTGTTGTCGGTGCGAAGCCGCTCGGTGATGGCTTCGTACTCAAGGCGTTCGTCCGGGGGGAGCCCGGCGATGGTGTGGGCCAGGTTGTGGCGGACGCTGGTGTTGGAGTCCTCTGCGAAGATGCGTGCCAGGGACGGATCCCGGTGATCGGCGCGGCCCCAGCAGATTACGGCGGTCTGCCGCATGAACGGTGAGGGGTGGGTGGCCGTTAGGGACGTCGGCGCGGGGGTCAGGCGGTCGAGTGCGAGCATGGTCTGTGCCTGCAGCCAGTGGTGGCCTGGTTTTTGCTCGGGATGGGTCAGGTGTGGCAGCAGGCGCTGTTCGACGCGGATCGCCTGTACGGCGGTGGTGGCGAGAACGGCGGTCGCATGCAGGATCTCCGCCGGCAGACGCCAGTCTCCTCCAGCGTTGATCTTGTAGCGGCTCAGGGGATGCTGGGTGCGTCGGGCGAAGGCGTTGGCCGGGTGCTCCGTGAAGTCTTGGTACAGGCCCATGATCCGTTCGAACGTGTCGTCTCGTACGGGCGCCGGCAGGGTTTCAGCGAGGATGGACAGGGCGCGAACGGCCTCGGAGCGTCGGTCGACGATGTCGTTGTGGTCTTCGGCCCACAACAGCAGGTGCGCTGCGACGCGTTCACGCAAGAGACCAGTCGGCTCGCCTGTGCCCACGCTGCTCTGATCGTCGGAGCACGCCGTGAGGTATGCCGCGCACTGCTGAGCGGTGGTACCCATGGCATAGAAGGGGCGGGCGGTCCCCACCGGTTCGGCCAGCACAGTGTCGGCGAGGTCCCGTGCGGTCTCGGCGACAGACGGGTCGTGCACCTGCCAGTCGGCCAGGAGGGCCGTTGCCCCGGCGTGTCCTTGCTGCGCCCGTTCGCGTACCACGGACACGGCCGACGGCAGACGGGCGCGGAGGCCGGCAAGCAGGCCTTCAGCGCCTTTTATGTCGAGCTTCCACGCATCCAGCAGGGCCTGTGCGGCCTGGTCGGCTACAGGAAGTTTGGCCTTGATGCAGGCACCCAGATAAGCCACCATCTGCTTATCGAGGAACCGGGAGACGTTCGGCTCTCTGGGGATCCACTCGACCAACAAGGGCAGCGCCTGTTGCGCTGACGCCGCCGGTAGTCGTTCATCGAGCGCTGCGAGCGCTCCCAGAGCCTCCTCCGGATGGATGCTTGTCGACCCCGTCTGCGCTCCTGTGGTGACGATCTCCGTCAGGCGGGCGGCGATGCCCGATACGGCACCATCAGGAATGAGATCCGCCTGCTGGCCGATCACCGCTGCGGCCGCGCTGCACACCCACCGTGCACGCGCCTCCAGGAGGTCGCGTACATCGAGGAACTTGAGGAGCGATTCGGCGGCGGAACGCGCGTCCTTCCTGCGACCGGCAAGGATGAACTGACGCACGGCGTGCAGTGTTTCTCCGGCGCGGTCGAAAACTTCGCCGTAGCGCTGGTGGGCGAGGTTCTCGTCGGTCAGAGCACCGGAGATCCGGTCCTGCCACAGCCACTGGTGCGAGGCTCGTGAGGCGTCCGGCAGTCTGTCGTCGACCAGGGCTTCCAGCGCGCTGACGGCCGGGTTAAAGGAGAGGTCGATGAGGCGCGCGCCTTTGGCGCCAACCGTGCGGGCCGAGAGCATGGCCTGGGATGATTCCCTGAATCCGACGTTGTACTGGTCGGACAGGAACGAGATGGACCGTAGAGCATGCCGGGCGTCGCCTCCCAGGTTCTCTCGGGTGGCGGCCAGTACAGCGCGCCGGTAGACCTCGATGGCCTCGCTTCCGAGGTCTGCCAGGGCCAGGGCGCGTCCGCGGCGCATGTGCACCAACACCGCGGAGCGTTCCGGGATGCGGCCGCCCAGAGCGCGCCGGTCGAGGTCGGCATAAGCCTCTTCCGGGCTTTGTCCGGCTCGTATGGCCAGGTCCGCCAGACAGCACTCCAGCCGAATCCGCAAAAGCCCTGTCTGAGAGGTGACAACCTTGGAGGCCAGATCAGTTAGCCCCGCCGGGTGGTCGTCAGGGTGTTCGTCGACAACGATCTGCTCGATTACCGCCAGAACCAGGCGGGCCGCCAGAAGATCGCCCGCTTGCACCACACTTTCAAGCGCGGTCGTGACCGGCGCGAGGTCGTATCCATACTCGAACCAATCCGCCAGCGCCTTCAAGACCACGCAGATGTCGGATGCCGTGCCGCCAGCGTCGGAAGCCAGGCGCTCCAGGCACTGATCCACGAACATGCGATCGCCGGTCTCGTACCGGTCGAGCACCAACTTGGCAGCGACGGTGAATGCCGCGTCGGCCTGTCCAGCGGACGCCAGCAGGTCGCGCTGCCGAGTGCGTAGCTGGTCGGCATGTCCGGTAAACGAGGCCTGTTCAAGTTCATGCGCCAGATCGCCGAAGAGCTCGGCAGCCCGCCCCGGCTCCGTCTCCGCGAGCTGCTGAGCGCGGTGCAGGGCGTCCGCCAGGCCCAGGTGCTCGAGCGGGTCGTTCAACAGCGCGTAGCCATGCGGCAGGGTCGGAACGGGAGGCGTCTCCACCCCGCAGAAGGCCTTAGCCCATTCTGGACCGAAGACGCCAGCGACAAGGTACGGGCGTTCACGCAGGAACCGGGAGAGGGCGCATGCGTCGTACAGGTCAATGTCTATGTCGCCCTGATATTTCTCCTGCAGGGCGACAAGCTCGTCTTCCACGGCAGTGTCATCGACAACGCACCCAGTTGTCAGGACGAAACGCACTGCGTCGAACCGTCGCTCGGGCCATCCCTCATCAGGGGGCGTAGTGCGGGTTGGGCTGGTGAAGTCGGTGACAGCCGCACGGAGTGCGGGCGCCGACAGGGAGACGATTCTGCGCACCTGGTAGACGTGTGTCTGTCCTTTGCGCCTGCCGATGAGGTCGAGTCCGCCTTGGTCCTGTCCGGATCGGCCGTAGCCGCGGATGTCGTTCATCCCGTCGACAAGCCACATGACCTCGCCGACCAGGCGCTCGAACACAGGAGGGGACAGCTCGCCAAAGGGCAACACCTCGGGGGCAGGAAGGGGCGGGCTGAGGGGTAGCTCACTCCGACGGCTGACAAGCGCACCGAGACGGATTTCCTCCAGCGGCACTTCAGCAGCCATCCTGCACTCCTTGCTCACCACCAACCTGCGGCGCTTGCCTGTCTCAGGGGGCGGATGTTATCGGGATGGACGCCGCAGATTTGCGGCGTTGCTTCTGGACCAGAGCGCCGACCGGTATGGTCGTTTTAACCCAAAAAATGAGTGCGCCTGGAAGATAGGGAGACCGGGTAAAGGTCGCCGACCGGACCACAGGGCCCTCCTGGAGCAGGCCGACATGCGCGCGACCGCCTCAGTTGGTACGCAGCGAGCTGGAACGCGTCCGTCCGGTTGTCAGTGGCAGCTGGCACTCTTTGAGTATGAGTTTTCGGGGAACGTGTTCATATCGAAGGTACTCCAACGCGTATGGGCGGTGTTCCATGGGTGATGGGCGGGTGATACGCGTGCATCGCAAGGACCTGCCATCTCCTGATGGCTGCCGTTGGTGTGGCGACAATCCGGACCACCACGGTTCTCAATGGGTGGCCTCGGTCGGTCTGCATACGTGGGAGGCTCCGACACCGGAGCAGCGGCTGATGCGGATGAAGGCGCGGCGGGCGGCGCGTCAGACCGGGGCGGCTACCAAAGGTGCGGGCCCGCGTTCTGCGCCCGACTGACCAGAGCATCGAAGACTGCGGTCAGAGCGGCGGGGATGCGGTCCTTGGGCAGGTGCGCGGCGATGCCGACCATGAGGTCTTCCTTGTTCTTCGGGCCCTCGGGGGAGCCGCCCTTGAACAGGTCCAGCAACTGTGAGCTGAACTTGCCGACCCGCAGTGCTTTGATCTCCTCGGGCTGCCAGGGGCCGCGTTCGGTGTTCGGCTGCCACAGAGCGTTGGCTGTCTCGGCCCAGTCGTCATCGGTGAAGAGGTCTTCGAGCTCGTTGGGGGAGCCGAGATAGAAGCACTCCTTGTTGAGGTCGAAGCCGTGCTCCTTGAGCTTGTCATCTCTAAAGACACGTTTCTGGTTGGTGCGACTGTCTTTGTCGACGACGAAAGCGACGTCGCGGCCGTGGTCTTTGAGGAACCGTGCGAAGCGCAGCGCACCTTCGTTGCTGCCGCCGGACCACAAGCAGACTCCGGCGGACTGGATGGGGAAGCCGGCGTGCTTGCGGAACAGGATGGGGAACGCCGACGTCTCCGACACCCCCTCGACCGCGACGAAGAACCGCTCGTGCAGGAGGACGCTGTTGCGGAACCCCAGCGTGGTGGCGATCGTCGACAGATGCCGGCGTACGTCCTTATCCGCACCGTCCTCGCGCAGAACCTCCGCCCGCACCTGGCCCTCGTGGGTACGCAAGTGCACCACGGACGAGATGTCGACCCCGTCGATCAGGTTGAGCGAATGAGTTGCCACGATGACGCGTGCGTTGGGCCGTGAGGACTGCAGCTGGATGAGCGCCATGATGCGGCGCTGGTGGGAGTAGTCGAGGTGGGTGTCGGGCTCGTCATAGACGAACACGACATCAGACTCGGGTGCTTGCGTAGCGTCGTGCTGTCCCAAAAGTTCGTTGCTGCTCTCCCACAGGGCCAGCGAGATCCGGCGCGAGCGGCCGGTGCCTGCCGACGCCAGCGGGAAGCGGCGGCCCTGGGAGTCCATCACGTTCAGTTCGACGCCAACCAGGGCCGGACGCACCTGTACCTGAGGAGCCAGTTCCACCGACGGCAGAGTGCACCGCTGCGCGATGTGACTGCGGATGCTGTCGATGTCCTCTTTCAGTGACTCGGCGAGATAGTCCTCAAGATCCGTCACCCGCTTGGCCACCTCGTCGGCGCGCGTGTATTCGCGCAGCCGGGAGTTGAGAAGGCTTTGGATCACGGCCTCGGGCGCCTGAACGGCGTCTCCTCTGAAGTACACCATCGTCGGCAGGGCAGCGGTCACCTCGGAGTCAGCCGGCACCCAGGCGTCCACCTGCTCCATCTCCTGGGCCAACTCGCGAAGCGGCTGCTCCCAGCTGTTTCGGGCATTCGCCTGGCCGACCGGCTCGACCCTGTGGGCGGCTGCAAGCTCCTTCAGGCCCGCCAGCTTCACCGCTGCCAGGTCACGTAGTTCGGGGTTCTGGCAGACACGGCGACGGATCTCCAGGAACGTCCCGGCCTCCGGCCGGAAGCGCCGCCGGATTCGTACTTCCTCGGGCAGCCCGAGGCGTAGCTGCTCCTCGGCATTCAGCGCAAAGCCACCCGTCACGACCGTCTGGGGTACACGCGCTTGAGGGGTGACCGCGTCGCCCGCGAGCTCCCGGATGTCGCCCGTGCCGATGTAGGTGAGATCGTGCTCGCTCAGTGCGGTTCCGTGCAGCAGGAAGTTCAGCGCGTCCAGGAGAGCGGTCTTCCCACCCTCGTTCTGCCCGGTCAGGACCGTCTGTGAAAGAACCGGGATTCCGGCGACGTTCTCAAGGCAGCGAAAGCCCTCGACGGAAACTGAACAGATCTGCACGCGTGCCTCAACTTGACGACGATGGATGGAACTACGGAGCGAGCCGGTGTCAGCCCGAGATGCGGTGGTAGGGGTAGCGACCCTTTACGAAGCGAGCCAGGAAACTGCCCTTGCTGGAAGCTGCCATCAAGGCCGAATGCACGTCCGCAGGGACGCTGTCGTAGCGGTACAACGCTCCACTGTGAAAGGCGACTTCGAGCACACGATCCGCCTGGCTGTATCCCACCGATCGAACGTTCGAGGAGCGAACCTGCTCGTGCAACAAGGCGCCTCCTGCGACCACTGTGTCAGGTGATGCGTGATCGACTGATGATAGCGCCGCCCCGTTGATGCTCAGACGGAGCTGGCAAAAACGGCCATAGGTCCGCCACTGCCCGTGACTGTTGCGGCATACGACCGTGCGGTGCGCTTTCGGCCGCCCCGACCTTGTTGCATCGACAGCTGGTGGAGTCGCGGCAGGGTGGCGGGGGGCCGGAGACGGTGAGTGCGTTGCGGGTGTGCGATGTGGCGGTGTGGACGGGGTACCGGGCGGAGGGGCACGCATGCCCTCGCTGACCTCGACAGCGAAAGTGCTCCTGCTGCGTTCTGGCGTGTGAGGGTGACGGACTTTACCAACCGTCACCCGGGTGCGTGACGTTCGAGTGGAGTGGCCCGTGGAGGTGGGGGAGGGGTGTGGACTCCGGGCTGAGGCACCGCTGCTGGAGTGGTCCTGGGCTCGGAGAGGGGCGGCAGCGGGTGGGTGGTCGGCTGGTGGTGGGCGAGTTGCGGGTGCAGGAGATCGTCCGCGGGGGCGGGCGGGTCTGCTACACGGTCGTGGACGCGGACTGCTCAGTGGTGGCGGAGGCGGACGAGTTCCTGCGCACCTGCCGGGCGGGTACGGACCGGACGTACGCGTATGTGCTGGTGGATCATCTGCGGTGGCTGCGGCTAGCGGGCCTGGACACGGGGTCGGTGTCGCTTGAGGACCTCCGGCACTACATGGCGGCCCTCGGGGCGGATTACCCGGGGCCGTTCGGTCTGCCGTGGTGGGAGGGGAAACGCCCGCTGGGCACAGCGCACTGAAGCCCCCGTGCACCAGCGGGTCCTGGCCGGCATGCAGTTCCTGCTGCTGGTCTGCCAGTCGAGCAGCGTGTCGTGCGCCTCCTCGGACGAGGTGAGGTGCCGGGCTGGTTCGCCATCCCGTTTCAGGAGCTCGGTCTCTCCTGCCGAGGGGCGGGATAACCTCTGGACGTTCCCGCGGCACAGAAGGGAGGATGAGTTGAACAAGCGCATCGGCTGGTCCGGAAAGCTGCAGGGGGCCCGGCAGTCGCTCAACGGCACAGGTGCTTGGTAAGTGGTCTTCTGGCCGAAGGGGGAACCGTACACCGAGGAACGTGCCGTCCTTCTCCGGCGTACCCGATTTCGGTGGCAGGCATCGCGATGGATCCGGCGCTGTGCCCAGGGGCTTCCCAACCCCATCCTGTGCACGTCCCACGACCTCCATCCGCATTACGCGTCCCGGCGGCCGGTGTATCCCTACCCTGACCGTCCCCTTGCCATGGACGATTGAGCCGTCAGCAAGCCGACTGCGGCATCACGCTCCCATGCAGCCGTGCTGATGCCGGCTGCGGAGGCCCGGGCGGCCGCTGGCTACGCGGTGCCCGGGAGGAAGTGAGCGCATGGAGCCCGTCAAGCACGTTGCCGTCCTCCGGTTCCGGCCCGGTGTGGGTGCTGCACCGCCCCGACTGCTGGACCGGGAGGAGCCACTCGGACCTGATCGACACCGAGCAGGCACGGCGGCGGCTCCACGCCGGCGGCGATGCCCGGGCCGAGCCGTGCGACGTCTGCCGCCCGGAGACAGCGCTGCGGCACTGACCGGGTCAGCCGCCACGGCCGGAGGTGCCGCCGCCCGCCCGCGGCCGGCCGGGGCCCGAGGTGTTTCGCGGATGCGGCCAGGTGCCGCTTGCGGTGCCAGGTCCCGGTGAGTGGTGCAGCGGCCCGTCATGTCCGTGGGCCTGCTGGCGGGCCGGTGTGGTGCCGGCGGCTCTGCCGCACGTGGATGTCCGCGGTGTGCGGTGCCGTGATGACGCTGTGCTCGGGGAGGATTCGCCCGGCCATGGTGACTCCGCTGGCAACCCGGCAGTCCCGGCCCAGCGCGAGGCCGGGGCCGAGGCTGATGCCGTTGCCGGTCTGGCACCGGTCGCCGAGGAGCGCCCCGAACCGCGGGGTGCCGCAGCGGTAGAGCCCGCCGGGGCCGCGCATGATGACCTCGCGCTCCGGCCGCCGCAGGTCCGCACTCCACATGCTGATCGCGGCCACGGTCACGCCGGCGGACAGATGCGCGTCCGCTCCCACGAGGGTGCGGTTGATGCCGATCCGGTGACCGAGTACCGTCCCGGGGCCGATCAGCGCTTTGGTCACCTCGCAGTTGAACCCCACCGAGACGCCGGCGCACAGCACCGACCCGGCCCGGACGGTGGAGAATTCCCAGACCCGCACTCCGGGCCCGATGATCACGTCCTCCCCGATGTTCGCGCTCGGGTGGACCCGGGCCGTGGGGTGGATGCGGTCGGGGACGGCGGCGAGGGCTTGGCGGTGCCAGCCGTCCCAGGACGCGAGGAAGTCGGTCAGCTCCACCCCGCCGAGCCGGCCGTAGGGGGTGTCGGCCAGCGGGCCGTCGCCGGGCGCGGTGAGGTAGTCGCCGAGGCGCACCGTGGGCATGGATCACTCTCCTTGTGGTTGGCCGTCCTCGACCACGGGCGCCGGATAACATCTGCGGCACCCCCGAGGAACGGAGTTCATCCGTGCGTCACCCGCGCGTTGGCGTCGCGATCCTGACCATGGGCAACCGCCCGGCCGAGCTGCACGCGCTCCTGGAGTCGGTCGCCGCTCAGGACACCTTGGCGGCGCGGATCGTGGTCGTGGGCAACGGCAGCCCGCTGCCCCCTCTGCCCGGCGGGGTCACCGGCATCGAGCTGCCCGAGAACCTGGGCGTCTCCGGTGGCCGCAACGTCGCCTGGCAGGCCCTGCGCGGGACGGTCGACGTCCTGGTCGACCTGGACGACGACGGCCTCCTCATCGCCCCGGACGTGTTCACCCGGATCGCCGCCATGCACGCCGCCGACTCCCGGCTCGGCATCGTCAGCTTCCGGATCGCCGACGAGACCGGGTTCACGCAGCGCCGCCACGTCCCACGGCTGCGGGCCGGGGACCCGATGCGCGGCGGCCCCGTCACCACGTTCCTCGGCGGCGGACACAGCCTGGCCATGCCGATGCTGGAGGAGACCGGCGGGTGGCCGGAGGAGTTCTTCTTCGCGCACGAGGAGACCGACCTCGCCTGGCGCGCCCTGGACGCCGGCTGGCGCATCCAGTACGAGCCGGAGCTCGTGCTCCAGCACCCGCGGACCTCTCCGACCCGGCACGCCGTGTTCTACCGGATGGTCTCCCGCAACCGGGTCTGGCTGGCGAAACGGCACCTGCCCGCTCCCCTCGTACCGGCATACCTGGGCGTGTGGCTGCTCCTGACCGTCGTGCGGACCCGGTCCGCGGCGGGCCTGCGCGCCTGGTTCGGCGGCTTCGCCGAAGGGGTGCGCTCCTCGTGCGGGGAGAGGCGGCCCATGCGGTGGGCCACGGTGTGGCGGATGACCCGCCTGGGCCGCCCCCCGATCGTCTAGGCCGAGGCAGTCTCCGCCCGCAGCCACCCGGGGACGGCCTCCGGGTGCTCGGCGAGCCAGCGAGCGTAGCGGGCGGTCCCGTCGGCGACGGTGATGGTCGGCTGCCAGTCCAGAGCGGAGCGCATCCGGTGCGGTGAGGCGTAGCCGCCGAGCGGGTCCCCGGGGGGCATCGGCGTCTCCAGGAACCGTGTCCCGGGGTACTGCTCGGCCACCAGCTCGGCCACGCGCCGGATGCTGGTCGGTTCGCCGGTGCCGACGTTCACTGTCTCGTTGTGGGCCCGGGGTGCGGTGAGGGCCCGGACGGTGGCGTCGGCGATGTCCTCGACGTGGACCAGGTCCCGCACCTGGTGCCCGCCGCCGTTGAGGTGGAGCGGGAGACCGAGCGACGCCCGGGCGGCGAACCAGGCGACCACCCACGAGTGCGAACCCTTCTTGATCACCTGGGGGTCGCCGTAGACGGAGAAGTAGCGCACGATCGCGTAGGAGGTCCCCACGGCGCCGAGGGTGAGCGCGGTCTGCGTCTCCGCCCAGGCTTTGCTGTTGGCGTAGACCGACATGGGGCGGAGCGGCGCGTCCTCGTGGAACTGCGGGATGACGCGCCCGTAGACGGACTCCAGCAACTGCCGCATCGCCCGGTACTCACCCCCCGGCGTCGCGTAGTCGTCGGGGTTCCCGTTGCCGTAGACGCTGGCGGAGGAGACCATGACGCACCGGCGGACGCGGTCGCTCGCCGCCACGGCGTCCAACAGGACTTGCGTTCCGACGATGTTGGCGTGGATCGCATCCATCGGCCGCCGGGTGCAGGCGGCCACGTCCGCCAGCGCGGCGGCGTGAATCACGTAGTCGGATTCGGCGACGAGCCGCCGCATCAGCGCCGCGTCCTCGATGGTCCCGAGCACGACGTCCGGGCTGTCGTCATCGACACCGAACAGGTTCCGGTAGACGGTGCGGGGGTAGGCGTCCAGCGTGCAGACCGCGAGAGGCCGGGCTCCCGCCTCCCGCAGGCGCCCGGTGATTCTGCTGCCGACCAGACCACCACCGCCGGTCACCAGCACAGTCCGGCCGGACAGGTCCGCGAGGTGCGATGCGTGCACGATGCCTCCAGTCAACGAGTGCAGGGCTGAGCTGCTCACATCCTTGAAGGGACCGCGGCACTCACCGCGGTGTCGGGCCCGCGCCCCGGCCGCCCCGCCCAGCGCGACGCGGCCGGGGTGCGGGAGTCAGGCCGCCGTCGCCGTGGGGACGAGTGCGCGGCGGAGCCGGGAGAGGCTGAACGTCGCCATCACCGCGGCGTGGTCGGACGCCTCGATCACTTCGTCGGTGGCGATGACCTCCAGCCGGGTCAGAGCGGGAGCCAGCTGCGGCGTCACGTAGATCCTGTCGATGCGCTGCCTGGGGCCCTGGTCAGTGCGCCAGACGCTCGCGGTCGGCTCCAGCGCGCCCGGCTGGCCCAGGCGGGTCGCGGCGTAGTGGCCCAGTTCGGTGAACAGCGGCGGCTGCCCGGTGTGCTCGCCGGCGAGTATCGCGTCAGGGCGGTAGTCACTGACCCGCCGCGTACCGCGGGGTACCGTGCGCTGCTCGAAGTGGCTGCGGTCCTTGACCTGGCTCCAGTCCGGCAGCAGGACCTTCTCATCGCCGATCCGGTGCGGGTAGGAGTTGAAGTCCCCGCCCAGGATGGTGGCCATACCCGGCTTGCCCAGTATCGTCAGCCGCTTCGCCTCCTTCTCCCGCTGGGCTGGGTCCCACGAGCACAGATGGACCGACGCCAGAGACAACTTGGAAACCGCGCCGCGCAGCCGCACGACCGGGTTGCAGATCGGGTGCCACATGCCGGTGACGTGTTCGTGGTACTCGGCCGTCTCACACAGCGCCGGATCGGTGTAGACGCCGGTGGGATTCGGTGACTCCCGGGTGGCCGGGGCGAGGTGCGCAATGAACGGCGGCCGGCCGGGGCCGCCGAGGGCGGCGGCTTCCGCCCACAGGGCCCGACGGCCGTACTCCTGCGCACCGGTCAGCTCCTGGCGCAGCACGATATGCGGTTTCAGGGTCGCGAGGACCTCCATGGCCACGCACCACCGGTAGTTGTCGCCGCCGCCAAAGCCATTGTGCTCGATGTTCCAGGAGACGACGCGTAACGCGTCCTCGTCAGGTACAGCCACTGGGTGGTTCCTCTCGTGTTCGGGGCCGGCACCGGGCCGCAGGTGTTGACTGGGCATGAGCGTCCTTTCGGTTGGCCGCGGCTACGGCGTGGGGGTGGCGGGCTCGGGGTGTGCCGCCCAGGCGTGCACCAGGTCCTCCGGTTCGAGGCAGGTCACGCCGCTGGCGGTGCAGCCGGACCGGGAGACGGCGAACAGCGAGGTCGAGGCGCCGGCCCCCGGCACATAGCCGCGGCCGTGGTTGAGGCAGGCGAGATCACCGGCGTCGAAGGGGGTGTCCTCCGCCCACTTGACCGAGCCGAGGAACGTGATGCGCCGGGCGGGCAGCATCCGGTCCGCCCCGACGAGGTCGACCCCGGAGCGGGAGCGGGTCCAGTAGCCGCCGACGGCGGCGGTCTCCCCGGGCAGCCGGTCCTCGCCCAGGCGCAGCAGAGCGTCGCGCACGACCGGGACAAGGGCCCGGCGGCGCCAGGCGTTCCACCCGTCCCGGACGGCGGCGAGCGCGAGGTCGGCCCGGCCGCGTTCGACCGCCGGGATGCTGGGGCGCAGGAAGGCGAGCCACAGGTGCAGGTAGGGGTCCTCGACCCGGTATCGGGTTTCCCGGCTGATGCGGGCGGACAGCGGGAGTTCGGCCCGGACCAGGCGGCGGCTCACGAGCGGGTCCAGCGCTTTGAACAGCGAGCCGGGATGGAGGCCGCCGGAGGCCCGGCCGATCTCGGTGAACGAGGTCTTGCCCTGGCCGATCGCTGCCAGGACGGTGCGGGGCTGTACCACCGCGGGCCACTCGGCGGCGCAGGCCCTCTCCCCGCTGACGAGGAGAGCGGACCTCGGGTGCAGCGCGTGGGGCAGGTGGTCCCACACGCCGGCGCCGTGCGGCCACTCGGCGAGCACCGGCGGGAGGCCGCCGGAGACGAGATACGCGTCGATCGCCTCGGCGGCCGGGAGACCGAGCCGAGCGGCGATCTGAGCCGGGTTCCACGGCCGTACGGGCACGGTGGGCACCCGGCTCCCGAGCGGGTCGATCTGCCGGCCCAGCGCCGCCATCACCTCGGCGTCCGCGCCGATGAGGACGAGGAGGACCGGCAGCCGGGACAGCACGTCGACGGCCTGGCGCAAGGCGGGGCCGAACCCCGGGTCCCGGCGTACCAGCGCCGGCACCTCGTCGAGGACCACAGCGCTGGGGGTATCGGCCGGGAGCAGTCCGGCCAGTCCGATGAGGGCCATCTCCCAGCCCGGCGGCGTCCCGCGCGGGGGAGTCCGGCCTGCCGCGGGCAGTGTAGAGGCCCGCACCTCGGCGGCGAACGCGGCGAGCGCGTCCGCCGGACGGCCACCACCGGCGGTGAAGTAGACGTGCGGCAGCGCGGCCCGGTGCAGGAACTCGGTCACCAACCGCGACTTCCCCACCAGACGGGGCCCGGTGACCAGCACGATGCCTGCCCGCTTCTCCTGGCGCACGGCGTCCAGGGACTGCGTCAGCCGGTCCAGTTCCCCCTGACGTCCGGTGAACCCGCTCGCCACATCCGGGCTACAGGAGGAGGCCACGGGAGCCTCCGGACGCCTCACCCGGGAACCGGCCACCGCTATCGGCGGTCCGCCGTTCGTTCGCGGCCGCCGCCAGCTTGTTCGTGTACCGCACGTACGTGGCCGGCGCGTCGATCTCGGGGCCGGTCGGGCACAGCTGCGGACTCCTCCACACCTCGTTGAACGCGTCGCGGCCCCGCTGGGCGATGACGTGGCGGACGAATTCGTGCCCGGCGGGCCGCGGAGAGGCCGGGAGTAGATCTGAGCGACACAACGCCATTCGAGCCAGCAGTTTTCGGCGCACGTCGCAGAGCCCGAGCTGTACTGGATCGTCGTGGATCGTGCGCGCATGGCCTGCGAGGAGTCCGACGACCCCGTTCTGCTCGCCTTTGCTGCCTGGATCACGGGCAACGGCCTGCGTAACTCCGGCCACACGGAAGAGGCCCTTCGCCTGGCGGCGGAGGCCGCCGAGAGCTTGCGCCCGCGCCTGGAGGGCGGCTCTCAGCATCTTCGGAGCACCTTCGGGGCTCTGTGCTTGCATGCGGCCGTGACAGCTGCTCAGGAGGGCAGCGACGGTACCGCTTGGCGCTGGCACGACGAGGCAGACCGCACCGCGAGGCAACTGCCGACCGGGTACGCGCACCCCTGGACCGCCTTCGGTGCCGGGAACGTCGCGGTGCACGCTGTGACCATCGGGGTGGACCTGCGAACGCCAGGGGCAGCCCTGCGCAGGGCTGCTGACGCAATCCCGGACTCCATTACGTCCGTCGAGCGACGCTCGCGCCTCTTGGTCGACGCCGCCCGCTCTCAGTACGCACGACGTGAACACGCAGGGTCGCTCCACTACCTCCAGCGGGGTTTCAAAGCGTCCCCGGAAGCGGTGCGTTACGTGCCGTCGGCTCGATGGCTCGCCGCAGATCTCGTGCTGCACTCGCCAGTCTCGATCCGGGACGGCGCTCGCGAGCTTGCGGACTCCGTAGGGGCCGCTGCACAGGGGTACACGAACGCAGGGGTACAAGCTGTATCCCTTGGTGACCGTTTCCTCTCATAGCGTCATCGCATGGCTACGGAAACGGGCACGATGCCGAGCCCTGAGATTGGGGAGTTCGTACGCGACACCGCACGACAGGTGTTCGGCGTTATGGGACACCAGCCCACCGACCACACCAACCCTCCGCCCCGACGCCTGGGGGCCGTCGTCCTCGTCCGGGACAGCGGGAGCCGCATCCTCCTGGTCCACCCGACTTACAAGGACGGATGGATTCTCCCCGGCGGATCGGCCGACGCAGGCGGGTCCATCGCTGAAGCCGC
>NZ_WHPN01000387.1 GCF_009735685.1 Streptomyces lycii | reverse complement strand
GGTCCTGGGGCTCGGCGGGCCGGTCCGGCGGCGGGGCCGGGGGCTCCGGCCGTCCGCCCGTGGCACGTCGCGGCAGCTGCCGCACGGAATCGTCCCTCACACGCCGAGTCTCCCCCGGTACGCGCGAAGGCGCAGCCCCGGAGCGTCCCGGCACCGCCGTACGGCCGTGCGCGCTCCGGAACCACGCCCGCGAAGCCGGCCCGGGCCGGCGGCGCCTCAGTGCTGCAGCTGCTGCTCCGAGCGCTTCGCCGGAGCCGGGGTCTGGCCGAGTCCGGCCTTGCTCATCACCCAGCCGACGATGCCGCCGAGAGCGACGATCACCAGCCCGGCCACGAAGCCGACCGGGCTCGCCATGACCGTGAAGGCGCCCGCGACGCAGAAGCCGATGAAGGCGATGATGACGCCGGTCCAGGCGGCCGGGGTGTGTCCGTGGTCGGTGCCCGCCATGAGTTCTCCTCGTTGCTGTGTGCGCCTGGCTCGGGCGCGGTGAACGCTCGCTGTCCATTGTCCCTGACGGGCCGTGGCAGCGTGATCGGGGGTGGGCCGTCGGGCACGGCCGCCGGGGGGCGCCGGTCCCGGCCGTGCGGCGGTGCGGCCGGTCCCGTCCGGCGGTCAGCAGCGGCGCCCGCTCCCCGCCCGGCCCGCCGCGAACGGCAGCTCGCGGCGGCGGGAAGCGGCGCTTCGCCCAGCGCCCGTCTCCGCGCCGGCCGCTCAGTCGTCGCGCGTCGGGTCCTCTCCCCGGTCCAGCGCCTTCCACATCTCCTCGGGCCGCTCCGGGTCCGGGGCGGCGCCTCCCGGGCGGCGCGCCGCGCCGCCCGGGCGCTCGTAACGGCCGGACATCGAAGGCCACCGCCGGCCGTGCCGCAGCGCCAGGAGTCCGGCGATCAGCAGCAGGACACCGGCGAGGGCGGAGATCCAGGGCCAGACGGTGTGGCCGACGCCGGAGACGTCCGCCCCGACGAGTCCGGTCGCCTCGGCGGCCTTCGCCTCCAGCGCGCCGGTGTCCGTGCCGCCGAGCACGGAGGTGACGGCGGTGCCGAGACCGCTCAGCGCGAGCAGCACGGCCACCAGGGTCCGGCCGGACCGGCGCACGGCGAAGACGGCGACGAGCGCGGCGAGCCCGACGATCGCGAGCGCCGCGGGGACCCCGGTGACGTCCCGGCCCTCCGCGGTCAGGGGCATCGTCCCCTGCGCGGCGGCCGTGGTGGCCTCGCTCCAGGTCTGCCCGCCGGCCAGCAGGGCCAGTGCGGCACCGGCGGCGCCGAGCAGCAGGGCGGCGGCCAGACTTCGCCTGCCACCGCGCTCGGCCGTCGCGGAGGCCGCGGTCTCGGGTACGGCGCTCCCGTCCCTGGGGTCACGCTCGGGTTCAGCACTCACCCCACCACTATCGCGCGTCCCGGCCGCCCCGGGTCACCCGGGGGACCCCCGGCGGGCGTCCGGTGCCCGGGGCGCCCCCGCACCGGCCCGGCGCGGGTCGCCCGGTCCGCTCACCCGGCCCGCGGAAGACGTCCCCCGGCCACCGCCCGCGACGCGGCCCCGCTGCCCAAGGCGGGAGACGTCCGGCACCGGGGCCTGCGGAGTGCCGCGACAAGGCGGAGGCGCCGCCCGTCCCGGCGGGCCGTGCGCTACCGCGGGCCCGCGGCGGAGAGCTTCGCCGCCATCGCGACGGCCCGGAGCACGGCCGCCGCCTTGTTGCGGCACTCCGTGTCCTCGGCCGCCGGGTCCGAGTCGGCGACCACCCCGGCACCCGCCTGCACATACGCGGTCCCGCCCCGCAGCAGCGCGGTACGGATCGCGATGGCGGTGTCGGAGTCCCCGGCGAAGTCGAGATAGCCGACGCAGCCGCCGTACAGCCCGCGCCTGGTCGGCTCGACCTCCTCGATGATCTGCAGCGCCCGCGGCTTCGGGGCCCCCGACAGGGTGCCCGCCGGGAAGCAGGCGGTGAGCACGTCGAAGGCGGTGCGGCCCTCCGCCACCCGGCCGACCACCGTGGAGACGATGTGCATGACGTGGCTGTAGCGCTCCACCGACATGAAGTCGACCACCTCGACGCTGCCGGGCTCGCAGACCCGGCCGAGGTCGTTCCGCCCGAGGTCGACCAGCATCAGATGCTCGGCCCGCTCCTTGGGGTCGGCCATCAGGTCCTCGGCGAGGGCGGCGTCCTCCTGCGGTGTCGCGCCGCGCGGCCGGGTGCCGGCGATCGGGTGCAGCAGCGCGCGCCCGTCCTCGACCTTGACCAGCGCCTCGGGGCTGGAGCCGACGACGTCGAAGCCCTCGGCCCCGTCGAGCCCGGGGAAGCGGAAGAGGTACATGTACGGGCTGGGGTTGGTGGCCCGGAGCACCCGGTAGACGTCCAGCGCGGATGCCGGGCAGGGCGTCTCGAACCGCTGCGAGGGCACCACCTGGAAGGCCTCGCCCGCCCGGATGCGTTCCTTGATGTCGTCGACGACCTCCCGGTACTGCTCGCCGCCCCAGTCCTGGGTGTACTCGGGGAGTTCGGAGGCCGGCAGCGCCGCGCCCGCCGCCCCGCCGGGCACCGGTCGCGCGAGGTCCGCGGCCATCGCGTCGAGCCGGGCGACGGCGTCGGCGTACGCCTCGTCGACGCCGGTGTCCAGGTCATTGTGGTTGATCGCGTTGGCGATCAGCAGGACGGTGCCGTCCCAGTGGTCGAGCACGGCGAGGTCCGAGGTGAGCAGCATGGTCAGTTCGGGCAGGCCGAGGTCGTCCCGGGTGCTGTCGCCGATCCGCTCCAGGCGGCGCACGATGTCGTAGCCGAGATAGCCGACCATGCCGCCGGTGAAGGGCGGCAGCTCCAGCTGCCGGCCCAGGTCGCGCGGGGTGTGCAGGGTCTCCACGGTGGCCCGGAGCGCGTCGAGCGGGTCGCCCTCGGTGGGCACGCCGACGGGCGGGGTGCCGAGCCAGTGGGCCTCACCGTCGCGGACGGTGAGGGTGGCGTCGCTGCGGACGCCGACGAAGGAGTAGCGGGACCAGGAGCGGCCGTTCTCGGCCGACTCCAGCAGGAACGTCCCGGGGCGCTCGGCCGCCAGCTTCCGGTAGAGGCCGACCGGGGTGTCGGAATCCGCGAGCAGCCTGCGGCTGACGGGGATGACACGGCGGTCGGCCGCCAGTTTGCGGAAGGTCTCGAGATCCGTCGTGGCGGCACCGGTGTCCATGGGCCGGGATCCTAGTGGGCGCCGGCCGCGGGCGGTGGAGGCGTTCACCATGCGGGTGGGCGCGTCTCGCACGGTGAGGCCGGGCCCGTACGGAAGGGGCGTGTGCGTACGGAACGGACGTGTACCTACGGACGGCCGGGCCCGGCCCGGACACGACGCAGCCGGCACCGGGAGAGACGGAGCCACAGCCACGCGCGGACCGGACCCCGGCACGGACGGGGTCCCCGCACGGACGGGGTCCCGGTCCCGTGCCAGGACGCGGTCCCGCCGCGCCGCCCCGGGCCCGGCAGCTCCCGGGGCGGGGCAGTCCCGGGCCGGGCGGCATCCCGGGGCGGGGCGGTCCCCGGGCCGACGGCCCCGGTCGTTCAGTCCGCCGGTCCCAGCGGCAGTTCGTTCGCGTCGAAGCAGGTCCGGTCGCCCGTGTGGCAGGCCGCTCCGACCTGGTCGACCCTGACCAGCAGCGTGTCGCCGTCGCAGTCCAGGGCGACCGACTTGACGTGCTGGAAGTGGCCGGAGGTGTCGCCCTTGACCCAGTACTCCCCGCGGCTGCGGCTCCAGTAGGTGCAGCGGCCGGTGGTGAGCGTGCGGTGCAGCGCCTCGTCGTCCATCCAGCCGAGCATCAGCACCTCACCGGTGTCGTACTGCTGGGCGACGGCGGGCACGAGGCCGTCGGCGTTCCGCTTGAGGCGGGCGGCGACGGCGGGATCGAGGCCGGAGGGCCGGCCGGGATTGCTGGGCATGGGCCCCATTGTGCCGCCGCGGCGCGGGCGCGGGAAAACAGGGCGCCGGAAAACAGGGCGAGGAGGGCGGGAGAAGACAGGGCAAGGAGGGCGGGAGAAGACAGGGCCGGGGAGGGCGGGAGAAGCAGCGGCGAGGAGGGCGGGAACAACGCGTCCCGGGAGTGCGGGAGAAACAGGGACCGGGCGGGCGGGAGAAGACAGGGACCGGGCGGGCGGGAGAAGACAGGGACCGGGCGGGCCGGAGAAACAGAGACCGGGCGGGCCGGAGGAGCGGCCCCCGGCACGGCGCCCGGCGTCGGCACCGCGCGGCACCGTGACCGGTCCGGGCGCGCGGCCGTAGGCTGGCGGCATGTCGACCCATGCGAAGCGCGAACGTCTTCTTCTGGCCGATCTGTTGGAGAGCGCGGGTCCCGCGGCCCCGACGCTCTGCGACGGCTGGACCACCCGCGACCTCGCCGTGCACCTCGTGGTGCGCGAACGCCGCGCCGACGCGGCCGGGGGCGCGTTCATCAAGCCGCTCGCGGCCCGGCTGGAGCGGGTGACGGCGGAGTTCACCGCGAAGCCGTACGAGGAGCTGATCCAGCTGATCCGCACCGGCCCGCCGCGGATGTCCCCGTTCTCCCTGAAGCAGGTGGACGAGGCCGCGAACACGGTGGAGTTCTACGTCCACGCCGAGGACGTCCGGCGGGCGCGGCCCGACTGGACGCCGCGCGAGCTGGACCCGGTCTTCGCGGACGTGCTGTGGTCCCGGATCGAGCGGGTGGCCCGGGTGATGGGCCGCAAGTCCCCGGTCGGCCTGGTCCTGCGCCGCCCCGACGGCCGCACGGCGGTCGCCCGGCGCGGCACCCCGGTCGTCACGGTCACCGGCGAGCCGGGCGAGCTGCTGCTGTTCCTCTTCGGCCGGCAGGAGCAGGCCCGGGTGGAGGCGGAGGGCGACAAGGAGGCCGTCGCGCAGGCGTACGGGGCGAAGCAGCTCGGCATCTGACGGCGTCCGCCGCGGGGCCGGGTGGCCGTGGCCGCCCGGTCCTCAGCGGACCGGGTGGCCCGCCCCGCGCAGCGTGTCCTTGACCTCGCCGATGCGCAGGTCTCCGAAGTGGAAGACGGAGGCCGCGAGGACCGCGTCGGCGCCCGCCGCCACGGCCGGCGGGAAGTCCTCCAGCCGGCCCGCGCCGCCGGAGGCGATCACCGGGACGGCCACCCGGGCGCGCACCGCCTTGATCATGGACGTGTCGTAGCCGTCCTTGGTCCCGTCGGCGTCCATGGAGTTGAGCAGGATCTCCCCCGCCCCCAGCTCCGCCGCGCGGTGGGCCCACTCGACGGCGTCGATGCCGGTGCCGCGGCGGCCGCCGTGGGTGGTGACCTCGAAGCCGGATGCGGTCTGTGTGCCGTCGGGGCAGCGCCGGGCGTCGACGGAGAGGACCAGCACCTGGCTGCCGAACCGCTCGGAGATCTCCCGGATCAGCTCCGGGCGGGCGATCGCGGCGGTGTTGACACCGACCTTGTCCGCGCCGGCCCGCAGCAGCTTGTCGACGTCCTCCGGGGTGCGCACGCCGCCGCCGACGGTGAGCGGGATGAACACCTGCTCGGCGGTGCGTCGCACCACGTCGTAGGTGGTCTCGCGGTCGCCGGAGGACGCCGTGATGTCGAGGAAGGTCAGCTCGTCGGCGCCCTCGGCGTCGTACAGCTTGGCCATCTCCACGGGGTCGCCCGCGTCACGGAGGTTCTTGAAGTTGACGCCCTTGACGACCCGGCCGCCGTCCACGTCCAGGCAGGGAATGACTCGGACCGCCAGGGTCATGGTGTCGTCGCTCCTCGGAATGCTTCGATCTCGACCTCGACCAGCACGCGCGAGTCGACGAAGCCGGAGACCACGACGAGGGTCGCGGCCGGCCGGACGGCGCCGAAGATCTCCTGGTGGGCGCGGCCGACCGCGTCCACGTCACGCGCGTGGGTGAGGTACATACGGGTTCGGATGACGGATTCGGGGCCGAGGGAGAACGGCTCCAGCGCGGCCAGGGCGTTGCCGAAGGCGGCCCGCGCCTGCTCGTACGGGTCGCCCTCCCCCTGGATCGCGCCGTCGGCCAGCGGCATGGTCCCGGCGACGAGCACCCGGTCACCCGCCGCGACAGCGCGCGCGAAGCCGATCGACTCCTCCCAGGGGCTGTCGGTCTGCACTCGCTGTACGGCGGCGGGCTCGCTCATCGGCTGCTGCTCCTCTGCGGTGGTCGGTCAGCGCTGTGACACGGCTGCGAGCGCTTCTTCCAGGGTGAAGGCCTTGGCGTAGAGGGCCTTGCCCACGATGGCTCCCTCGACACCCTCCGGGACCAGGCCGGCGATCGCCCGCAGGTCGTCGAGCGAGGAGACGCCGCCCGAGGCCACCACGGGCCGGTCGGTGGCGGCGCACACCCCGCGCAGCAGCTCCAGGTTCGGGCCACCCAGGGTGCCGTCCTTGGCGATGTCGGTGACGACATAGCGGGCACAGCCCTCGGAGTCCAGGCGGGCCAGGGTCTCGTAGAGGTCGCCGCCGTCCCGGGTCCAACCGCGCCCGCGCAGCGTGGTGCCGCGCACGTCGAGGCCGACGGCGATCTTGTCCCCGTGCTCGGCGATGACCTTGGCGACCCACTCGGGGGTCTCCAGGGCGGCGGTGCCGAGGTTGACGCGGGTGCAGCCGGTGGCGAGGGCGGCGGCGAGGGTGTCGTCGTCGCGGATGCCGCCGGACAGCTCCACCTTGATGTCCATGGAGCGGGCGACCTCGGCGATCCGCTCCCGGTTGTCACCGGTGCCGAAGGCCGCGTCGAGGTCCACCAGGTGCAGCCACTCGGCGCCGGCCCGCTGCCAGGTGAGGGCGGCGGCGAGCGGGTCGCCGTAGGACGTCTCGGAGCCGGACTCGCCGTGCACCAGGCGGACGGCCTGGCCGTCGCGGACGTCGACGGCGGGGAGGAGTTCGAGGCGGTGCGTGCTGCTCATGGCTGCCTTCGTGTCGTGGTCATCGGTTCGTCGGGTCGTCTGGTCGTCGGCGGGGCGGGCGCCCGGGCGGCTGTCGTTCCGGGCGCGGCGCGCGGCGGGTGCGGCGGCTTCAGAGGGTACCGACCCAGTTGCGGAGCAGCTGGGCGCCGGCGTCACCGGACTTCTCCGGGTGGAACTGGGTCGCCCACAGCGGGCCGTTCTCGACGGCGGCGACGAACGGCTCGCCGTGCGTGGACCAGCTGACCTTCGGGGCGCGGATGCCGGTGTTGCCCGCCTCGAACTCCCAGTCGCCGACGGCGTAGGAGTGCACGAAGTAGTAGCGGCTGTCCCGGTCCAGGCCTGCGAACAGCTGTGAGTTCTCGGCGGGCTCGACGGTGTTCCAGCCCATGTGCGGCACGACGGGGGCCCGCAGCGGGCCGACGGTGCCGGGCCACTCGTCCAGTCCGGCGGCCTCCACACCGTGCTCGATGCCGCGGGCGAACAGGATCTGCATGCCGACGCAGATGCCCATCACGGGCCGCCCCCCGGCCAGCCGCCGCCCGACGACCCAGTCGCCGCGGGCCTCGGTCAGTCCCCGCATGCAGGCGGCGAAGGCACCGACGCCCGGGACGAGCAGCCCGTCGGCGTTCATCGCCCTGTCGTAGTCCCCGGTGATCTCGACGTCGGCGCCCGCCCGGACGAGGGCCCGCTCGGCGGAGCGGACGTTGCCGAAGCCGTAGTCGAAGACGACGACCTTCTTCTTCGGATCGGTCACGACCAGACCTCCCATCGCATGACGCCCGCCACCAGGCACAGCGCGGACGCGACACCGAGCAGCACGACGACGCCCTTGGGCAGGCCCTGCTTGGCGAAGGAGATCACCCCGCCGAGCAGGAACAGACCGACGACGATCAGCAGTGTCGAGAGCCCGGTCACAGGGCGCCCTTGGTGGACGGCAGGATCCCGGCGGCGCGCGGGTCGGGCTCGGAGGCGTAGCGCAGGGCGCGGGCGAGCGCCTTGAACTGGCACTCGACGATGTGGTGCGCGTTGCGCCCGTACGGGACGTGGACGTGCAGCGCGACCTGTGCCTGGGCGACGAAGGACTCCAGGATGTGCCGGGTCATCGTGGTGTCGTACTCGCCGATCATCGGCGCCATCTTCTCGGGCTCGGTGTGCACGAGGTAGGGGCGGCCGGAGAGGTCGACGGTGACCTGGGCGAGGGACTCGTCCAGCGGCACGGTGCAGTTGCCGAAGCGGTAGATGCCGACCTTGTCGCCGAGCGCCTGCTTGAAGGCGGCGCCCAGCGCGAGCGCGGTGTCCTCGATGGTGTGGTGGCTGTCGATGTGCAGGTCGCCCTCGGTCCGGACGGTGAGGTCGAAGAGACCGTGCCGGCCGAGCTGGTCGAGCATGTGGTCGTAGAAGCCCACGCCTGTCGAGATCTCGGTCTTGCCGGTGCCGTCGAGGTCGATCTCGACCAGGACCTTCGTCTCCTTGGTGGTGCGCTCCACCCGGCCGGTGCGGCTCATGCTCGTGTCGTCTCCTTGGTCTGATCCGGTGCGGACTCGCGCTCGTTCACGCTGCCGCACGCCCGTTCCGTACGCGCGTTCATGCGGACTGCTTCATCAGCACGCGCACCGCGTCGAGGAACGCGTCGTTCTCCTCCGGGGTGCCGGCGGTGACCCGCAGCCGGCCGGGGACACCGTTGTCCCGCACCAGGACGCCCTGCTCCAGCAGTCGCTGCCAGGCCCGGTGGCTGTCCTCGAACCGGCCGAACTGCACGAAGTTGGCGTCCGAGTCGGTCACCTCGCAGCCCAGCGCGCGCAGCTCCGTGACCAGCCGGTCCCGCTCGGCCTTGAGCTGGTCGACGTACCCGAGCAGCGTATCGGTGTGCTCCAGGGCGGCGAGCGCGGTGGCCTGGGTAACGGCGGACAGGTGGTACGGCAGCCGGACCAGCTGTACGGCGTCCACGACGGCCGGGTCCGCCGCGAGGTAGCCGAGCCGCAGCCCGGCGGCGCCGAACGCCTTGGACATGGTGCGGCTGACCACCAGGTGCGGGCGGCCCTCGATGAGCGGCAACAGCGACGGGCGGTGGCTGAATTCCCCGTACGCCTCGTCGACGACCACCAGCGACGGCTTCGCGGCCTGCGCCGCCTCGTGGAGGGCGAGGACCGTGTCGGCGTCCACGGCGGTGCCGGTCGGGTTGTTGGGCGAGGTGATGAAGACGACGTCCGGCCGGTGCTCGGCGATGGCGGCCACGGCGGCGCCGGTGTCGATGGTGAAGTCCTCGCTCCGCGGACCGGAGATCCAGCCGGTGCCGGTGCCGCGCGAGATCAGGGCGTGCATGGAGTACGAGGGCTCGAAGCCGATCGCGGTGCGGCCGGGGCCGCCGAAGGCCTGGAGCAGCTGCTGGATGACCTCGTTGGAGCCGTTGGCCGCCCAGACCTGGGGGGCGGTGACCCGGTGTCCGCAGGTGCGGCTGAGGTAGTCCGCGAGGCCCGTGCGCAACTCGACGGCGTCCCGGTCGGGGTAGCGGTTGAGGGTGCGGGCGGCCTCGGTGACGCGCTCCGCGATGCGCCGGACCAGCGGCTCGGGCAGCGGGTACGGGTTCTCGTTGGTGTTGAGCCGGACCGGGACGTCGAGCTGCGGCGCTCCGTACGGGGTCTTGCCGCGCAGCTCGTCCCGGATGGGCAGATCGTCGATGCCGGTCACTTGGCCGCCGGTACCTTCCAGTCGAACCTTGCCTTCAGCGCCGCCCCGTGGGCGGGCAGATCCTCGGCCTCGGCGAGGGTGACCACGTGGTGGGCGACCTCGGCGAGGGCGTCGCGGGTGTAGTCCACGACATGGATGCCGCGCAGGAAGGACTGCACGGACAGGCCCGAGGAGTGGCAGGCGCAGCCGCCGGTGGGCAGCACGTGGTTGGACCCGGCGCAGTAGTCGCCGAGGGAGACCGGGGCGTAGGGGCCGACGAACACGGCTCCGGCGTTGCGGACCCGGGCGGCGACGGCGGAGGCGTCGGCGGTCTGGATCTCCAGGTGCTCGGCGCCGTAGGCGTCGGTGACCCGCAGGCCCTCGTCGACGCCGTCGACGAGGACGATCGCGGACTGCCGTCCGGCCAGCGCCGCGGTGATGCGCTCCCGGTGCCGGGTGGCCCCGACCTGCGTCTTCAGCTCGGCCTCGACGGCGTCGGCCAGCTCGGGCGAGTCCGTGACGAGGACGGCGGCGGCGAGCGTGTCGTGCTCGGCCTGGCTGATCAGGTCGGAGGCGACGTGCGCGGCGTCGGCGCCGGCGTCGGCAAGGATCGCGATCTCCGTCGGCCCGGCCTCGGCGTCGATCCCGATCCGGCCCTTGAGCAGGCGCTTGGCGGAGGCGACGTAGATGTTGCCGGGGCCGGTGACGAGGTTCACCGGGCGGCACTCCTCGGTGCCGTACGCGAACATGGCGACGGCCTGGGCACCGCCCGCGGCGTAGACCTCGTCGACGCCGAGGAGGGCGCAGGCGGCGAGGATCACCGGGTGCGGCAGGCCGCCGAACCCGGCCTGCGGCGGCGAGCTGACCGCGATGCCCTCGACGCCCGCCTCCTGGGCGGGGACGACGTTCATCACGACGGAGGACGGATAGACGGCGAGGCCGCCGGGGACGTACAGGCCGACGCGCTCGACGGGCACCCAGCGCTCGGTGACGGTGCCGCCGGGCACGACCTGGGTGGTGTGGTCGGTGCGGCGCTGCTCGCGGTGGACGAGCCGGGCGCGGCGGACCGACTCCTCCAGGGCGGCGCGCACGGCCGGGTCCAGCTCGGCGAGCGCCCGGGTCAGGGCCTCGGCGGGGACCCGGATCCGGTCCAGGGTGACGCCGTCGAACCGCTGCGCGTAGTCGATGAGCGCCGCGGTGCCGCGATGCCGTACGTCTTCGCAGATGGGCCGCACCTTGTCCAGGGCGGCCTCGACGTCGAAGTCGGCTCGGGGCAGCAGATCGCGCAGGGCGGAGCCCTCGGGGAGGGCGGCGCCGCGCAGGTCGATTCGGGAGATCACGCAGTCAAGTGTCTCAGACCAGGCGGCCGCCCCGGCCGCCTGTATCACTCATTGATACGACCCCCTAGAGTCACTCATGACTGTTGGCTTTCAGGCCGTTACTCACCGGGAATGAAGCCTGTGCGGGCGAGGGCGCCCGCGCGGGCCGAGGAGGGGTGCGAAGAGTGACCGTGCCAGGTGACAGCGAGCCGCCGGCCTCACTGGAGCTGACCCCGGCCGAATGGGGCATGTGGCAGGCGTTCCGCAACGGCAGCACACACGACCTGCGCAGCCACAACCCGGTCCACGACGACCCCGACGGGCAGTACCACTGGGGCCCGGAGCGCAGCGTGCGCGCCCGGGTGGTGGCGCTGTTACTGCTGGACGGCCCGCCGCCGCAGCCCGGGCGGGTCACCTCGCTGAAGCTGAACGGCGCGTACATCACCGGCACGCTGGACGTCTCCGGCGGCGCCGTCGAGCCGTACGTCGAGATGCACAACTGCCGCTTCGAGAAGGAGATCCTGCTGCCCGAGGCGCACTTCTCCACGCTGCGGCTGGTCGGCTGCCGCATCCCGCGGGTCGAGGGCGCCCGGCTGCGCACCGAGGGCGATCTGCATCTGCCGCGCTGCACCGTGGAGAACGGCATCCGGCTCACCGACGCCCAGATCGGCACGGACCTGCTGCTGAACCAGCTCACCGTGCACCGCGACCGCAAGGGGCGTTCGATCGTCGCGGACGGGCTGAACGTCGCGCAGGACATCCAGGCCGAGATGATCGAGTCGTACGGGGAGATCAGCCTGCGCGGCGCGCAGGTCGGGGTCTCGCTGAGCCTGCGCGGCAGCCGGCTGCGCAATCCGCACGGGCGGCGCGCGCTGAACGCCCCGCAGCTCACCGTCGAGCGCACCCTCTATCTGACGGCGGCCGGGCTGAGCAGCTCGCCCTTCGCCAGCGGCACCACCCCGCCGTACGGGGTGACCACCACCCCGATGCGCGGCACCCGGATGCAGCGCTTCGAGTGCGAGGGCGGGGTGCGGCTCGACGACGGGCGCTTCGGTGACGCCGTCGACTTCGAGCAGGCGCGGTTCGTCATGGAGTCCGACCAGGAGCTGTCGCTGCGCCGAATACAGACACCGGAGATGCGGTTCCTGTGCGAGCGGCCTCAGCGGGGGCGGGTGGTGCTGTCCGGCGCGAAGGTCGTCAATCTGGTGGACCGGGCGACGAGCTGGCCCGGGCCGGGCGGGCTGGCCATGGCGGGCTTCTCGTACGAGTGCCTGATCCCGCGGGGCTCGTTCTCGATGGCCCGGCGGCTGGAGTGGATCGCCGCCGCCACCCCGGAGTACGCCCCCGAGCCGTACGAGCAGTTGTCCAACGCGATGCGGGCGAGCGGTGAGGACGCGGAGGCGCGCGAGGTGCTGCTCGCCAAGCAGCGCCGGCGCCGCGAGACGCTGCCGCTGGCCGGGAAGCTGTGGGGGTACCTCCAGGACTGGACCGTGGCGTACGGCTACCGGCCGGGCCGGGCCGCGCTGTGGATGGGCGTGCTGTGGGCGGTGGGCGCGCTGCTCTTCGGGCGGCTGGAACCGGACGCGATCAGCAGCGAGGGGGCACCGACCTGGAATCCGTACCTCTACGCGCTGGACCTGCTGCTGCCGGTGATCAATCTCGGCCAGGACACCTTCTGGAAGATGCAGGGCGCCTATCAGTGGGCGGCGGCGGTGATGATCCTGCTGGGCTGGGTGCTGGCCACGACGGTCGCCGCGGGTGCCTCGCGGTTGCTGCGGCGCCAGTGAGGCGGGGCCGGGGGCGGGATCCGGGGACACGGCCGGGGGGACGGCCACGGTCCGGCGCGGGGGCGGGGGCGGCGTACGGGGACGGGGGCGGCGTTCGGGGACGGGCCGGGGTCGGCGTACGGGGCGGTGCCGGTGGCGGCCCACGGGCAGTGCCGGCGGCAAGGGGACGGGCTCCGGGTGCGGGTTCGGCCGCGGCTCGGCGGCGGGTCCGGCTCCGGGCTCGGCGCGGGCCCCGGAGGCGGGTGGCGGCGGCCGTCGCCAACTGACGCCGGAGCAAGGGTTTTTACCCTTTATTGACCATTGCCCAGGCAACCGATTCGTTGATACCGAAGCGTCACCGTCTCCCTCTGGTAAGCCTGCCACCTGCGGTTTTCAATGGTTGTCATGGTTTACCTACGCGCGCTGACCAGCACCGCGCGCATGATTCGCCATACCTCGCGACTCGCCGCCGGACTCGTCCCCGACGACCACGTGGTCCTCGACGCACCGGGTGAACAGCTGGCACCGGTCCTGTCCGCCGCCGGCCTCGGTGACCACCGGCCCGCCGCCGCGCTCCTCGCCGCCACCCGGGAGGGCGGCGAGTGGGAGAACCGCGACCGGTTCGCCACCGCCCTCGCCCGCTTCGCCCAGTCCCGCTCCCGATGGCTGGACCAGTGGCTGTCCGCCGCGCCGTACGACCCGGACGCGCTGCTGCTGCGCGCCGCGGTCGCGGTCCGCGGCGCGCTGCGGCGGACGGTCCGCGAGGAGCCGCTGCGGGCGGCCGGCCCGCTGGTCCGGGAGGCCGCCGAGGCGGCCCCGCACGACCCGGTGCCCTGGCGCGTCGCCCTCGACCGGTTGCGCGGACTGCGCGCCTCCGCCGCCGACTTCACCGACTGCTGGGAAGAGGCCACCCGGCGCTCGCCCCACCACCACGGCTGCCACACCGCCGCGCTGCGCCACCTCACCGCCCGGTGCGGAGCCGGGCACCGGTCCGGCGGAACGGGTGCGTGGCCCCCGGAGGCCGATCCGTGCCTGCGGTTCGCCGAGCGGGCCGCGGCCGACGCGCTGCCGGGGTCACTGCTCCGGTCGCTGCCCGCGCAGGCCGTGCTCGACCACCCGGGACCGCTGCCCGGGAGCCGGCTGGACGCCGCCGCCGACCTCGCGATCGAGATGTCCGACCGCTACCCGGCCGGCGACCCCTGGCCCGCCCAGGCCCGCAACGTCCTCGTCCACCTGCTGATCGTCCGGGGCCGCTGGGAGGAGGCGCTGCGGCAGTTCCGGCTGATCGGCCCGCACGCCACCGCCTTCCCGTGGAACACCGTCTCGGACGATCCGCTCGGCCAGTTCCTGGAGATGCGCGACGGCACCCGGATCCAGGTCGCCTCCACGATGCCGCTCTGGCGGCGGACGCAGCGGACGGCACGGCCCGCGACCCGCGGGCGCTGAGCGGCGGTCCCCGTGCCCCGAGGCGCGCGGCGGCCCGCGGGACACCCTTTAGGCTTGTCGGTCGTGACCACCGCGCGCCTTCCGCTCTTTCCCCTGAACACGGTGCTGTTCCCCGGCCTCGTTCTGCCGCTGAACGTCTTCGAACAGCGCTACCGCGCGCTCATGCGCGATCTGCTGAAGCTCGGCGAGGACGCGCCCCGGCGCTTCGCCGTCGTCGCCATCCGCGACGGCCACGAGGTCGCCCCCACCGCCACCGGCCTGCCGGACGCCACGGCGCGCACCGAACTCGGCCCCGCCGCCGGCTTCGGCAGCGACCCGCTGGCCGCCTTCCATCCCGTGGGGTGCGTGGCCGACGCCGCGACCGTACGGGAGCGGGAGGACGGCGGTTTCGAGGTGCTGGCCACCGGCACCAGCCGGATCCGGCTGGTGTCCGTGGACACCGGCGGCGCGTATCTGACCGCCGAGACCGAGGAGATCCCCGAGCGGGAGGGCGACGGCGCGGGCGCGCTCGCCTCGGGGGTCGTGCGCGCGTTCCGTACGTACCAGAAGCGGCTGGCGGGGGCGAGCGAACGCTCGCTGGCCGGGGAGCAGGAACTGCCCGGCGAACCCTCCGTGCTGTCCTACCTGGTCGCCGCCGCGGCGGTCCTCGACACCCCGGACAAGCAGGAGTTGCTGGAGGCGGCGGACACCGCGGAGCGGCTGCGGAAGGAGCTGAAACTCCTTCGCGCGGAGAGCGCCGTCATCCGTAACATCCCCTCGCTGCCCGCGGTGGAGCTGACCCGGCAGCCGATGAGCCCCAACTGACCCGGCCCCGGCCGGCGCGAGACCCGCGGAGCGTGGCGTACGTGGCGAAGAAGAAGCAGCGACAGGGCGGCCGGGGCGCGGGAGGCACCCCGGCGACCGTGGCCCTCACCCGGGCCGGTACGGCGTTCACGGTGCACTCCTACGAGCACGACCCGGCCTCGGCCTCGTACGGCGAGGAGGCCGCGGAAGCGCTCGGCGTCGAGCCCGGCCGGGTGTTCAAGACCCTGCTCGCCGAGGTCGACGGAGCACTGACGGTCGCCGTCGTGCCGGTGTCCGGCTCCCTCGACCTCAAGGCGCTGGCCGCCGCGGCGGGCGGCAAGCGGGCCGCGATGGCGGACCCGGCCGCCGCCGAACGCGCCACCGGCTACGTGCGGGGCGGCATCTCCCCGCTCGGCCAGCGCCGCCGGCTCCCCACGGTCCTCGACGCCTCGGCGTCACGGCACCCCACGATCTGCGTCTCGGCGGGCCGCCGCGGTCTGGAGGTCGAGCTGGCCCCGGCGGACCTGGCGGCGCTGACCGGCGCGGTGACGGCCCCCATCGCCCGGGTCTGACGGGGGGCGGCGGCACCGGTCCGGGCAGCGGGGCCCCGAGCGGCTGTGGCGGGCCGCGGCGGGGCGGACCGCGGTGAAGCAGGCCGCGGTGGAGCAGGCCGCGGTGGAGCGGGCCGCGGTGGCACCGTACGGACAGGCGGCGATTATTCCGGGCGGACGGACGCGGCAGGGCCCGGTCCGGGCGAGCCGACGCGGCGCGGCACTCGGGAGGGGCCGACCGACACGGTGTGGCAGCTCCTGGGGAGGGTTGACCGACACGGTGTCGCAGCCCTTGGGGCGGGCCGACCGGGCGCGACGCGCAATTGGGACGGGCTGACCGGCCGCGATGCGGCAGTTGGGACGGGCTGGCCGACCACGGTACGGCAGCCCTTGGGACGGGCCGACCGACAACGGTGTCGCAGCCCTTGGGGCGGGCTCACCGGGCGACGATGCGGCAGTTGGGACAGGCTGGCCGACCACGGTACGGCAGCCCTTGGAACGGGCCGACCGACAACGGTG
>NZ_WHPN01000386.1 GCF_009735685.1 Streptomyces lycii | reverse complement strand
TCGGGGCGCGAGGCTCTGGCGTGGGCCCTCAGCGGTCACACATTCGACACATGCGGCGAGCACCGGGCGGCTGAAGCGCCTCGGTCGCAGGGGTGCGGCTGCTCGTCGTGGTCATGCGGCAAGTAAAACAGACCCCCGGTGACGGTGAGCGACGGGGTCCACATTGCGGACAGAGATGCTCACTGAGCGGACGGCCCGAGGGCGTACGGGCCCGCCCGGCCCCGTGCCCACGGGGGCGGGACGCCGCGGGGTGTGGCCAACGCCACGCCCGCGGGCGGGGTCCCCACCCGGCCACCGGCCACCGCCGGGGCCGCAAGCGGTGCCATCACCCGGGGGGGCTGCGTGCGCACGGAGACGGGCAGACGGAGACGGGCAGACGGAGACGGGCGGACGGAGACGGAGGAAGGAGACGGGCGGACGGAGACGGGCAGACGGAGACGGGCGGACGGAGACGGAGGAAGGAGACGGGCGGACGGAGACGGCGGGCGCGGACAGGAACAGCTGACGGGTACGGCGGACGGTCACGGGCGGGCACGGACGGACACGGGCAGCACGGCCGGCGGGTGCGGGCCTGCGCGGACACTGGCAGGCGCTCGCACCAGCGGGCGCCCGCACCGGCGGAGCACGCGCTCGCACCGGCGGAGCACGCTCCGGGGGTGCCCGCCGCGGGGCCTGCGGCGCGCATTAAAGTCGTCGGCATGTCTCTCCCCCAGCCCGGCGCCGGCGGCGCCGGCCCGTGCGCCCGCCGGAGCCACTGGTGATCACAGCACTGACGCTCGCGGTCTCGGTGGCCGCTCTCGCGCTCGCCGCCTGGTGCGGCTTCGCCGCCCACCGTGACCAGCCGACCAAGGACTGGCACTTCATCGGCATGGCCGTGGTGACCGTCCTGGTGCTGGTCCAGCTGGTCGTCGGCATCGTGCGGCTGGCGGGCGGCGAGGAGCCGGACGGCGGCACGGGCATCTTCGTCGCCTATCTGGTCGGGGCGGCGGCCGCCGTCCCGGCCGCCGGTGTGCTCTCGCTGACGGAACGGACCCGGTGGGGTTCCGTGACCGTCGCCGCGGGCGCGGTCGTCCTGGCCGTGCTGGAGGTTCGGCTCCACGACATCTGGGGAGGCGGCACCGGTGCCTGAGAAGGACACCCCCGCACGAAGCGCACCCGACGCAGCGGACGCACCTGACGCACCTGCCTCAACCGGCACACCGCAGGAGCCCGGCACACCGCACGCGCCGGGCGCACCGCGCGCGCGGCGCGACGGGTCCGCCCCGGACGCGGACGGCCCGGCGGCACCCCGGACCCGGCTCGGCAGCGGGCCGGGACGGCTGCTGGTACTGCTCTACGGCGTCTTCACGGTCGGCGCGGCATCCCGTTCCGTCGCCCAGATGCTGATGAAGTTCGACGAGGCTCCGCTCGCGTACGTCCTCTCCGCTGCCGCCGCCTGCGTCTACGCCGTCATTCTGTTCTCCCTCGTGCGGGGCGGCGAGACGGCCCGCCGCGTCGGGCAGTTCTGCTGCGGCCTGGAACTGGCCGGGGTGCTCGGGGTCGGCACCTGGACCCTCGTCGAGCCGGCCGCGTTCCCCGACGCCACCGTCTGGTCGGACTACGGCATGGGATATCTCTTCCTGCCGCTGATCCTGCCGGTGGCCGGGCTGTACTGGCTGCGCCGGGCCCGGCGCGGCTGACCGCGGCGGCCCGCAGGAAGCACCGCGCACCACGCATTCCGCAGCGCGAGCACCGCAAGCCCGCCTGGACGCAGGCACCGCGCACTCCGCAGCAGGAGCACCGCGACCCCGGGCGGAAGCGTGACCCCGGAGCGAGGCACACGCAGCCGCCGGTCCGAGCACGCGGCACCGGACGGAAGCACCCCGGACCCGGGACCGGACGCAACGCAGGACCGGAGGGCGCCCCGGGACCGGACGCGCCGCGGGACCAGGTGAGCCCCGGGACCCGACGCGCCGCGGGACCGGAGGCGACGCGGGATTACCGGACGCAACGCGGAACCGGACGCGACGCGGGACCGGAGGCGACGGCGCGGGGGCTCCCGGAACGCGCCGGGGCGGGGCCGGCACCGCGCCGGACCCCGCCCCGTACCGCTGCGCCCCGGGCCGCCCTCAGGCGCTGGCCGCGTACGCCTGGGCGGACGCCTCCTTCTCCAGGGTGATCAGGCTCAGCTTGCGGGAGACCTCCTCGGTGCTCACCGGCGCGTAGCCGTGGCTGCGGTAGAGCCGCAGGTTGCCCTCGCTGCGGTGGCCGGTGAAGAGCCGGTAGCGCTTGGCCTCCAGCTCCGCGGAGAGCTGCTCCTCGATCGCCGCGAGCAGCCGCCCGCCCAGCCCGTGCCGCTGCATCCGGGGATGGACGATCAGCTTGGCGATCCGGGCGGTGCCGTCCGGGTCCACGACCCCGCGCACCGAGCCGACGACCTCCGCGCCGAGCCGGGCCACGAGCACCCGGCTCTGGCCCAGTTCGGTACGGAGGTCGTCGAGGCTCTGGGTGAGCGGCTCGATGGAGTAGTCCCCGTAGGTCTCCGCCTCGCGCTGGTAGCAGAGGTACTGGAGTTTGAGGATCTGCTCGGCGTCCTGATCGGTCGCCGCAGAGATGGTCACGCTCTTGCCCATACGCGCATGCCTCCCCTTGTCGTCTGCCCGGGCGGGATGAGGGTGGTGGGTGGTGCGCCCGGACGGGTGCCCTGACGGAGCCGGCGCGGGATTCCGCCGCCTCCCTGGCGCAGGCCGGCTACCGCTCCTTTCCCCGAAGTTCAGGAGTCGCAACCTCCGCCGCGAGCATTCTGCGCAGACATCCCAGGCATCGGGAACGGACAGGCCCCAGACTGCCTTGTGAGATTCCCAACTCACCTGCGATTTCCCGGTATGTGGGGTCGCTCGGCGACAGCATCGCAGCCAGCAGCCCGGGACAGCGGCCCGGCAGCCTCCGGACGGCGCGGCGCAGCGCCCGGCTCGTCTCGGCCGCCATGACCCGTTCCTCGACCGCGGGGACGGCCGCCCAGCCGGTCACCGCGGCACCGCGCCCGCCGCCGTCCGGCCCGTCACCGCCGGCCGCCGGACCCTCGTGGGGCGCGGGGTCGCCGGGCTCGGTGTCGTAGGGCGCGGGGTCGTGGGGGACCTCGCCGTACGGCATGCCGTCGTAGGACACCGTCCCGACCGGAACCGCGTACGGCGCCTCGTCGTACGGCAGCGGCACCTCCCGGCGGGCCCGCCGCCGGGCGCCCCGCACCTCGGTCCGCACCGCCGCCCGCAGCCAGCCGGCCGCCTCGGGGGCGGGCAGCGGACCGGTCTCCCGGCCGCGCTCCAACAGCCGCAGCCAGACGCCCTGTTCGAGGTCGGCCGCCTCGATGCCGGTTCCGTACGCCTCGGCGGCCGCCTCCGCGGCGAGCAGCGGGCGCAGCGAGGTCAGAAGGTCACTCGGTGTCATGCCTTCCGGGACCCCGTGCTCCGGCAGCCGGTTTCGGACCCGGCCGGAACTCACCCGCACGGGTGAGCGGGCCGGTGACCGGGGCGGGAGCCTTCCGCATGGACCGACGCCCAGCCCCGGTCTCCGGCCCCGGTCTCCGGCCCCCGGGCGTCAGCCCTTGCGGAAGGCGTCCCGAGCCAGCAGCGCGGTGTCCGGGTTGTCGGAGAAGATCCCGTCGATGCCGGTCTCGAAGTACGCCCGGAACGCGCCGAAGGCGTCGCCGTACGCGTTCGGGTCGGTGCCCCGGCGGAAGTCGGCCGGCAGGAAGGTGTTCTCGTTCCGCATCGTGTACGGATGCAGGATCAGCCCCTCCCGGTGGGCGTCCCGGACGAGGGTGGTCGGCTCACCGAGCCTGCCGTCCGCGCCCTTCGGGATGACCAGGTCGAGCGTCGGCCCGATGCCCCGGGCGTAACCGGCGATCCACTTCAGCCCCTCGGGGGTGACGAGGTCGGCGACGGTGCGCGGGTCGCCGGCCTCGACGAAGTCCCAGGGCCGGGAGTCCGCGGCGGACAGCAGGACCACGCCGGGGGTGCCGACCAGTTCGTCCAGCCGTTGGATGCTGCTCGGTTCGAAGGACTGCACGAAGGCCGGGGCGTTCCCGCGGTGCCGGCCGTACTTGCGGAGCAGCCCGGCCAGGGGCTCCTCCAGGCCCAGGCCGAGGCCGCGGAAGTAGCTGGGGTGCTTGGTCTCGACGTGCAGCCACACGGGCCGGCCGCGGCGGCGCCCTTCCCGGTCGGCCCACTTCAGGACCTCCTCGAAGGACGGCACCTCCCAGCGGCCGTCGTAGAGGGTGTTCCGCTGCCGGGTGCCCGGGATGCGCTCGGTGGCGCGCAGGGTCTTGAGTTCGGCGAGGGTGAAGTCCTCGGTGAACCAGCCGGTCAGCTCGACGCCGTCCACCGACTTGGTGGTCCTCCGGGAGGCGAACTCGGGGTGGTCGGCGACGTCGGTGGTGCCGGTGATGTCGTTCTCGTGCCGGCAGACGAGGTGGCCGTCCCTGGTGGGCACCAGGTCCTGCTCGACCACGTCCGCGCCCATGTCCAGCGCCAGCTGGTAGGAGCCGAGGGTGTGCTCGGGCCGGTAGCCGCTGGCGCCGCGGTGGGCGACCACGGTCGGCACCGGCAGGTCGCGGTACGAGCCGCGGCCCCGGCCGGAGCTGCCCGCCGCGCCGGCGGTGCCCGCGCCGGCCGTGACCATGGCGCCGGCGCCGAGGGCCGCGGCGGCCCCCAGCAGCGCGCGGCGGCCCGGGGTGCCGGTCCGCTGCCCGCGTCTGCCGCGCTCCGGGCTCCGGGCTTCACCGTGTTCCTGCGACTGCTCCATCGACGTCTCCTCGCGCGTGGCCGAACGTGCTCCGCATGACCTGAACCTGTCGAACAACGCGCCGATCGTAGGCGGCTGCGGCTGTCGTCGGGGAGACGGCGGGCCGAACGCAGGGGAAACACGGGTCAACGCTGCGTATCCGTCCCGTGAACCCGATGTGCGGCCCGGGCCGAGCCGCGAGTATCGTCCTCACCTGCACACTCGTGCAGCCGACAATCGCAGTGCCGCGGTGTGCCCAGAACGACGACCAGGACCGGAGGGCCCGTTGTCCCGCATTGTGCTCAAGGCGTTTCTCGGATTGCTCATGCGCGTCCTGTTCCGCCCCCGGGTCGAGGGCGCGGACCACATCCCCGCCACCGGGCCGGTCATCCTCGCGGGGAACCACGTCACCTTCGTCGACTCGATGTTCCTGGCCCTGTCGCTCAAGCGGCAGGTGTACTTCATCGGCAAGGACGAGTACGTCACCGGCAAGGGCGTCAAGGGCCGGCTGATGGCCTGGTTCTTCTCCACCTCCGGCATGATCCCGGTCGACCGGGACGGCGGGCACGGCGGTGTCGCCGCGCTGATGACCGGCCGCCGGGTGCTGGAGGAGGGCAAGATGTTCGGCATCTACCCGGAGGGCACCCGCTCCCCCGACGGCCGTCTCTACCGCGGCCGCACCGGCGTCTCCCGGCTGACCCTCATGACCGGCGCGCCGGTCGTGCCGTTCGCGATGGTCGGCACCGACAAGGTCCAGCCCGGCGGCAAGGGACGCCTGCACATCAGCCCGGTCACGATCCGCTTCGGCGAGCCGCTGGACTTCACCCGTTACGAGGGCATGGACCGCGACCGGTACGTCCTGCGGGCGGTCACCGACGAGGTGATGAGCGAGGTCATGCGGCTCTCGGGCCAGGAGTACGTCGACATCTACGCCACCAAGGCGAAGGCGGCCTGAGGGCTGTCCCGCCGTCCTCCGGCGGGCGTACGACGACGGCCGGGGCGCCTCGCCGCGCTGCCACCGCATCACCGGAACCGCCGGGCCGCCGGACCGCCGGACCGCCGACAGCGCCGGACCGCCGGCAGCGCCCAGTACCAGGCCCGGCATCAGGCCCGGGTACGAAGCCCGGCATCAGGCCCGATGTGAGGCCCGGTATGAGGCCCTCCCCCGCGGCGCACCGCGGCCGACGCCGTGGCGTCCGCCCGGTCCACCGGGGCTACCGGGTCCGCCGCACCGGGGGCGCGGCGCAGCCCCGGCCGAGTGGTCCGGTGCGGTGGTGCCGTTTCACCGAGGTTGAGCGGTGTCACCGGGTGCATCGTGGCATCGTGGCGTCATGACCATCGCAGTGCGCCCGGCTTCGGCTTTCGAGGATGTCCGTACCCTGGTCGGTCCGAAGTCGCCCGGGGCGGACGTCTGCTGGTGCCTGAGCCACCGGCTCCCGTCCAAGCTCAACAACGAGCTGCGCGGGCCGGCCCGGGGTGAGTACGTTGCCGGACTGTGCCGCGCGGAGCCCGCGCCCGGGGTGCTCGCCTACGACGGCGACGAGCCGGTCGGCTGGGCCGCCGTGGCGCCCCGCTCGGACACCTCCTTCGCGCGCAGCCGAAAGATCCCGCATGTCGACGACCTGCCGGTCTGGTCGCTGTGGTGCATCCGCGTACGCCCCGGTCACCGCAAGAAGGGGATCTCGCACGCCCTGATCGCGGGTGCGGTCGACTTCGCCCGGGCCCACGGCGCACCGGCGGTCGAGGCGTACCCGCTCGACAACGGTGATGCCCGGGTCGACATGACGATGGCGTATGCCGGGATCCGGAAGAACTTCGAGCGCGCCGGGTTCACCCACGCCGCCGACACCACCTCGGTGCTGGCCGGCCACCCCCGCGTCCTGATGCGGCTCGACCTGCGCTGACGGGGATCAGGGCACGCCGTACCCGGCCCGCCCGGCCGGGTACGGCCGCCGCACCGCCGGGCACGGTCACACCCTGCCGGTCCGGGCCGGCGCGGTCACTCCGCCGCCAGGAAGTCCCCGAGGGCGCCCGCGAGTTCGGCCGGGGCGTCCTCCTGGACCAGATGTCCGGCGCCCGGGAACAGCCGGAGAGCGGCCCCCGGGATCGCGGCTGCGAGTTCGCGGCCGCGGTCCGCGGGGATCCAGGTGTCGTCGGCGCCCCAGCAGACCAGCACCGGGATGCCGATCTCGCCGTAGCGGGCCTGGATCTCGTCGGTGTGCCGCTGGTCGGCCCGGGCGATCTGCCGGTAGAAGGCGGCCTGCCCCGCGTCGCCCAGCCAGGGCCCGACGAGCCGGTCGAGGGTGGCGGGGTGCAGACCGGGGCTGCTGGCCGAACTGACGTACTCCCGCACGAGGGCCCGGTGCAGGGCGGGCGGCAGCTGCTCGAAGACGCCGGAGTTACCGGCGACCAGCCGGAAGAACGGTGACCCCCAGGGCGCGACGGCCACCGGGTCGACCAGGGCGAGCCGCCGGTAGCGGGCGTCGTGCAGCAGATGGGCGCGCAGCGCCACCGCGCCGCCGAAGTCGTGCGCGGCGACCCGCGGCCGGTCGAGGCCCCAGTGCGACAGCAGGCCGGCGAAGACCCGGCCCTGGGCCGCGAGGGACACGTCCTGCCCGTCGGCCTTCTCCGAGGCACCGTAGCCGGGCATGTCCCAGACGTAGACCTCGTGCCGCCGGGCCAGCGAACGGGCGATGCCACGCCAGACGTACGAGGAGAAGGGCGTGCCGTGCAGCAGGACGACGGGATCCGCCCCCCGCTCGCCCAGGCGCGCCCAGCGGACCTCGCCGGTGGGGCCGTGGTAGGTCTCGGTCAGCTTCCAGTCACTCACGCCCGGGGTCCCGTCCGTCGCTCGGCCCGGCCGGCGCCGCGCCGTCCCGCGGCCGGCCGTCGTGGGGGTGCCGTCCGGCCCCACCACGTGCATGTCATGAGTGTTTTCTACCACGCTCATGACATGCACGCCGCCGATTTCCGCGGCTGCCACCGGCGGAATGCCGCGGGGTCCGGGGAATGCCGCGGGGTGGCGTCCCGGCGTCCGGAGCGGGCCGGGCGCGCCGGTTCAGCAGGTTCAGCAGGTTCAGCAGGTTCAGCAGGTTTCGCGGGC
>NZ_WHPN01000385.1 GCF_009735685.1 Streptomyces lycii | reverse complement strand
GGCGCTGGGGTTGGCGGCCTTCTCGGTGGCGAGGCTCTGCACGGTGGGGGCCCGGGTGAACCACAGGATGACGAACACGATGGCCAGCGCCAGCAGAATGCTGAACGTCGCCAGAATCCAGTGCGGCAGCACACTGCGCTGCACATACGTGCCGTCCACCGGCAACGGCTCCGTACCCGAACGCTGCACCGCCAACTGGAACGGACGCGTCTCCTTCCGCCCGAACCACGTCACCGCCTGCGGCCGCACCGTCGACCTCACAAACGCGGCCCGACCCGGCTCGATCTGCACATTCGACGGATGAATGTCGAACCCCAGCTGATCACTGGACTCCACACCCGTCACCGAAGCCGTCAGCTTCACATTCCCCAGATTGTCCACCGCCAGCACCGGACGACCCCGGAACCGCCCCTTCACCACCGGCGGCACCAACTCCGCCCGCATCTCCGTGAACGGCGTCACCGTCAGATTGCCCTCCACCACCACCGCGGCCTCGGGACGCTCCGTCGGAACAGTCTGCACACCAAACGGATTCGGCCCCGCCGTCGCATCCGGCGACCGCGGCGGCGCGAACTGCAACTCCACCGTCCCCGTCGACCCCGGATACAACTTCACACTCGCCGGCTCCACCCGCACCCACAACGCCGGATCCCCCACCGGCACAACGCGGTACTCATCCACCACATCACCGGTATTGCGCAACCGAAGCCGCACCGTCACCGCCGCCCCCGCATCCACCGTCGCGGAAACCGGCTCAAGAGAAGTCCACACACTCAAGACGTCGAACACTTTCTGCTGTGCGAGCCGTACTCGGCGCCCGGCGCCGGACGCCCCCGCCTGTCCGGCGGGCTGCTCGGCGGGGATCTACTCGGCGGTCCGGTTTCCGGCGGGATTGCTCAGGGCGTCCCGCGCGAACTGCGTGGCGTCCGTCTCGCCGCTGTCGCCGGGACTGCTCATCTTCGTGCCGTCGCCCATGTCGGTGCCCGGCACGCTGCCGGCCATCTGCTGGTCACGGTGGCGGACCTCGTGAATGAGCATCTCCATGCCCGACGGCGTGCTCGGGTTGTAGCGGCCGCGCTGGAAGGCGATGTGCTGCCCGGACGTGTAGGCGTCGGCGTTGATGCCCGCCGCCGACTCGTGGGCCGCGGAGTCGGTGTGGATGCGCACGTCCTCGTACCGCTTGCCGGTGTAGTACTGCAGCTTGTCCTGGACGCTGGTCTCCAGCGGCCTGCCCGGCCGGTTGACGACGTCGACCGGGCTCACCCGGCGCTGTACGGGCGTCTCGTGGCCGCAGCCGCTGCCGTGCGCGTGCCGTTCCTGGTCCAGCAGCCGGGACACCGCCGCGTTGCCGGCGGTCCGCTGGAGGGCGAGGATGTCCGCCGGAGTGCGCCCCGCCCCGGCGGGGCCGGGCGCCGGCGCGGTCCTGGACGGCGGAGCGGGACGGTGCTCCTGGGCGACGTCACGGCCGGCCGGTTCCTGGATACGCATGCGTTTGCTCGCCTCATCGCTCGAGAAGTGCGGTGTATCCAGACGTACCGCCGCGCGGGGAGGCGGAGAAAGAGCCGTTCGGGCAGTCGCGGGGGCAGCGCGCGCGGCGTCCCGCGGCGATCCCGGGGAGGTTCACCGGACCGGGCTGCCTCAAGGGGCAGGACGCGTGCCCCCGACCAGGTACCGGCGGCCGTTTCGGCGCGCGCGTGACAGGCGCGAGTCTGAGCAGCGTCACATCGTGTACCCCGAGGAGAGCTCAGCATGCCGTCGTATCTGTCGCCGGGCGTCTACGTGGAGGAGGTGGCCGGTGGCTCCCGCCCGATCGAGGGAGTCGGCACCTCCGTCGCGGCCTTCGTCGGCCTCGCGCCGGAAGGACCGCTCAACCAGCCGACGCTGGTGACCAACTGGACGCAGTATGTCGCGGCCTTCGGCGATTTCACCGAGGGGTACTACCTGGCACATTCCGTCTACGGCTTCTTCAACAACGGCGGCTCGGCCGCCTACGTGGTGCGTGTCGGCGGTACGCCCGGTGGAGCGAACGGCGACGCCGGTTCCGCGGACGGCGCCCCGGCGCAGGTCTCCGGTGCGGCCGGCCGTTCCGCGCTGCCCGCCGGGGAGCCCCGGCAGCTCGGCAAGTTCAAGGTGTCGGCGATCGCCCCGGGCGAGAGCGGCTCCGGCCTGAGCGTCGAGGTCACCGACCCGGAGGGGGAGGGTCCCGCCGACCGGTTCCGCCTGGTCGTCAAGGACGGCGACAAGGTCGCCGAGACCTTCGACGTCTCGGCCAAGAAGACCGGCCGGAACTACGTCGTCACGCAGGTCAAGGAGCGCTCGAAGCTCATCGTCGTGGAGGAGGCCGCTCCCGCCGGGCAGCTGGCCCGGCCCGACAACCAGACCGTCGCGCTCGCCGCCCCGTCCACCGCGTCCGTCGCCCGTGCGGCCGACGGCTCCGGCGCCTCCCCGGCGGTCGGCAACCCGGGCGCCGGTGACTACCTCGGCGACTCCGCCGACCGCACCGGCTTCGGCGGCCTGGAGGCCGTGGACGAGGTCTCCATGGTGGCCGTCCCCGACCTGATGGCCGCGTACCAGCGCGGCGCGATCGACCACGAGTCGCTCAAGGCCGTCCAGCTCGGGCTCATCGCGCACTGCGAACTCATGGGCGACCGCGTCGCCGTCATCGACCCGCCGCCCGGCCTCAACGCCCGCGAGGTCCGGGTCTGGCGGCAGGAGACGGCCGGCTACGACTCCAAGTACGCCGCCCTCTACTACCCCTGGATCAAGGTCTTCGACCCCTCCACCGGCAAGGGGCAGCTGGTGCCGCCGAGCGGCCACGTCGCCGGCATCTGGGCCCGCAACGACTCCGAGCGCGGCGTCCACAAGGCCCCGGCCAACGAGGTCGTGCGCGGCGCCGTCGACCTCGAACTGCAGATCACCCGCGGCGAGCAGGACCTGCTCAACCCGATCGGGGTCAACTGCATCCGGTCCTTCCCGGGCCGCGGCATCCGGGTCTGGGGTGCCCGCACCCTCTCCTCCGACCCGGCCTGGCGCTACCTCAACATCCGCCGGTACTTCAACTACCTGGAGGAGTCGATCCTGATCGGCACCCAGTGGGTGGTGTTCGAGCCGAACGACCAGGCGCTGTGGGCCCGCATCCGGCGCAACGTCTCCGCGTTCCTGGTCAACGAGTGGCGCGGCGGCGCGCTGTTCGGCTCCCGGCCGGAGGAGGCGTACTACGTCAAGTGCGACGCCGAGACGAATCCGCCGGAGTCCGTCGACCTGGGCCGCGTCATCTGCGAAGTCGGCATTTCGCCGGTCAAGCCCGCCGAGTTCGTCGTCTTCCGGCTGGCGCAGTTCTCCAGCGGTGGCGGCGAGCTGGACGAGTGACCGGACCGGGCTCGTGACCGCACGCCGCTGACGCAGAGAACGCAGACAAACCAGAGAAGGACCGCAGCCACATGAGTCTTCCCAATCCCGACGACGCCCTTGTAGCACTCAACTTCGGCATCCAGATCGACGGTGTCATGGTCGAGTACCTGCAGAAGGTCGAGGGCCTGGTGATCGAGCAGGACGTCATCGAGTTCTCGCAGAACTCCGGCCAGGGGATCTACACCACCAGCAAGATGCCCGGCGCCCAGAAGGCCGGACAGGTCACCGTCACCCGCGGTATGACGGACTCGGGCGCCTTCACCGAATGGATCAACGATTCCATTCAGGGCAACATGAGCAGCGCCCGCAAGAACGCCACCATCATCATGATGGATTACGAGGACAACCCGGTGAAGCGCTTCAACATGCGCAACGCCTGGTGCCCCAAGGTCGAGATCAGCCCCGTCACGGCCGGCGAGGCGTCGGTCCTCACCGAGACCGTGACCATCACGTTCGAAGAATTGGTCATCGAGTAATGCGCCGTACGGCACCCCGACCGGCCTCGCCGGTCACCGGCGCCGCCTCCGACCGGGACCCCGGCACGTCCGCGGGCCCGGCGGAGGCGGCGGCCCCGGCCCAGAGCACGGCCGCGGCCCCCGAACCCCAGCAGAAGCTGCGTACCGAGTTCGAGTTCGAGCTGCCCCGCGGCTATGTCGACGACGCCGGAACCGTGCACCGGCACGGCGTGATGCGGCTGGCGACCGCCCGGGACGAACTCGTCCCGCTGCGGGACGTGCGCGTCCAGGAGAACCCGGCCTATCTGTCGGTGGTGCTGCTGAGCCGGGTCATCACCCGGCTGGGCACACTGCCGTCGGTGCACGACGGCGTGGTGGACGGCATGTTCGCCTCCGACCTCGCCTTCCTCCAGGACTTCTACCGCCAGGTCAACGCCGAGGGGCACACGCGTGCCGGGGTGACCTGTCCGCACTGCGAGCAGCCGTTCGAGGTCGAACTCGGCGGGAGCCGCCTGGGGGAATCGTGACGTACGCGGCCGACCGCATCCACGAGGAGGTCGCGTACATCGCCTACCACTTCCACTGGGGTCCGGACGACATTCTGGATCTGGAGCACGGTGACCGGCGCCGCTACGCGAGGCAGATCGCCGACCTCGTCACGCGCGCCGGCGCGGAGGGATGAGGAACGCGGCCATGGGAATTCTCGACCGGCTGCGGGGACGCACGGCGAACACCGGCACCGGGAGCCCCGGTGCCGGGCGTTCCGGCATGCCTGCCGGAGGGTCCGGCGACACGACTGCCGGGGTGCCGGACGGGGCGTCCGGCACGTCCCGCGACTCGGGGTCCGGCGCCCCGGCTCCCGCCGCCGCGGAGCGGACCCCGCCCGGCGGCGGGCCGCCCCCGGCGCCGATCCAGCGGATCACCGCGGGCGGCGGCCCGTCGGTGGCCCAGCAGAACTTCGGCCCGACCCTGCAGACCTGGCAGAACCCGTCGTTCGTCGGCGGGTCCCTCTCGCACGCCGTGCTGGACGACGCCCCGACCGGCGTCGTCCACGGCCTGCTGAGCGGGGCGGGACGGCCCCGTCCCGCGCCCGCGGTTCCGCTGTCGCTGCCCGTGCAGCGCTCGGAGGCGCCCGCCGCCCGCGCGCGGGGCGCCGAGCGGGCCGCC
>NZ_WHPN01000384.1 GCF_009735685.1 Streptomyces lycii | reverse complement strand
GCAGCCGAGCAGCAGTCCGGTGGCCAGCAGCCGCCGCAGGGCGGCCCCGGTGCCCCCGGGTTTCCTGCGGCACCGCCCGCCGGTGCCGCCCAGCAGCCGGGGTACGGCTACCCGCAGCAGGGCGCGCCCGGCCAGCAGCCGTTCCCGCAGCCGCAGGCGCCCGGCGGCGTTCCGCCGGTGCCCGGCGCACCGGGCCCGGTGCCGCCCGGCGCCCAGCCCCAGCCCCAGCCGCCCGCAGAGCAGTCTCAGCAGCCTCAGCAGCCCCCTCAGGCACCGCAGTCACAGCCGCAGCCGGGGCAGCAGGCCGCTCCGCCCGCGGCACCGGGCACCCCGGGCGCTCCCGTACCGGGCCAGGCCCGCCCGGAGGCCGGTTACGGCTACCCGCAGCCGCCCGTTCCCGGCGCGCCCGCGGCAGCGCAGCCGTATCCGCAGCCCGGCGCCCCGCAGGGCCCCGTCGACCCGCGCACCGGCGGCTGGCCCGACATCACCCCCGAGCAGCGCCAGCGCACGGCACAGGGCGCGCCACTCGGGTACACGGCGGCCGTGGAGCTGTCCTCCGACCGACTGCTGCGCAACAACAAGCCGAAGCCCAAGAGCAAGAACCCGGGCGGCGGTTCGCGGTTCAAGATCGGCGGCAAGAAGGAGGAGGCCGAGCGGCAGCGCAAGCTCGACCTGATCCGTACGCCGGTGCTGTCCTGCTACCGGATCGCGGTGATCAGCCTCAAGGGCGGTGTCGGCAAGACCACGACGACGACCGCCCTCGGATCGACCCTGGCCTCCGAGCGGCAGGACAAGATCCTCGCGATCGACGCGAACCCGGACGCCGGCACCCTCGGCCGCCGGGTCCGCCGGGAGACCGGGGCGACGATCCGCGACCTGGTGCAGGCGATCCCGCACCTCAACAGCTACATGGACATCCGCCGGTTCACCTCCCAGGCGCCCTCCGGACTGGAGATCATCGCCAACGACGTGGACCCGGCGGTCTCGACCACCTTCAACGACGAGGACTACCGCCGCGCCATCGACGTGCTCGGCAAGCAGTACCCGATCATCCTCACCGACTCGGGTACGGGCCTGCTCTACAGCGCGATGCGCGGGGTGCTGGACCTCGCCGACCAGCTGATCATCATCTCGACGCCGTCCGTGGACGGCGCGAGCAGCGCGAGCACGACGCTCGACTGGCTCTCCGCGCACGGTTACGCGGAGCTGGTGCAGCGCAGCATCACGGTCATCTCCGGGGTCCGGGAGACCGGGAAGATGATCAAGGTGGACGACATCGTGGCGCACTTCCAGACGCGTTGCCGCGGGGTCGTCGTCGTACCGTTCGACGAGCATCTCGCGGCGGGTGCCGAGGTCGACCTCGACATGATGCGGCCGAAGACCCGGGAGGCGTACTTCAACCTCTCCGCGCTCATCGCCGAGGACTTCGCGCGGGCCCAGCAGGAGCAGGGGCTGTGGATGCCGGACGGCAACCCGCCCCCGCAGGCGGCACCGCCGATGCCCGGCCAGCCGTACGCGAATCCGCCGGCGGGCGGGCAGCCGTACCCGCAGCAGGCTCCCCAGCAGCCGGGGGCCCAGCAGCCGGCGGCGGCGCCGCAGCCTCCGCAGCAGGGCGGGCAGCCCGGGCAGCAGCCGCCGGCAGCTCCGGGACAGCCCGGTCCGTGGCCGCAGCAACCGCCGGGAGGCCAGGGTTGGCCGCCCCAGCAGTGACGGTCGGCGCGTGACGTACGGGAGCCCCGGGCAGCTGCCCGGGGCTCCCGTTGTCCGTCCTGACCGGTCCCGGCCCAGCTGTTGCCATTCCTGACCGATCTCGACCCGACTGTTGCCGGTCCTGACCGGTCCCGGCCCAGCTGTTGCCATTCCTGACCGGTCCCGGCCCGGCCGGCCTCGGTCCCCGAGCGGTCCCGACCCAGCCCTGACGACCGGTCCCGGTTCACGGCAGACCCCGGTTCACGGCAGACCCCGGTTCACGGCAGGTCCAGGTTCACGGCGGCTCGTATCGCCGACGGTCCTCCGTGCCCGGCAGCTTCGGCACCCGGCGCTCCGGGCGAACGGCAGTCATCGGCACTCGACAGGTCTCCGTGCCCGGCAGGGGTCTCGGCGCCCCCGCCCGCGCCCCCGCCCGTTCCGCCCGGTCGCCCGTCCCGCCCGCGGTCAGCCCGCGGACCGGCCCTCGTACGCCGCGACCAGGGCCCGTGAGCGTTCGACGTCGTCCGCGATGCCCTTCAGCAGTTCGTCGACCGTGTCGAAGCGGGCCTGGCCGCGGAGCCGCTCCAGGAACTCCACGGCCACGTGCATCCCGTACAGGTCCAGTCCCACGCGGTCGATCGCGTACGCCTCGACGGTCCGCTCCGTGCCGTCGAACTGCGGGTTCGTGCCCACCGAGATGGCCGCCGGCATGGATTCGCCGTCCGCCTCCAGCCAGCCCGCGTAGACGCCGTCGGCCGGGATCGCGGTGTGCGGCAGGGTCTCCACGTTGGCCGTCGGATAGCCGAGTTCGCGCCCGCGCTGTGCGCCCCGGACGACGACGCCCTCGACGCGGTGCGGGCGGCCGAGGATCTCCGCGGCCGCGGCCATGTCGCCCTCGGCGACGAGCCGCCGGGTCAGGGTCGAGGAGAACGGCTCCCCGCCGCCCGCGTCGCCGCGGACGAAGAGGTCGACGACCTCGACCTCGTAGTCGTAGGTGCCGCCGAGTTCGGCGAGCAGCGCCACGTCACCGGCCGCCCTGTGCCCGAAGCGGAAGCTCGGACCCTCCACGACGGCCTTCGCGTGCAGCTTGTCGACGAGCACCTTGACCACGAAGTCGGCGGGCGACAGCTGCGAGAACTCCCGGGTGAAGGGCAGCACCAGCACGGCGTCCACGCCCAGTTCACCCATCAGCTCGGCCCGCCGGTGGTGCGGAGCCAGCAGCGGCGGGTGGCTGCCGGGGCGGACGACCTCGCTGGGGTGCGGGTCGAACGTGACGACGACGGCCGGAGCACCGAGTTCCCGGGCGCGTTCGACGGCACGGCCGATGATCAGCTGGTGCCCTCGGTGCACCCCGTCGTAGGAGCCGATGGTGACGACGCTGCGCCCCCAGCCCTCGGGGATCTCCTCCAAGCCACGCCAGCGCTGCACTGTGACCGCTCCTCGCCCGAACCCGTGTACGTGTTAGCCATCGATTACGCAGCTACAAGACTGCCATGCCGCAGGCCCGGCCCTGTCATCGGCACCGCCCCGCGACGCCGCCGCCGGGCCGGGCACGGCGCCCCGGGGTGTGCGCCCGGTGAACGCGCCCGCGTGCGCACCCCCGGTTCCCTCCGAGCGCCCGCCCGAACGGGTGAGCGGAGGGCGCGCACGGGAAAGGCACAACGGAAGGGGGATCGTGGACCGGGCGGCCGNNNGTGCCGTGCACGGCCGCCCGGTCCACGGTGGTTTCCGTCCGCTTACCGCTTTCCGGACCGCTTTCCCGGACTGCTTTCCCGGACTGCTTTCCGGACTGCTTTCCGGACGTTTCCGGCGGAAGCGCTCAGACGAAGACCGCCAGGCTCTTCGCCTTCCCCGCATCCTCCCGCACCAGGGCCAGGAACCGGTCGTCCGGGCCGAACACGGCGACCGGCCCGTCCGTGCCGAGCCCCGGAGCGGCCGGCCGGACGCCGTTCGCCAGCAGCCGGGCCAGCTTCTCGTCCACGTCCCAGCGCGGGAAGGCCGCGGCGGCCGCCTCGCCGATCGGCATGACGGGCAGCCCGCTCGTGCCCTCGGGCTCCGCGTCGACGGCCGCCTGGAGCTGCTCCAGGGTGTGCGCCGCACCGAGCCCGTACGGGCCGACGCGGGTGCGCCGCAGCGCCGTCAGATGGCCTCCGGTGCCCAGACCGGCGCCGAGGTCGCGGGCGAGCGCCCGGACGTAGGTGCCGGAGGAGCAGACCACGGTCGCGTCGGCGTCCAGCACGGCGGTGCCGTCCCCGGCCACGGCCTCCCGGACCTCGTGCACCACGAAGGACGAGACCGTGACGGGCCTGGCGTCGAGTTCGAAGTCCTCACCCTCGCGCGCCCGCTTGTACGACCGCTTGCCGTCGACCTTGATGGCACTGACCTTGGACGGCACCTGCTGGATGGCGCCGGTCAGCCGGGCCGTCCCGGCCTCGACCGCCTTCCGCGCCCCCTCCGCGCCGCCCGGCACCCCGGCGATACCCGCCGAGGCGGTGATCTCGCCCTCGGCGTCGTCCGTCACGGTGGTCTGGCCGAGCCGGATCGTCGCCGTGTACTCCTTCTCGGTCAGCGCCAGATGCCCGAGCAGCCGGGTCGCCCTGCCGGTGCCCAGCACGAGCACGCCGGTCGCCATCGGGTCGAGCGTGCCCGCGTGGCCGACGCGCCGGGTGCGGGCCATGCCGCGCAGCCGTGCGACGACGTCGTGCGAGGTGTGGCCGGCCGGCTTGTCGACGATCACGAGGCCGTCCGGCGCCGGAGGGCCGGCCCGCCGTGCACCGGCGCGCCGGCCCGGGTGCTTGTCGCTCATGCCCGCGCGGTGTCCTCACCGGTGCCGCCGTCGGTGTCCCCGGCGTCACCGGCGTCACCGGCGTCACCGGCGTCACCGGCGTCACCGGCCGAGGCTTCCTCCGCCTCGGCGCCGGCGTCGTTGTCCTCGCCCGGCTTGCGGTACGGGTCGGCCTCGCCGGCGTACGTCGCGCCGGTGGAGGTCTCCCGTACCTTCGCGTCCTGTTCACGCGCCTTGGCGAGGAGGTCGTCGATGGTGCGGGCGTTGTCCGGCAGGGCGTCCGGCACGAAGGCCAGGCTCGGCGTGTAGCGCACGCCGGTCTGCCGCCCGACCTCGGAGCGCAGGACTCCCTTGGCGCTCTCCAGGGCCGCCGCGGAGGCCGCGCGCTCCTCGTCGTCGCCGTAGACCGTGTAGAAGACCGTGGCCTCCCGCAGGTCGCCGGTGACGCGGGCGTCCGTGATCGTGACGAACCCCAGTCGCGGATCCTTGATGCGGCGGTCCAGGGTCTCCGCGACCACGACCTGGATGCGGTCGGCCAGCTTGCGGGCCCGCGCGTTGTCGGTCACCGGTCCGTCTCCTTCTTCTCTTCCGCCATCTTGCGTCCGGCGGCTCCGTCGCCGCCCGGGACCTCTGAGCGCACGGCGCGCTCAGTCGTCGTCCCGGTGGAACCGCCGCCGTACGGACAGCAGCTCCACCTCCGGCCGGGCGGCGACAAGGCGCTCGCACCGGTCGAGTACGTCAGTGAGGTGCCCCGCATCCCCGGAGACCGCGGCGAGGCCGATCCCGGCCCGCCGGTAGAGGTCCTGGTCGCCGGTCTCCGCCGCGCTGACCGCGTGCTTGCGCTGCAACTCGGCGATGATCGGGCGGACGACGGAGCGCTTCTCCTTCAGCGACCGTACGTCGCCGAGAAGCAGGTCGAAGGACAGCGTCCCTACATACATGAAGTCCGGGTCAAGCCACCCGTGGGGCCTCGTCCAGGCCTGCCCTCTCCACCGGCAGGTACCCCAGAACCGTACACGCAACGGCCGGGGCCGATCGACGGAAATACCTCCCGCCGACCGGCCCCGGTCGCGTTACCTGGGATCAGCCGCGCGGCTTCTCCCGCATCTCGTACGTCGCGATGACGTCGTCGACCTTGATGTCGTTGAAGCTGCCGAGGTTGATACCGCCCTCGAAGCCCTCGCGAATCTCGGTGACGTCGTCCTTGAACCGGCGCAGCCCCTCGATGTTGAGGTTCTCCGCGATGACCTTGCCGTCGCGGACCAGCCGTGCCTTGGTGTTGCGGCGCACCTCGCCGGAGCGGATGAGGACACCCGCGATGTTGCCGAGCTTGGAGGAGCGGAAGACCTCGCGGATCTCCGCCGTGCCCAGCTCGACCTCTTCGTACTCCGGCTTGAGCATGCCCTTGAGGGCCGCCTCGATCTCCTCGATGACCTGGTAGATCACCGAGTAGTAGCGGACGTCGACACCCTCGCGCTCGGCCATCTGCGTGGCACGCCCCTCGGCGCGCACGTTGAAGCCGATGACGATGGCGTCGGAGCCCGTCGCCAGGTCGATGTCGGTCTCGGTGACCGCACCGACGCCGCGGTGCAGGATCCGCAGGTCGACCTCTTCGCCGACGTCGAGCTGGAGCAGCGAGGACTCGAGAGCCTCCACCGAACCGGACGCGTCGCCCTTGATGATGAGGTTGAGCTGCTGGACCTCGCCGGCCTTGAGCACCTTGTCGAGGTCCTCGAGGGACACCCGGCGGGTGCGCTTGGCGAAGGCGGCGTTGCGCTCGCGCGCCGCGCGCTTCTCGGCGATCTGCCGGGCCGTGCGGTCCTCCTCGACGACGAGGAAGTTGTCACCGGCTCCGGGGACGTTGGTCAGACCCAGGACGAGGACCGGAGTGGCCGGACCCGCTTCCTCGATCGCCTTGCCCGTGTCGTCGTGCATGGCACGGACACGGCCGTACGCGTCGCCGACCACCATCGTGTCGCCGACCCGCAGCGTGCCGCGCTGGACCAGCACGGTGGCCACGGCGCCGCGGCCGCGGTCGAGGTGGGCCTCGATCGCGATGCCCTGCGCGTCCTGCTCCGCGTTGGCCCGCAGGTCGAGCGAGGCGTCGGCGGTGAGCACGACGGCCTCGAGGAGGTCGTCGATGTGCAGGCCCTGCTTGGCGGAGATGTCGACGAACATGGTGTCGCCGCCGTACTCCTCGGCCACCAGGCCGTACTCGGTCAGCTGACCGCGCACCTTCGCCGGGTCCGCGCCCTCGACGTCGATCTTGTTGACCGCGACGACGATCGGCACCTCGGCGGCCTTGGCGTGGTTGAGCGCCTCGACCGTCTGCGGCATCACACCGTCGTTCGCCGCCACCACGAGGATCGCGATGTCGGTGGACTTGGCACCACGGGCACGCATGGCGGTGAACGCCTGGTGACCCGGGGTGTCGATGAAGGTGATCTTGCGCTCTTCTTCGTTGACCTCGGTCGCGACCTGGTAGGCACCGATGTGCTGGGTGATGCCGCCAGCCTCGCCCTCGATGACGTTCGTCTTGCGGATCGCGTCGAGCAGCCGGGTCTTTCCGTGGTCGACGTGACCCATGACGGTCACCACCGGAGGACGCGCGACGAGCATCTCCTCGCCGCCCTCGTTCTCGCCGAACTCGATGTCGAAGGACTCGAGCAGCTCGCGGTCCTCCTCCTCCGGGCTGACGATCTCGACGACGTAGTTCATCTCCTCGGCGAGGAGGTGCAGCGTCTCGTCGGACACCGACTGGGTCGCGGTGACCATCTCGCCCAGGTTGAACATCACCTGGACCAGCGACGCCGGGTTGGCGTTGATCTTCTCCGCGAAGTCGGTCAGGGAGGCACCACGCGACAGCCGGACCTTCTGGCCGTTGCCGCGCGGCAGCATCACGCCGCCGACGGACGGGGCCTGCATGGCCTCGTACTCCTGGCGCCTCTGCCGCTTCGACTTGCGGCCGCGGCGCGCGGGACCGCCGGGACGGCCGAAGGCGCCCTGCGTGCCACCACGGCCACCGGGACCACCCGGACGGCCACCGAAGCCGGG
>NZ_WHPN01000383.1 GCF_009735685.1 Streptomyces lycii | reverse complement strand
TGGCCGTCGTCGACGCCGCGGACGGCCGGGTGACCGCGTACTGCGTCGGCGGCCTGCTGCTGGACGTGCCCGCCACCTCGCTGCCCGGTCTGGTCGAGTGGACCCTGGCCGAGGCCCGGCTCGGCGCGCCCCGGCTGCACCGGCACGGCAAGGACGCCGATCCGCTGCTGGTGCTCACCGACGCGGCCGCCGCGCACTACGGCCTGCCGGACCGGCTCGGCGACGAAGAGCGGCGCGCCGGCCGGCTCCCCGGGGACCACCCGGCCGTACGGCAGCTGACCGGGGCCGACTGGCGGCTCACCCGGCGCGGTTTCGGCCCCTGGGCCCGCGTCTACCGCCCGGTGCGGGGCGGGGTCCGCGCCTGCGTGCAGCTGTGCGTCCTCGGCTGGAACGCCCTCGAACCCCGGTCCTGGGGCGACGCGGCACAACTGCCGCCGGCCGAACTGGCGCAGCTGCTCGGGACGTACGCGACCCGGGTGCTGACCCCGCGCGGTTCCACGGCCGTCACCGGCCTGGAGCTGATGACCGCGCTGCACCCGCCGACCCGCCCCGGCGCCCCCGACGCCGACGGCCGCCGCACCAGCGAGCACAACCCCGGGTCGCTCGGCAGCCGGCCGGTGGACTGCGCGCCGTGCGAGGCACCGGACGGGCATCCGCTCCTCGCCCGTCTGCCGCGCTTCCACCAGCGCACCCCGGACGAAGTCCTCGACGAGGAGGCGTACGACTGGGCGCGGCCGATGACCGACGGGGAATGCCTCCGCCGTTACGTCGTCGGCATCGACGTGAACCTCGCCTTCGCCGCCGCCGCGAACGGCACCACCGTCGGCCTGGGCCCGCCGGTGCACGTGCGGAACCCGGCGTTCGACGCGAAGACACCGGGCTCCTGGCTGGTGGACCTCTCGCACGTGGAGCTGGACCCCCGGCTGCCCAGCCCGTTCACCCCGACCGGGGAACGCCCGGCCGGCCCGGCCTGGTACGCCACGCCCACCGTCGCGTACGCCGTCGAACTCGGCCACCGGGTCGCCCCGCTGGAGGCGTATCTGCGGCCGGAGAGCGGCCGTTACCTGGACGCCTGGTACGGGCGGCTGCGCGACGCGTATCTCGCGACGATGGCGGACCTCGGCGTCACCGCCGGCCTGGCGCCGGAGGACTTCCTGCGCGCCATGGCCGGCCACCGGCAGACCGACCCGCGGGCGGCCCTCCTGCTGACCGCGATCAAGGCGACGGTGAAGGGCGGCATCGGCAAACTGCGGGAACGGGCGCACGGCGGCGGCTGGCGGCCCGGTCAGGCGTGGCCGGCTCTGTCCCGCCCGACGTGGCGCCCCGACATCCGCGCCGCCGTCATCGCCACCAGCCGGATCAACATGCACCGCAAGATGATGAAGGTCGCCGCCGCCGCGGACCTCTACCCGCTCGCGGTCGCGACCGACTGCGTCGTCTATCCCTCCGACGGGCCGTCACCGCTGGACTTCCTGCCGCACACGGCGGACGGCAAGCCGGTCCCCGGCACGTTCCGGCTCGGTGTCTCGCCCGGGATGGTCAAGCACGAGGGAACGCAGACGACCCTGTGGGCCGAGGCCCAGCTGGAGGAGTACGGGCCGGACGTCAACATCGCCCGGAGCATCAAGGACGGCGGCGCCCCCGCCGCCGACAGCGGGGAGTAGGCCGGCGTGGGCAAGCTCGGGGACAGCCTGGACCAGGCGGTGGAGGGGGCGTTCACCCGCCCCGTTCCCAAGTCGGCGCAGGCCAGGATGAAGTACCTGGTGAAGCAGTTGAAGGGCACCAGGGCGGCGGCCGGGGTGCTCGGGGTGTCGCAGCGTACGGTCGAGCGCTATGTCGCCGGCACGCTCAAGCGGCCCCGCAAGGACCTCGCGGCCAGGCTGGAGCGGGAGGTGCGGCGGCGCTGGCAGCCGCGCGTCCGCGAGCAGGCCAAGCGGCGCGCCGCCACCACGGACGGCCTGATCCTCGACACCCGCGCCCGCTTCGGCTACACCGCCGCCCCCGGCAGCACGGACGACGCCCGGCTGCGCCATCTCACACAGGCGCTGCCTCCGCAGTACGCCGCCCGGCTCTTCGAGGCCCGCGACCGGGGCGCGGACGAGCAGCAGTTGCTGGCCATCGCCGCCGAGGGGCTCCAGGAGATCTACTTCAAGGACCGCGGCCGGCGCGCCCGGGGACTGCTGGTGGAGTTCACCGACATCGACTACATCGACGTCGACCTGTAGCGGGGACGGCCCGCGCACGGACAGGACAGCCGTCCCGGGCCGAAGCACGACAGGCGCCCCACAGGCAGGCTCGTCGTCACTCGTTCACCGGTTGTCCTCGCCTCCTCGTACCGGCGCAGCGGCCCACCACAAGCCCCGACGGCCGCGCCGCTCCCGGGCGGAGACGTTCAGGGGGTGCTCTGGGACGCGACAGCCCGGTCGCAGACGAGTCGCATGAGTTCTCCGGCCCGCTCCAGGGAGTCGAGCCTGTGGGCGCCGTCGCCGGTCGGGCCGTAGTTCATGTCGATGAAGACCGCGCCCACCCGGGCCCGGATCTCGACGTGAGTCCCGTTCCGGTCCCTCGTGCCGCCGGTGACGGTGTAGCTGGTCGCGAAGCTCTCGTCACCGCACTTCGGCATCGCGATGCGCGTCTCTTCCGGATCGCTGGTTCCGACGCGCTTCAGCTCCTCCGCGTACCCGTCGGTCACCGTCCGGACGTCTCGGCACGCGGTCACCCGGTAGGTCACCGTGAGATGGCCCGAGTTCTCTTCCGGGTTGTCGTAGTTCGCGGTTCCCGCGTTGCAGCCCGTGTCCCCTTCGACGGGGAAACCGTTGCGCGCACTGCCGACCGCCCAGCCCGACGGCATGTCCTCCAGCGCGGGCACCACGTCCTTGGTCTCGGCCACGGTCAGCGCACGAGGCGCGACGGTCCGCTCCTTGCTGCCGCTGCTCGACGCCGGACCATCGTCACTGCCGACCGTCGCGGACCCGGAGCCATGGCTGCTGTCCGGGGAGTCGTCAGCGCCGAGGATGCTGCTCCCGCCGTGCACGGCGAGGACCATCACGGAGAGGACGACCAGCACGGCCAGTACCAGGGCCACCATGCCGGCCGCTGACGTCGGCTTCCTGAAGTTGATCGTTCCGCTGCCGACCAGGACCGGGATGTCGCCGCGCACTCGGCTGCGGTCGATGAACACACCGCCGGCGGCACGCGGTGCGTCCAGGTGAACCGTCAGCGCGTGCCGCAGGCGGGGATCGGCCTCGATCTCCTCCGTGAGAACCGCCGCTGCCCCAGCCTGCGCCTCGGGGGACGCCTCGGCCCCCTCGAGTTCCGTCAGTGCGGCCCGACCGCGGTCCGACGCACCCAGCCGGTCCCGTACGACCTGCGCGACGGCGGCCCCGGCCTGTTCGCCCACCCCGGTCGCGGTCCCTGTGAGCACAGCCGACAGGACCCCGACTGCGGCCGCGGCGAGTTCCCCCGCTCCCATGACACCCCCGAATCACACGGACACCGGGCAGCTGCCCCCGTTCCCGCATCATGACAGCGGGACACCGGAATGAATCCGGATTCGGCACCGATGGCCGGATGTCGCGCGGCATCCGCGAAGCGGCCCGGCCCGGGGCAGGATGCCCGCGCCCGCGCCCTCGCCGGTGGCGGGACGGCTGCCGGACGGGCACGTGTGAGAAGGAGACCCGCGTCGGAGCCCGCCCCGCGGACCGGCCGGCCGGGCCCGGCCGGCAACGCGTGAGTCACAGCGGGCCGGGGCGAGCGCGCGAGCGCCCCGGCAGCGGAGCGGGGGGAGCGNNNNCTCCCCCCGCTCCGGGTGTCCGCGCGGGTGCGGCGGTCAGTCGCCGACGTACGCCGCGAGGTGCTCACCGGTGAGGGTGGAGCGGGCGGCGACGAGGTCGGCGGGGGTGCCCTCGAAGACGACGCGGCCGCCGTCGTGGCCGGCGCCGGGGCCGAGGTCGATGATCCAGTCGGCGTGCGCCATGACCGCCTGGTGGTGCTCGACGACGATGACGGACTTGCCGGAGTCGACGAGCCGGTCCAGCAGCGCGAGCAACTGCTCGACGTCGGCGAGGTGGAGGCCGGTGGTCGGCTCGTCCAGGATGTAGACGCCGCCCTTCTCGCCCATGTGGACGGCCAGCTTGAGCCGCTGCCGCTCGCCGCCGGAGAGCGTGGTGAGCGGCTGGCCGAGCGTCAGATAGCCGAGCCCCACGTCGGCGAGCCGGCCGAGGATCTTGTGCGCGGCCGGGGTGCGTGCCTCACCGGCGGCGAAGAACTCCTCGGCCTCGGCCACCGACATCGCGAGCACCTCGCTGATGTCGCGGCCGCTGAGCCGGTGCTCCAGCACGGCCGCCTGGAACCGCTTCCCCTCGCACTCCTCGCAGGTGGTGGCGACACCGGCCATCATCGCCAGATCGGTGTAGATCACCCCGGCCCCGTTGCAGTCGGGGCAGGCGCCCTCGGAGTTGGCGCTGAACAGCGCCGGTTTCACCCCGTTGGCCTTCGCGAACGCCTTGCGGATCGGGTCGAGCATTCCGGTGTACGTCGCCGGGTTGCTGCGCCGGGAGCCGCGGATCGCGCCCTGGTCGATCGCCACCACACCCTCTTCGGCGGCCGCCGAAGAGGTGGCCAGCGAACCGTGCACCAGCGAACTCTTCCCGGAACCGGCGACTCCGGTGACGGCGACCAGCACCCCGAGCGGGATGTCGACATCGACGTCCCGCAGGTTGTGCTTCGTCGCGCCGCGGACCGGCAGGTGGCCGGCGGGGGTCCGTACCGTCTTCTTCAGCGCGGCGCGGTCGTCGAAGTGGCGGCCGGTGACGGTGCCTCCGGCCCGCAGGGCCTCGACGGTGCCCTCGAAGCAGACCGTGCCGCCCTCCGTCCCGGCGCCGGGGCCGAGGTCGACGACGTGGTCGGCGATCGCTATCACCTCGGGCTTGTGCTCGACGACGAGCACGGTGTTGCCCTTGTCGCGCAGCCGCAGCAGCAGGTCGTTCATCCGCTGGATGTCGTGCGGGTGCAGACCGATGGTCGGCTCGTCGAAGACGTACGTGACATCGGTCAGGGACGACCCGAGGTGGCGGATCATCTTGACGCGCTGCGCCTCGCCGCCCGACAGGGTGCCCGCCGGCCGGTCCAACGAGAGATAGCCGAGCCCGATCTCCACGAACGAGTCGAGGGTGCCGGCCAGCGACGTCAGCAGCGGCGCGACCGTGGCGTAGTCGCTCTTCGGGGAGCCCGCGGCAGGCTCGGCCAGCCCGCGCACCCAGCCGGCCAGATCGCTGATCTGCATCGCGCAGGCGTCGGCGATCCCGACACCCTCGATCTTCGAGGAGCGGGCGGCCTCGCTGAGCCGGGTGCCGTCGCACTCGGGGCACGTCCGGAAGGTGACAGCCCGCTCCACGAACGCCCGGATGTGCGGCTGCATCGCCTCCTTGTCCTTGGACAGGAACGACTTCTGGATCTTGGGGATCAGCCCTTCGTAGGTGAGGTTCACCCCGTTGACCTTCACCTTGACGGGCTCGCCGTGGAGGAAGTCGTGCAGTTCCTTCTCGGTGTACTCGCGGATCGGCTTGTGCGGGTCCACGAACCCCGACTGGGCGTAGACCTGCACGGTCCACTGGCTGTCCGACTTCCAGCCGGGGATCGTGAACGCGCCCTCGGCGAGCGACTTGGAGTCGTCGTAGAGCTGGCTGAGGTCGATGTCGGAGACCGTGCCCCGGCCCTCGCAGCGCGGGCACATGCCGCCGACCCGGTTGAAGGTCGCCTTGACCGCCTTCTTGGCGCCGCGCTCCACGGTGATCGCGCCGCTCGCCCGCACCGAGGGGACGTTGAAGGCGAACGCGCCGGGCGAGCCGATGTGCGGCTGCCCGAGCCGGCTGAAGAGGATGCGCAGCAGCGCGTTGGCGTCGGTGGCGGTGCCGACGGTGGAACGCGGGTCGGCGCCCATCCGCTGCTGGTCCACGATGATCGCGGTCGTCAGGCCGTCGAGCACGTCGACATCGGGCCGCGCCAGCGACGGCATGAAGCCCTGCACGAAGGCGCTGTAGGTCTCGTTGATCATCCGCTGGGACTCCGCGGCGACCGTGCCGAACACCAGCGAACTCTTGCCGGAGCCGGAGACGCCGGTGAACACCGTCAGCCGGCGTTTGGGGATCTCGACGCTGACGTCCTTGAGGTTGTTCACGCGCGCGCCGTGCACGCGGATCAGGTCGTGGCTGTCGGCGACGTGCGGCGCAGGCGACTGCGTGTCCGTCCTCGTGGCCATGCTCATGCTCTCTCCATCTGTCGGGCGGGACCGCCTGCGCGGTCCCGTCGCGTCGCCTGGCCCGGTCCCGAGGGCGCGAGCCGTACGTCTGGTGCTGCTCCGGCGGGTGCCGGTGCGGAGGGTTGCCGCCCGCGCCCGGTGCCGGTGCGCGGGCCGGGCTCACCGGTGGTGCAGCGGCCCGGGTACGGCACCGCCCGGGGCGGCGGGCGGCAGCCCGGCCGGTGCCTCCCCGCTGCTCCACGGGGCCGTCCGTACGGACGCCGGCGCCGACCGCCGCACGGTCGTATCAGCGCTGTTCCTGGATGCGGATCATGTTGCCCGCGGGATCGCGGAAGGCGCAGTCGCGGACGCCGTACGGCTGCTCGGTCGGCTCCTGGACGACTTCGGCGCCGCCGGCCTGCACCTTCTCGAAGGTGCCGTCGAGGTCGGCGGTGGCCAGCAGGATGCCGCCGTAGGTGCCCTTGGCCATCATCTCGGTGATGGTGCGGCGCTCTTCGTCGGTGACGCCGGGGTCGGCGGCCGGCGGGTGGAGCACGATGGACGTGCCGGGCCGGCCGGGAGGGCCGACGGTGATCCAGCGCATTCCGTCGTATCCGACGTCGTTGCGGACCTCGAAGCCGAGGATGTCGCGGTAGAAGCCCAGAGCCGCGTCCGGGTCGTCCTGCGGGAGGAAAGAGGCGTGAATGGTGATGTCCATGATGGTCAGGCTAGATCCGGCCCGACGGCCGCGCTTCTCGATTCCTGACCGGTCTGGTGACCTGTTTCGCCACACAGGACGGCATTCCCTCGGTCTCACCCGTCGCGCGGCGCCGGTAGGCGCTGGGCGGCATGCCGACCAGTTCGGTGAAGCGGGTGCTGAAGGTGCCCAGCGACGAGCAGCCGACCGTGAAGCAGACCTCGGTGACGCTGAGGTCGCCCCGGCGCAGCAGGGCCATGGCGCGTTCGATGCGGCGCGTCATGAGATAGCCGTACGGCGACTCCCCGTAGGCGAGCCGGAACTGGCGGCTGAGGTGGCCGGCCGACATGTTCACGCCACGGGCCAGCGCCTCGACGTCCAGCGGCTGTGCGTACTCCCGGTCGATCCGGTCGCGGACGCGGCGCAGCCGTGCGAGGTCGCTCAGGCGCTGTTCCGCGGGGGATCTCCGCTGCTCGCGGACGGTGGGGACAGGTCTGCTGGTCACCTTCGCGATGGTGCCACGTCCGGCCCGGCGCTGCCCAGCACTGCTGTGATTACGGCCCCCGCACAGCCGTCCCCCTGTAGGCGGCCGTCCGCCGGGGCGTGGCCCGTTCCGTGTCCCGGTGGCCCGTTCCCTGTCCGCGCCGTGCCGGCCGCCGCGGGCCCGCTCCGTGCCCGCACCGTTGCCGTGCCGCCACCGGCGGCTCTACCGTCACGGGGACCTCAGCTTCACCCCCCCACTCTCAGGCCTGTCATGTGCCTGATAAATCCGGAGAGGATGGCCACGGTGACATCTCACCCGCGCGCATCTCGCCGCCGCCGCGTCACAGCCTGGGCCGCCGGCCTGCTGACCGCCTGCGCCGCCGTCGTCGTACCCGTCACGGCCTCGGCGGAGACGGCGCCGGCTGCGGCGACACCCGTCGAGGAGCACGGGAAGCTGGCCGTGTGCGGCACCGCGCTCTGCGGCGAGGACGGCAGTCCCGTGCAGCTGCGCGGGATGAGCAGCCACGGCACCCAGTGGTTCGAGCACTGCCTGACCGACGCCTCCCTCGACGTCCTCGCCGGGGACTGGGGCGCGGACGTGCTGCGGGTCTCCACCTACGTCCAGGAGGAGGGGTACGAGACCGACCCCGAGCGCTTCACCGAGCTGGCCGGCCGCGTCATCGACCAGGCGACGGCCCGGGGCATGTACGTGATCGTGGACTGGCACATGCTCGACCCGGGCGACCCCAACGCCAACACCGAGCTGGCCAAGCGCTTCCTCACCGACATCACCGAGCGCCACGGCGACCAGGACAACGTTCTCTACGAGATAGCCAACGAACCGAACGGTGTGAGCTGGGACGGCATCAAGAGCTACGCCGAGGAGATCATCCCCGTCGTGCGGGCGGGCGACCCCGACGCCGTCGTGCTGGTCGGCACCCGCGCCTGGTCGTCGCTGGGCGTCTCGGAAGGCTCGGACGAGTCCGAGGTCGTGTCCGACCCGGTGGACGCGGAGAACGTGATGTACACGTTCCACTTCTACGCCGCCTCGCACGGGGACGAGTACCTGTCGGCCCTGTCCAGGGCGGCCGACCAGGTCCCGTTGTTCGTCACCGAGTTCGGCACCCAGGACTACAGCGGTGACGGGCCGAACGACTTCACCACGGCCCAGCGGTATCTCGACCTGATGGCCGAGAAGAACATCAGCTGGACCAACTGGAACTTCTCCGACGACTTCCGCAGCGGCGCGGTGTTCCAGCCCGGCACCTGCACGGACGGCACCTGGGCGGACCCGGGCGCGCTGAAGGAGGCCGGCACCTGGATCAAGGAGCGCATCGCCTGACCCGGGCCGGACTCGCGCCGCCCGCCAGCCCGTTGGCGCGCGGGCGGAGCCGGCGGCGGGAGGGAGACGGACGGTCCGTCCTCCCTCCCGCCCGGGCGGACAACACACCGCACCGGTTCCGGCGGACATACGGGAGGGGATGCCCGTGCTCCTCAGCGGCTCTCCGCGGCGAACTCCGTCGTCGCGAAGGACGCCTGGTCCCCGGCCGACGTGCCCTCGGTGATCCACCAGTGCGTGGGGCCATCGCCGTAGAGGCCGAACGAAGTGCCCGGCCCCCAGTGCAGGACCAGCTCGTCCTCGCCGTCGCCGTCGAAGTCGGCGGCCCCGGCGGGGCGCGCGTGCCGCCACCTCGCGGGAGTCTTCTCCCCGTCCGCCTCGGCGGGTCCCTCGCGCAGCACGGCGGTGCGCCGGTCGCCGTCGATGAGCGTGGCGCCCTCGTACGTGGCGACCAGGACGCCGTCGCGGCCGTCGCCGTCCGGGTCCGCCGCCGTGTAACCGCCGGGGCCGTAGTAGCTGCTCGCGCCGCCCGGCCGCTCCGGCAGCCGGTGTGTGACGGGCGCGTCACCGCTGCCGGGGTACACGGCGAGCGAGCCGCCGACGCCGGGAGCCTCCGTCTCGTGACCCGGCTCGTTGTTGCGGCTGCCGTCGTCGCCGACGGCCACGTCGCGCAGCCCGTCGCCGTCGAAGTCACCGAAGGCGTGGGCGTTCCCCTTGCGCAGTTCCCTGCCCTCGGGCGACGGGCCGGTGCCGCGCCGGGCGCGGTAGAGCGTGCTCGCGGTCTGCTCGCCGTCGCTCATGGCGTGCAGCAGCAGCGACGTCGCCCGCGGCTTGCCGGACGGGTCGATGGCGTCCGCGTACAGCCGGCCGTCGGACCACGGCAGTCCGGTGTCGGTACGCGCCGGCCGGCCGTCCCGCGTGAACGGCCCGTACAGCAGCACCAGGGACGACTCGTTCCGGGCCGCCCCCGCCAGGTCGTGATGGCCGTCCCCGTCGAAGTCGCCGCGCACCACGGACTCCACGCCCGGCTTCGCCGCGCTGTCCGGAAGGCGGACCGGCGTCGCCTTCCGGCCGGTGCGGGGACCCGTGGGCCCGCCCCAGGTCACGTACGGGACGGTGCTCGCCGTGGAGAGGTTCCCGTCCGTCGCCGTCTCACCGTCGACGGGTGTCACGAAGTCCGGGAAGCCGTCCCCGTCGAGGTCGGCGGTGACGACCTGGGAGACGGTGTTGCGGTTCTGCCACGCCGGGCCGTCGGGCGGCTCGGGCAGCCCCAGATCGCGCCGGCCGTGAACGGTGCGGGTCGCCGGGTCCAGGCCCCCGGCGGAGCCGTAGACCACGGCGATGCGCTCCTCGGGGCGCCGGTCGTCCCGCGCGTCACCGGCGCGGACGGGAAGTACGAGGTCGCGGTGGCCGTCCCCGTTGATGTCGTCGGGGTCCTTCGAACCCTTGCCCCGCTGCGGCGCCCGGCTCTCGGCGGGCGGGCCGGGCGCCGTGGTGGCCTGCCTTGTCGTCTTCGCGGACGCGGACGGGGTGCGGTCCGTGCCGCCGGTACCGCATCCGGCGAGCGGGACGAGGACGGCTCCGGCGGCGCAGACGGTGAGGATCCGGGGCATGGCGCGGGGCGTGGTGCGGGGCTTCATGCGGATCACCCTCACACCCGGGACGGGGCTGCTCCAGAGGGACAGGGGAACTGTTGCCCGATCGTCGATCCGGACGCCACGGCCCCGGGACCGCCCGGGGTGCGTTCGGCGGCACGGGCCCTGCCCGAGCGGGGTACGGCGCCACCGGTCCTGCCCGGGCGGGGTTGGGCGCCACCAGCCCCTGCCCGGGCGGGGTTGGGTGCCACCAGCCCCTGCCCGGGCGGGGTTGGGTGCCACCAGCCCCTGCCCGGGCGGGGTTGGGTGCCACCGGTCCCGGGCCGGGCGGGGCCGGGGGGCCGGGGGTCACCGAGAGGGCCGCCGGGAGGACGTGCTCCGGGTCACCGTGCCTCGGCGTCCTGGCCCGCCGGGCTGTCCAACGGGCTGTCCGGCAGGCTGTCCGCGAGACTCTCCGCCGACCCGCGCAACGGGCTGTCCGCCGGGCCGTCCGCGGGACCGTCCGCCGGGCTGTCCGCGTCCGCTCCGGGCCGCGACCGCCTCGCGGCGGCGTGCGGCGGGGCGGCCGCCGACCGCCGCAGCCGGTACGCGACCCCGGTGGCGGCGAGCGTCAGCGCGAGCAACCCCGCCCAGATCACCCACTGTTCGGGCCACAGCCCCGGGGAGGCCCCGTCCGGTGTCCGGCCGCCGTCCACCCCGGAGACGACGACGGCGAGCAGGCCCAGAACCGTGGCCACCACCGCGAGCCGCCCCGCGAGCCGGTACGTCAGCCGCAGCGGACGGGACTCCCGGCCGGGCCCGCGCAGGCGCAGCCGCTCGGCCGGACGGGCGGGTTCCAGCAGGCGGAGCAGCAGCAGCGCCGCGACCGGCATCTGCAGCGCCCAGACCAGGGTCCGGAAGGAGCCGTCGTACCACACGTTCGTGCCGTACAGCAGGGTGTGCCAGACGCTGAGGACGTACACGACGACGATGAACCGGTGCAGGGCCCGCCACGTCCGGGAGCCGGTGGCGTGCCGCAGGTAGAAGGCGAGGCCCAGCGGGATCGCGAGGTAGAAGGCGATCAGGCCGAGCAGGATCGCGACACGGCCGGTACCGGTCGCGTAGCCGCCGGGGACGAAGACGTCGACGAACGCGGTGAACACCCGGCTCCCCCAGGGCAGGTTCTCCTCGTTGTCCCGGATCAGCTCGGCGAAGAACAGGAAGGCGTGCAGAAACATCAGGGCGATGGTGGTCAGGCTCGTCGTACGGTGCCATTTCTCCAGCCGGGCGGCCGGGAGCCGGCGCCACTTCGGGCGGGGCCCGGACCTCAGCAGGCCGAAGACAATCGTGATGTAGGCCCACAGCAGCCCGGACCAGCCGAACGCCTGGCACAGCCAGTACATCCAGAACTCGTCCGCGTCCGCGAGCATCGGCATCACCTGCGTCGTGGCCGAGGTGCCGTTCTCGACCCGGACGTAGAGCCAGCCGAAGATGAGCCCGGTGGCCAGCAGCGCCAGGGAGGCGTCGGGGACGGCGCCCCGCAGGTCCGCGCGCAGGCCCTGCCCGTCGAAGCCGCCCCGGCGCCCCCGGACGCCCGCCGGCTCCGTCTTCTCCGGCTCGGGATCGGTGGCTCGGTCTCCGGTCATCACGGGCTCCAGTTCCTCGGACGGTGCCGTAACGCCCGGCGGCGGGGCACCGGCTGGCGGGCGGTGTCCCCGCGGCACCGGCCACGGCACCCTTCGTCTACACCAATTGCCTCCCGCGCCGCGAGACTCCGGCACGCCGATCTTTCCGGCGCCGTCCGGAAACCGGCGGCTCGGGCCGTGGGGCCCCGCCCTCGTACCGGCCGGGCATCTCCCGGCGCCGCGGAGCCGCTGACCGGGGAGGCCCCGTGGACGGAGCCGGACGGCGCTGGACGGAGCCCCGGGGCCGGGCTGCTGAGGACCGAAAGGGCCGGCCGGGCGCCGCCCGGGTGACCTGCCCCGGTGTCGTGTTTCCGGGTGACCTGCCCGGGTGTCCCGCCCGGGCGGCCTGCCCGGCTGTCCCGCCCGGCACGGTGGGCGCGGCCCGGTCCCCGTGAGCCGGCCGGTGCGGGAGGGCCGGCACGGAGCGACAGCGGGAGAAACGGCTCCCGGACCGGGCTGCGTTCACGGCACGAGGGGTCCGGCCGGGAGTCGCCGGCCGGCCGGTCAGGCGGCCTGGGCCGTCTCGGTGCGCAGGGCCGTGAGGAGCCAGTCGTGTGCCGCCCCGGCGGTCGGCTCGGACGGGCCGGACACCTCGGCCTTGAGCTGCCAGTACCGGTCGATGCGCGGGTCCGCGGCGAGCTGGGCGGCGAGGCGGCGGCGGAAGTCCGGGGTGTCGCGGGCACCCGTGGACGCGGTGTAGGCGGAGACGAAGCAGTCGAGGGCCTGTCCCGCGTGCGGTGTCCGCCCGGCCCGCAGTTCCGGGGCGGCCAGGGCGTACGCCTCGTCCAGACCGGCGTAGAGCACGGCCGGGCGGCCGCCGCCGGGCCGGTGCGCCGCGGGCTGGGTGAACTCGCCGCCGCCGCAGTCGCGGGAGACGAACGCGTGCAGCCGGGCGAAGGCCAGCACCTGGGCAGGGGTCGGGTCGGCCGGCGGCTGCGGGACCGACTGCTCCAGGACGGCCGAGACGACCGCTGCCGGGAGGCGCGGGGGCAGCCAGCGCCGCCAGAAGCGGGCGATCGGGGCGGTGCTGGGCGGGGCGGGCACGGCGCCGACCAGCAGGAGCCGCTCGGCGCGCTCCTCGGGCGTGCAGTCCTGGAGCAGCAGCAGGGCCGCCTCCCGCCAGCGCAGCGCGGCCAGTTGCGAGCCGAGCTGCCGCAACTGCCCGTCGACGACGTCCTCCAGGGTGTCCTCACGGTCGAGCACCCGGCCGACGTCCGGGACGGGCAGGTCGAGGGTGCGCAGGGAGCGGATCGTACGGAGCCGGTCGAGCGCCTCGGGACCGTACCGGCGGTGGCCTCCGGCGCTGCGGGCCGCTTCGGGCAGCAGTCCCCGGTCGGAGTAGAAGCGGACGGTCTTGACGGTGACACCCGCGCGCTCGGCGAGCTCCCCGATGCTCCACAGTTCGCCTGGCCGCACTGCTTGAACCTCCCTCAGGGGGAGTTCCTACCGTACCGGCAAGCGCGGACAGGGCGGGCCGCCGCCGAGGGCGGCCCGGTCACGCGGACGACGGCGTGCGAGGAGAGATTCATGACGGCATTCGTCCTGGTGTCGGAGGCCCACACGGGCGGCTGGGTCTGGCGGGAGGTCGCGGCGGGGCTGCGGGCCTCCGGGGCGGAGGTGTGCGCGGCGACGCTCACCGGCATGGACGGCGACCGGGACCGGGGGCGGGCCCCGGAAGCGGATCTGGAGACACACATCGAGGACGTGCTGCGGCTGGTCGACGGCACGGAGGCGCCGGAGGTGGTGCTCGTCGGGCACGGCTACGGCATCCACCCGGTGGCCGGCGCCGCCGACCGGCGGCCGGAGCGGATCGCCCGGGTGGTCCATCTCGACGCCGGCATACCGGAGGACGGCGATCCGCCGCTCGCGCTGGTGCCCGACGCGGCGCTGCGCGAACTGCTGCACGGGGCCTCCGGCCCGGACGCCCGGCCGGTCCCTCCGCCGTCCCGCGACGGCTGGCAGCGCTGGGGCAGCACCGCGGGGTTGACGGACGAGGCGCTGGACCGGCTCACCCGGCTCGCCGCACCCCAGCCGCCCGGCACGCTCACCCGGCCGCTCCGGCTCACCGGGGCCGGCTCGGGGCTGCCGGTGACCGGCGTGTTCTGCACCGCGGGCGGGACGAGCACCGCCCTGGCCGAGGACATGGTGGCCCTCGGCGACCCGCGGCTGGTGCGGCTCACCGATCCGCGGAACACCTTCTTCGACCTCGGCACCGGGCACTGGCCGATGCTGTCCGTGCCCGGCGAGCTGACCGACGTACTGCTGCGGGCCGCCGCGGGCGAAGGGCACCGCATCCCGGCTCCGGAGCAGCCCGGGCATCTGCGGCCGTTCCCGCTCGACGTCCCGGAGTGCCCGCGGGAGCGCACGGGGCGGGTCGACCTGCATCTGCCGGGGACCGGCGGCCCGTGGCCTGCGGTGGTGTTCGTGCACGGCGGCCCGCTGCCCGCCGGGGTGCGGCCGACACCGCGCGACTGGCCGGTGTTCACCGGCTACGCCCGGAGTGTGGCGGAGCTGGGGGCGGTCGGCGTGACGCTCGACCACCGGCTGCACGATCCGGCGGACTACCCGCGGGCCGCCGAGGACGTGGCGGAAGCGGTCGCTCTCGTACGGGCCGATCCGCGGGTCGACGGGGACCGTGTCGCGCTGTGGTTCTTCTCCGGCGGCGGGCTGCTGTCGGCGGACTGGCTGGCGGCGCCCCCGCCGTGGCTGCGCTGCGTGGCGGAGACCTATCCGGTCATGGCGCCGCTGCCGAGCTGGGGCATGGGCGGTTCGCGGTTCCGGCCCGCGGAGGCGGTGCGCGGCGCCGGGCGGCTGCCGGTCGTGCTGACCCGGGTGGAGCTGGAGCGCCCGGAGTTCGCGGTGACGGTCGAGGAGTTCCTCGCCGCGGCGAAGGACTGCGACGCCCGGGTCGAGGTGGTCGACGTGCCGGGCGGACACCACGGGTTCGAGGGGATCGACCGCACCGAGGAGGCCCGGCTCGCGGTGCGGCGGGCGGTGCGGTCGGTGACGGGGCACCTGGGCGGCTGAGCGGCGTGGCGGGCGGGCGGAGGGCGGGCGGCGTATCCCCGGGACCGCGCGCCGCGCGGGAGCACGGGAGCGCGGGAGCACGGGAGCACGGGAGCACGGGAGCACGGGAGCACGGGAGCCGGCACCACACGGGAGCCGCGCACCGCGCTGGCCCGCACCACGCGTGAGCCCGCACCGCACGGAAGCCGCACCGCACGGAAGCCGCGTACGCACGGGAGCACCGCGTACGCACGCAAGCCGCGCGTCGCCCGCGGCCGCGGCCGCGGCCGCGGGGAAAACACCTTGCAGGTGCGGCCCCGGTTGCCTAGGGTCCCCAGCGGCGCAGGGCACACCGGTCACCGGCCGGGTGAGGTGGAAGCGGCGCCGTTGAGTGCCTTTCAGGAGGCATTTGCATGACAGTTCAGCTCAATCACACCATCGTCCACGCCAAGGACAAGAAGGAATCCGCCGAGCATCTGGCGCGCATTCTCGGCCTCGAGGTCGGTCCGCCGATGGGCCCGTTCCTCCCGGTCACGCTCGCGGGCGGGGTCACCCTCGACTACGCCGAGCCGGGCCCCGACGTCGACATCCACATGGCGCACTACGCGTTCCTCGTCTCCGAGCAGGAGTTCGACGAGATCTGGGCCCGCATCAAGGCGGAGGGCCTGACGTTCTTCGCCGACCCGCACGGGGAGAGGGTCGGCGAGATCAACCACAACGACGGCGGCCGGGGCCTGTACTGGCTCGATCCGTCCGGCCACGGGATGGAGATCATCACCAGGCCGTACGGCAGCGGCGACGCCGCCGCCGACTGACACGGGGCGGGGCCCCCGGCCGGTGAGCACCGGCCGGGGGCCCCGCGCCGTCGCCGCAGGCCGCGCGGGGCCTCGCGCCGCGGCCGTATCGCCGTACTGTCGCCGCCGCTTGCCGTAGAGCCGTCGCCCCGTCCAGCTCTGGCCGTATCGCCCTCGCCGTCGGTGCTCAGCGGCGGAGCGCTCAGCGGTACAGGACTTCCTGGATCCGCGGGTCGTCGATGTTGCTCTTGTCGTACCAGTAGTAGCCCGTGTCGATGGTCTCCGGCAGCTTCTCGCCCTTGACGGCCTTCACCGCCGCCGCCACGACCTGCTCGCCGATCCTCACCGGGTTCTGCGTGATGGCGCCCGCCATCCGGCCCTCCTCGATGGCGTTGATCTGGCCCTGCCCGGAGTCGAAGCCGACCGTGCTGATGTCGTCCCGGCCGCTCTCCTTGACGCCCTGGATGACGCCCATCGCGGAGCCCTCGTTGGAGCCGTAGATCCCCTTGACATCGGGGTTCGAGGCGATGATGGCCTTGGTGATGTCGGCCGACTTGGTCTGGTCGCCGCCGCCGTACTGCACGGGCAGCAGTTCGACGCCCGGTGCGTTCTTCTCCATCCATTCCACGAAGCCGTCCCGGCGGTCGACGCCGGAGCCGCTGGTCTGGCTGTGCACGACCAGCGCCACCTTGCCCTTGCCGCCGACCTCCTCCGCCATGTGCTCGGCCGCCTCGGCCGCCGCTGCCCTGTTGTCGGTGGCGGCGGTCGTCAGCGGGATGTCGCTGTCCACACCGGAGTCGAAGGCGATGACGGGCGTGCCCCGGCGCTCGGCCTGCTTCAGCATCGGCTCCACGGCGCGCGAGTCCAGCGCGGCGAGCCCGAGCGCGTCGGGCTTCCGGCCCAGGCTGTTGGAGACCATGTTGACCTGGGCCTCGACCTCCGTCTCGGTCGCCGGGCCCTCGAAGCTGATCGTGACGCCGCGCTTCTCGGCCTCCCGTTCGGCGCCCTTCTTGACGGCCTGCCAGAACTGTTGCTGGAAGCCCTTCGAGACGATGGCGATGTACGGCTTCCTGCCCTCGCCGCCCTCCGCGGTCGTACCGGCGTCGCTGCACCCGCTCAGCGCCGCGGCCGCCAGCAGGGACAGGGCCGCGGCGAGCACGGTGGCGGCACGGGCGGGCCGTCCGCGCCGCCGGTCCGGCCGTGGCGGCGTTGTCGCGCGCGTCATCCGGTTCGCCTCCTCCCCGCCGCCGGGGCGGTGGCGGGTTCGTCCGTCGTGCATGGCTGTGCTGCGTGGGGTGTGCGGGGCCCGGGGCATCGGCAGACCCGCCCGTTCAGACGGCGCGGCGCTTGCGCGCCTTGTCGGCGTACACGGCGGCGACGATCACACAGCCGAGGATGACGTTCTGCCACTCCTGTGGGACCGAGGTGATCTGGAGCCCGTTGTTGAGCACCGAGATGATCAGGGCGCCGATGACCGTGCCGGTGAGGGACCCCTTGCCGCCGGAGAGCGAGGTGCCGCCGATGACGACCGCGGCGATGGCCTGGAGCTCGTATCCCATGCCGGTCGCCGGCTGGGCGGAGCCGAGACGCGCGGAGATCAGGACGCCCGCGAGGCCGATGAAGAGCCCGGACACGACATAGACGATGATCTTCCATTTGCGTACGTCGATGCCGGACAGCGCCGTGGCCTCCTCGTTGCTGCCGATGGAGTACGTGTAGCGGCCCAGCAGGGTCTTGTTGAGGACGACGCCGCCGATGACGGCCGCGACGGCGAAGATCAGTACGGCGTTGGGGAAGTCGGCGCCCGGGATGACGCTGCCGGTGGAGATCCCGGTGTAGCCGGAGTCCTCGGAGAAGTAGATCGGCGCGCTGCCCGAGATGACCAGGGCGAGGCCCTGCGCGACGAGCATCATGGCCAGCGTCGCGATGAACGGGGGCAGCCCGAGGAAGGTCACGTTCAGCCCGTTGACCAGGCCGACGAGCCCGCCGAAGAGCAGCGTGCCCAGCACCCCGACGGGCACGGGCAGCCCCCATTCCACGATCATGACGCCGGACATGACCGCGCACAGCGTCATCCCGGTGCCCACGGACAGGTCGATGCCGCCGGTGACGATGACGAACGTCGCGCCCAGCGCCAGGGTGCCGATGACGACCGTCGAGAACAGCATCGACGTGATGTTGCTGTAGTTGAGGAAGTGCGGGCTGGCGAACGAGAAGAAGACGAAGACCGCGACCAGCCCGGCCACCGCGAGGAACTGCTGGAACCGGCTGGTCACGGCCCGGCGCACCCCGTCCCGCGCGGTGGCGTCCTGCTTCTGCCGGGGTGGAGCGGCTGTGGGTGCTGTCATCGTGTCCTGTCCCTGCCTCGGTGCGTGTCTTGGTGTGGGGGTCGCGCCGCGTGCGTACGGGGCCGGGGCCGCCGTACGGCTCGCTAGCGCGGGTTTTCGGCGGAGCGGGAGGTTCCGGCGGGGGCGGGGCCGTCCGGTTTTCCCGCCGACGGGCCGTCCGGCCGCCGGGTCGCGTACGCCATGACGGTCTCCTGGTCGGCCTCGGCCGCGGTGAGTTCGCCGGTGACGCGTCCCTCGCTCATCACGAGGACGCGGTGCGACATCCGCAGCACCTCGGGCAGCTCGGAGGAGATCATGACGATCGACTTGCCCTGCCGGGCCAGATCGTTGAGCAGCTCGTAGATCTCCTCCTTGGCGCCGACGTCGATGCCGCGCGTCGGCTCGTCGAAGATCAGGACGTCGCAGTCCTTGACGAGCCACTTGGCGATGACGACCTTCTGCTGGTTGCCGCCGGAGAGGTTTCTGACCGTCTGGTCGACGGACGGGGTCTTGATGCGCAGCTTCTCCACGAACTCCCGGGACGTGGCGCGCACCGCGCCGTCCCTGACGAAGCCGAACGACTGGAAGCGTTCGGCGAGGGAGCTCAGGCCGATGTTGGCCTTGACGTCCTGCTCGACGAGCAGCCCGAGGTGCTTGCGGTCCTCGGAGAGGTAGCCGACGCGGTGGCGGGCGGCGTCGGCCGGGTTCTTGAACGCCACCTCCCGGCCGTGCAGCGTGAGGGTGCCGGACTCGACCGGGTCGGCGCCGACGATCGCGCGGGCGACCTCGGTGCGGCCGGAGCCCATCAGGCCGGCGATGCCGAGGATCTCGCCCTTCCTCAGCTCCAGCGAGACGTCCTCGAGCAGTGTCTTCGTACTGAGGCCGCGGACCGACAGGACGGTTTCGCGGTCCTCGCGCACGTTCTCCGGGCCGGCGTCGGTCTTGAGTTCACGGCCGACCATCCGGGAGATGACGTCGCGCATGGTGGTGTCCGCCGTGTCGAGCGTGTCGACATAGCGACCGTCGCGGATGACGGTGATCCGGTCGGTGACGGCCTTCAGCTCGGCCATCCGGTGGGAGATGTAGATGACGCCGGTGTCGGGCCGCACGAACCGGCGGATGAGGTCGTGCAGCGCGGCGACCTCCGCGTCGTTCAGGGCGGCCGTCGGCTCGTCCATGATGAGGATTCTGGCGTCGTACGACAGCGCCTTCGCGATCTCGACCATCTGCTGCTGGGCGACGGTGAGGGTGCCGACGACCCACCGCGGCTCCAGCGGCAGCCCGAGCCGGTCGAGCAGCTCGCGGGCCCGGTCGTCGAGGGCGCCGTCCCTGAGGAGCAGCCGGCCGCGGGGCTCACGCCCGATGAAGATGTTCTGCGCGACCGTGAGGTCGGGCATCAGGTTGAACTCCTGGTGGATGATGCTGATGCCGAGCCGCTGGGCGTGGCGGGGCCCCTCGGGACGGCACGGCTGCCCGTCCAGGAAGAACTCGCCGGAGTCCGGGGTGTGGATCCCGGAGAGCAGCTTCATCAGGGTCGACTTGCCGGCGCCGTTCTCGCCGACCAGGGCGAGCACCTCGCCGTGGCGGAGGTCGAGCCGCATGTCCTGGAGCGCCTGGACGCCGGGAAAGCTCTTGGACACGCCCTGCACGCGGAGGAGCGCCTGCTCCCGCGCTCCGCCGGGTCCCGCGCCGTGCGCCTGCGCCATGGTCAGTGTCCTCCCGCGATGTCCGCCACTACGACTCCTTGAGAAATCGATTTCGAGCGAGAGTAGGAAGGGGCTACGGGCGGCGTCAATGGTCTGCACACAGATTCCACAGGAAGATGTGAAATCGATTTCTTGACCAGGGCGCCGGAGCAGCGCCCACACGGGCCGGCCTCACCGGATCCCGGTCCCGGCCCCTCCCCCGGCACCCGCCAGCCACCGGTCCAGCCACCCGAACGCCTCCTCCTGCATCTCGCGGACGAAGACATGTCCGAGTCCCGGCCAGAGCTGGGTGCACAGCCGCTCGTCCGCGTGCCGGGAGTGCCACACCGCCCGCAACTTCCGGTACGCCGTGGCGACTCCCGCCGCCGGGAACAGCGGGTCGTCCTCCCCGTCGAGGAACAGCATCGGCTTCGGCGCCGCGATGCCCGCCACGTCCGGGAAGTCCAGATGGCGCGGCAGGCCCGGGTGCAGCATGAAGTACGCGGACTGGCCGCGCAGGGTGTTGCTGCCCGGCACCAGCAGTTCGCGCAGGCCCGTCATCCAGCACGCCGACACCGCGGCCCGGACATGGCCGGACAGCGCCGCGACCTGCCAAGCCCGGTAGGCGCCCATCGAGAAGCCCAGCGCCGCCACCCGCTTCCCGTCCACCTCCGGCAGTCCGGCGAGGAAGGCCGCCGCCCGCTGGTCCTCCCGCGCCATGAGGCCGGCCGGTGAGGCGCCGAGGTGGAAGAGGTTGCTCGCCAGCGCCTGCTGCCCCTCGTACTCCAGTCCCGAGCGGTCGCCCCAGCCCAGGGCGTCGACCGCGAGCACCGCGTAGCCGCGGCGGGCGAGTTCGTCGCCGACGAAGCGCCCGCCGAAGTACCGCCCGGCCCACGCCCCGGCCGCGGACCGCCGCCCCTCGTCGTACCAGGGCCGTACGAGCTTCTCCTTGCCGATGTCGAACCGGGAGCCGTGGTCGTGCAGCAGCAGCACCGCCGGGAACGGCCCCTCGCCCTCCGGGAGCAGCATCACCGCCCGCACCCGGCTGAACCGGGTCAGGTCGAAGAGCAGGATCCGCCGCCGTATGCCGTCCTCCTCCCGCTCGTCCGTCACCTCGGGCGCGAACGGGGTGTCGTCCGGCGGCTGGAAGAGATGCTCCTCGACCTTCTCGCGGGCCGCCCGCCGCCAGGCGTGGAAGTCGCGGACCGGGGAGGTGCCCCAGGCGAGCGGGAAGGTCAGTTCCTCCCCGAGCCGGCCGGCGAAGACCGGGAGTCCGCCGTCGAGCACCGCCGGTGACTCGTGGGGCCGCCTCTTCGCGTACGTCATCCGTGCGTGCCTCTCCCGTTGCGGACCTGCCGCCCGTGCGACGGCTCCTCTTGCGGACCTCCCCCTGCCCCGGCGCCCCTCTCGCGGACCTGCCGCCGCCCCGACCGCTCCCCTCGCGGACCCGCCACTGCCCCGGCGCCCCCTTTCGCGGAGCCGCCGTCCCGACGCCCCCTCGCGGACTGCCGCCGTCCCGGCCGCCCGGAACCGGGGCCGGGGTGCGGCCGGCTCCAGATGTTGAAACGCATCAACCGGAACTGACGGCCACCCCGTGGCCTCAAGTCGTCCCACCGGACTCCCGCCCCACCCCTACCGGCGCGTACACCCCGCGCCTCCCGCACCGGAAGGAGCGATTCTCGGTCAGGTCGCCCGAGCCCGGCCCGTACGGCGGCACCGGCGCCGCGCACGGCGGCCGCGGCACACCTGAGCTGGCGCCCGTCCGCGCCCCGGACGCGCCGCGACGGCCTCCCGGGCCCCGCCGGAGGTGCGGTGCCCTCCCCGGGGCGCGCCGGAAGCGTAGCCGAAGCTCGCCCCCCACTGTTGACCGCGTACCGACAACTCCCTATGGTCCAGACCGTCGTGCGGACGAAGCGCACGGGTGCCGGGCGCCGGAACTTCACGGGGCGGTCGGCTTCCACACCGTGTCGGCATTCTCCGTCCGCGCGTCCCCCCACCTCGCGAGGCCGTCCCGAGCCCGCCCGCCGGCATCGACGTGCCGCCCCCAGGGCCCGCTCCCGACCAGGCCGGCCTCCCCTCCGTGAAGGAGTGCACATGCACGCCAAACGCAAGCTCGCGATGGCCATCGGAATCGCCCTCGCCCCGGTCGTCGCCGTCACCCTGCCCACCTCCTCCGCCAGCGCGCACGGCTACATCAACTCACCGCCGAGCCGGCAGGCCCAGTGTGCCGCGGGCACGGTGGAGTGCGGCGCCATCAAGTGGGAACCGCAGAGCGTGGAGGGCCTGAAGGGCTCCACCCAGTGCAACGGCGGCAACTCGCGGTTCACCGACCTCAACGACGACAGCAAGGGCTGGGCCGTCACCGACGTCAGCCGTACGACCACCTTCACCTGGACCATCCAGGCCAACCACGCCACCAGCACCTGGCAGTACTTCGTCGGCGGCCGCAAGGTCGCCGAGTTCGACGACGGCGGCGCCCAGCCGCCCACCACGGTCCAGCACAGCGTCGACCTGGGGACCACCGGCAGGCAGAAGGTGTTCGCCGTGTGGAACATCGCCGACACCGCGAACGCCTTCTACGCCTGCATCGACGTGAACATCCGGTAGGCGGACCGGACACAGCCGGCTCCGTCGGCCGGCTCCCACCGATCGACACACAGCGGGCCCGCGGCCGACCGGCCGCGGGCCCGCCGCCGCGCTGTCCGGCACCCTCGGCAGACGCAGGCAGCCCCATGCAGACACAGGCCCCCGCAGGCATCCGCACACAGCGGCACGCACCCGCGCCGAGCGGCGCGCACCCCGCGCGCGGACGTCACCGCGGCCGTCACGAGACGGGTCAGGTCCGGAAATTCCCGCACGGCCCGGAGCCCGTTTCCGCGGCGCCGGACGGCCGGAAGTGAGTGGCGGGAGCGACGGACGGGCCTTTACCTTCGTGTAACCACCGGTTCCGCGCCGATTCACCATCCGGCAACCCCCACACCACCGGGAGGCGTCAACCAGTCGATTCCGCTCGTGTGTTGTGGATTATCGCCGCAGTGCTCCTGATGTGTTGACGTATCGGGCCCGCGCCCTTTCCGGCCGCCGCCCTTCTTTCCCGTGCCGTCCCGCAGGTTCCCGCGCCCCGCGCAGGCCCGGTACGGCAGGGCCGCGACCGCGGTGCCCGCTGCGATGTCCGGCTGCCCGGCATTCCGGCCGCCCGCCCTCCGCGCGTGGCCATCGTTCGACATGCCCACATACGTAATCAGTGGCAGGCGACGCCGCCTGCCTCACCGCGTTCATGGATCGAGGTGCGACTTTTGTGCGCAAGAAACGGATGAGTACGTTAAGCCTGCTCGCCGCCCTTTCCCTGCTGATGACGGCCTTCGCCACCGCCGAGGGCTCGGCCGCTCCGCAGCCGGACGCCGTGTCCGCGCACGCGCCGGCCGGAGCCGGCACGGCGGCCGCGGACGACGGCACCGCCCGGCAGAACGCCGCCGCCCGGCAGCAGGCGGAGGACGAACTGACCGGTGACATCACCTTCTCCGTGCCCAGCGGGACCTTCCAGGGCCAGGTCTCGGTGTCTCTCGGCACGAGCGTCGCGAACGCCGAGATCCGCTACACCACCGACGGCGAACTGCCCACCGCCTCCTCGCCGCTCTACTCCGGCCCGCTGGAGTTCACGGGCACCACCGAGCTGCGCGCGCTGCCCTTCGTCGACGGCCTGCCCGGCGGCGAGCCCGGTACGCAGATCTACGTCGCCCGCTCCGTCGACGCGGACCACGACCTGCCGCTGCTGGTGATGGACGCCTACGGCGCCGGCAAGCCCGACCGCGAGTGGGCCGACGTGTCCGCCATGGTGATGGAGCCGCAGGGCGGCACGACGTCGCTCTCCGCCGCTCCGGCCGTGGCCACCCGCGCCGGGTTCCATCTGCGCGGCCAGTCCTCGGCGAGCTTCGAGAAGGCCCCGTACCGGCTCGAACTGCGGGGCAATGACGATGACGACGCGAAGTACCCGCTGCTGGGCATGCCGGCCGACGGTGACTGGGTGCTGCGCGGCCCCTTCCCCGACAAGACCCTCATCCGGGACGCCTTCGCCTACACCCTCGGTGAGGACATGGGGCTCGCGGCCCCCGGCTTCCGCTTCGTCGAGGTCTATCTGAACCTCGACGGCGACCCGCTGGGCGCCGACGACTACCAGGGCGTCTACATGCTCGACGAGCAGATCGAGCGCGGACCGGACCGGGTCGACATCCAGAAACTGGAGAAGGAGCACCTCAGCGAGCCGGAGATCACGGGCGGCTACATCTTCAAGTTCGACGCGCTCGCGGCCGAGGAGCCGAAGGTCCCGTGCACGGGCGCCGCGGACACCTGCTGGAGCGACCTGGAGGTGGTGGAGCCGGACGACCTCGAACCCGCGCAACTGGACTGGCTCGCCCAGCACATCCAGAAGTTCCACGACTCGCTGCGCAGCGCGAATCCCGCCGATCCGCAGACCGGCTATCCGGCCTACATCGACGAGCAGTCCTTCATCGACCGGATCATCCACAACGAACTGGCCCGCGAGGGCGACTCGTACATCCGCAGCACGCACTTCTACAAGGACCGCGGCGGCAAGATCGTCGCAGGTCCGCTGTGGGACTACGACCTCGGCTACAACGCGGTGCCCTTCGGCGGCATGGACCAGACCACCGGATGGCAGTTCGAGCAGGGCTCCATCTGGTTCCAGACCACCGACTGGTTCCTGCGGCTGATGGAGGTCCCGGAGTTCAACGCGAAGGTCAAGGCCCGGTGGGAGGAGCTGCGCCGCGGCGTGCTGTCCGACAACCAGCTGCGGCAGCGGGTCACGGACCTCGCCACGCCGATCGCCAACGGCGCCCGGCGCAACTTCGAGAAGTGGCCGAACCTCAACGTGAGCCAGGTCGGGCCGTTCCCGACCCAGACCACCGAGACCTGGGAGGAGCAGCTGGAGCTGATGCGGACCTTCCTGGTGAACCGCGCGGCCTGGATCGACCGGTCCGGCTGGGAACTCACGGAAGGCGGCGGGCAGCCGCTGGGTCAGCCCTGGCCGCACTCCCCGGAGTGACCGGGCAGCCGGCCGGCGGCCGGGCCGAGGGCGCCGGGGGCGAACAGCCCGAGAGCCGGGGCCTCGTCCCCGACGGACGCCCCGGTGGACCGGCCGCGGCCGGCGGCCAGCCGGCGACCGGCAGTGAACAGCCCATCAGCAGGCGCTGAGGAGTGAGCAGCGAGCGGTGATCAGCAGGCGGTGATCAGCGAGCAGCAAGTGAGCAGTACCCGGTAGCAGACGCGGCGGCCGTGCGGCCGCCGCCGGGCCGCCGGCGGCACCTGGTGTGCCGTCGGCGGCCCGTCCCGTCTCCGGGGTCCCGCCCGCGCCTCCGCCCGTACGGCCGCGCCGCTCCGCACCAGGCGCCACGCGCCCCCGGTCCCGATCCCGGTCCCGGTACCGATCCCGATCCCGGCCCCGCGTCCGGATGCGTGCCCTCCACCCGCCGGGGGCCGCCGTACGCCGCCGTCCCGCGGTCCCCGACCCGGCCTTTCCGGGAGTTCGCCACCCCGCCGTCCGCGCCAGGACGCACCGACGCCGCTTTGTCGACATGTTCATGACTTCTGCGGGTGCCGCGATGTCCTCCGTGCTGTCTCGTGCCGCTCGACCGCAGTTCAGCTGGGGCCGGGAGCCTCGAGGCGACCGGCCGACCGTGCGCCGGTGAACGCGCCGCATCACACGAGCTGACGGAGGTCCCGTTCCATGTCACGTTCTCGCCTCGTGCCCAGACCCACCCGCGCCGGGCTGGCGGTCGGCGCCGCGATGGCGGTGATCGCCGCCACGGGCGCCACCCTCGCCGCCCAGACCTCGAACGCCGGCTCCGCCGCGGCCGCGCCCGCCGCGCGGGACGCCTGGGATCCGTACCGCGGCCAGGTCGAGGTCGTGCGCGCCGACGACTCCGGGCAGGCCCCCGGAGACGGGAGCGGGCGGAAACTCTCCGGGCGGGTCTTCGTCGACTCCGACCGGGACAGCCGCAGCGGCGGCCGCGAGCGCGGTGTCGCCGGGGTGACCGTGTCGAACGGCCGCGACGTCGTGACCACCGACCGGCAGGGCCGTTACGAACTGCCCGCCTTCGAGAACATGACGGTCTTCATCAGCCAGCCCGCCGGCTACCAGGTGCCCGTCGACGAGGCGAACGTCGCCCAGTTCCACTACAACCACCTCCCCGAGGGCTCGCCGAAGCTGAAGTACGGCGGCATCGAGCCCACCGGCCCGCTCCCGGCGGCGGTCAACTTCCCCGTCGTCAAGAGCAAGGCCACCGCCGCGGACCGGCAGCACTGCGTGATCGCGGGCGACCTCCAGACGTACGACAAGGCCGAGGTCGGCTACGCCCGGGACGGGGCCGTCGCGGACCTCGCCAAGCGCGGGGACTACGCGGGCTGCGGCCCGCTGTTCATCGGTGACGTCGTCGGCGACGACCTGTCGCTGTACCCGGACGTCAAGCAGCTGACCAAGCAGCTGAACGGGCCCGTGCGCTTCCTCCCGGGCAACCACGACCTGGACTACGACGCCGAGACCGCCGAGCACTCGTTCGACACGTTCCGGGAGCAGCTGGCCCCCGCGTACTACTCCTACGACGCCGGTGACACGCACGTCGTCGCCCTCAACACCGTCCGCCACCCCTGCACGCCGGACGTGGACAACGCCGACGGCAAGCACCCCAACTGCGACGACCCCGAGAACAGCCCGTCCTACAACGGCCGGCTGGGCGAGCAGCAGCTGAAGTGGCTCGAGGAGGACCTCGCCGAGGTCCCGTCGGACAAGCTCGTGGTCGTCGCGAGCCACATCCCGCTGCTCACCTTCGCGGACGAGGGCAGCCCCCGGCACCAGCTCGACGAACTGCTGGAAGTCCACAAACTGCTGGAGGGCCGCAAGGCCGTCGCCGTCGCGGGGCACACCCACACCGTCGAGAACATGAAGACCGGTGACCTCTTCAAGGGCTGGCGGGAAATCTTCGGCATCGACGGGCTGCCCTTCCCGCACATCGTCGCGGGCGCCATCTCCGGCGACTGGTACTCCGGCGCCCTCACCGAGGACGGCTACCCGGTCGCCACCGGCCGCGACGGTGCCCGGCCGGGCGTCCTGACGCTGGACATCAACGGCAACTCCTTCAAGGAGCGCTTCACCGTCACCGGCGAGGACTCCGCCTTCCAGATGCACCTGGGCCTCAACTCGCCCGCGTACCGCGAGTGGTACGCCGAGCGGCAGGCCTGGAACGACTCCCGGGAGGGCAAGGCCCCGGAGCTGGGTGACCCGCACCTGATCAGCGAGGCCGACCTCGCGGGCACCACCTGGCTGACCACCAACTTCTGGATGGGGTCGACCGGTTCCACGGTCGAGGTCAGCCTCGACGGCGGCCCGGCACGCAAGGCCGGGCGGACCCAGCAGGCGAAGGGCGAGGGGCAGCGGATCGGCCCCGAGTGGTCGGACCCGCACGCCGTGGCGCAGCAGCTCGTCAACGGCGGCAGCCTGGCCGACCGCTCGATGCACCTGTGGCGGCTGGAGCTGCCGAAGGACCTCGCGCCGGGCAGCCACCGCGCCGAGGTGACGGCGACGGACTCGTACGGGCGCGAGTTCACCGAGACGCTGGTCTTCCAGGTCGCCGGCGAGCGCTGACCGGCCGTCCGGTTCCGGGCGCCGCCACCCCGACGCCGGAACCACCCGCGCGCGGGCACCAGCAGAGCCGGGCCCGCCGCTTCCCAA
>NZ_WHPN01000382.1 GCF_009735685.1 Streptomyces lycii | reverse complement strand
GCCAGGACGGCCGCGCACTCGACAGTGACGGACGAACCCCTGTGATCACCACCAAGGACCTGACCAAGGTCTACCGCTCACGAGGACGGGAGATCACCGCCCTCGACGGCGTCGACCTGCACGTCCGCGAGGGCGAGGTGTACGGCGTCGTCGGCCGCAGCGGCGCCGGCAAGTCCACCCTCATCCGCTGCGTCAACCTGCTGGAGCGCCCCAGCTCCGGCACGGTGACCGTGGACGGGCAGGACCTGACCGCCCTCGCCGGCCGCGGCCCCCGGGCGGGCGCCGCGCTGCGCCAGGCCCGCACCCGGATCGGCATGGTCTTCCAGCACTTCAACCTGCTGTCCTCGCGCACCGTGCAGGACAACGTCGAACTGCCGCTGGAGATCCTCGGAGTCTCCGGCCGGGAACGCGGCCGCAAGGCCCTGGAACTGCTCGACCTGGTCGGCCTCGCCGACCGGGCCCGCGCCTACCCGGCGCAGCTCTCCGGCGGCCAGAAGCAGCGCGTCGGCATCGCCCGCGCCCTCGCCGGCGACCCCAAGGTGCTGCTCTCCGACGAGGCGACCTCCGCCCTCGACCCCGAGACGACCCGCTCGATCCTCCAGCTGCTGCGCGACCTCAACCGGCAGCTCGGGCTCACCGTGCTGCTCATCACTCACGAGATGGACGTCGTGAAGGCGGTCTGCGACTCGGCGGCGCTCATGAAGGGCGGCCGGATCACCGAGTCCGGCACCGTCCCGGAGCTGCTCGCCACCCCCGGATCGGAGCTGGCCCGGGAGCTGTTCCCGGTCGGCGGCGAGCCCTCCGGCGAGGACCGCACCGTGGTGGACGTGACCTTCCACGGCGAGGCGGCGACCCGGCCGGTGATCTCCCAGCTCTCCCGTACGTACAACATCGACATATCGATCCTCGGCGCGGCGATGGACACCGTCGCGGGCCGCCAGGTCGGCCGGATGCGCATCGAACTTCCCGGCCGCTTCGAGGAGAACGTCGTCCCGATCGGCTTCCTGCGCGAGCAGGGCCTGCAAGTCGATGTCGCGACCGCCGCGGACCCGGCCCCCGCGACCGAGCTTGTGAAGGAAGGTGCCAAGTGACCTGGGACCAGATGCAGCCCCTGCTGTACGCCGCGTGTCTCGACACGCTCTACATGGTGCTCTGGTCGACGGTGTACGCCGTCCTCGGCGGGCTGCCGCTCGGTGTGCTGCTGGTCCTCACCGACCGCGGCGGCCTGCTCCGGAACACCGTGTTGAACAAGGTCGTCGGGGTGGTCGTGAACGTCGGCCGCTCGCTGCCGTTCTTCATCCTGATGATCGCCCTGATCCCGTTCAGCACCCTGCTGGTCGGCACCTCCATCGGCCCCACCGCCGCCGTCGTGCCGCTCGCCGTCAGCGCGATCCCGTTCTTCGCCCGGCTGGTGGAAACCGCGGTCCGCGAGGTCGACGGCGGGCTCGTCGAGGCCGTACAGGCCATGGGCGGCGGCACCTGGACCGTGGTGCGGAAGGTGCTGCTCCCGCAGTCCCTGCCGTCCCTCGTCGCCGGCCTGACCACCACCGTCATCGCCCTCATCGGCTACTCGGCCATGGCCGGGGCCGTCGGCGGCGGCGGGCTCGGCAACCTCGCCAAGACCTACGGCTACCAGCGCTTCGAGACCAATCTGATGATCATCACCGTGGTGCTGCTGATCGTCCTCGTCAGCGTCGTCCAGCTGGCCGGCGACCTCGCCGTACGGGCCCTCGCCCGCCGCGGCCGGTCCGAGGCCGCGCCCGCGACGCGCCTGCTGCGCGGCCGCCCCGCGCCGGCCGTGCCGGAATCCGCCTGACAGCGCCCGGCACCGCCGGACACGGCGCCCGCCGCACCACCGAGCCCGGACCCTTCGCCGGGCGGAACCACCTCCGCAGCACGCTGCGGCATTCTTGAGAAAGGGCACTCTTCGTGCGCACTTCCGTGAAGCTCTCCGCCGCCGTCGCGGCCGCCGCCACCCTCGGCCTCGGCGCCTGCAGCGCCCCCTCCGACGCCGGATCCGGCGCCGGTTCGTCCGGGGGCACCGACGCGCCCCTGACCGTGGCCGCCACCCCGACCCCGCACGGCGACATCCTCAACTACGTCCGGGACAACCTGGCGAAGGACGCCGGCCTCGAACTGGAGGTGCGGGAGTTCGACGACTACGTCCTGCCGAACACCGCCACCCAGAGCGGCGAGGTCGACGCCAACTTCTTCCAGCACAAGCCCTACCTCGACGACTTCAACGAGCAGAAGGGCACCGACATCGTGCCCGTCGTGAACGTCGAGCTGGAGCCCCTGGGCCTCTACTCCGAGAAGCTCGACGCCGTCTCCGGCCTCGAGCCCGGCAGCACCGTCGCGCTCCCCGACGACGCCACCAACGAGGGCCGCGCCCTCAAGCTCCTCGCCGACAACGGCGCCATCGAACTCAAGGACGGCGTGGGCAGCGAGGCCACCCTCGCCGACATCGAGGACGACAAGGGGCTCCGGTTCAAGGAGCTGGAGGCCGCCCAGATCCCGACCCGGCTCGCCGACGTCGACGCCGCCGTGGTCAACGGCAACTACGCGATCGGCGCCGACCTGAAGCCCGCCAAGGACGCCATCGTCCTGGAGAAGGCCGAGAACAACCCGTACGCCAACTTCCTCGCCGTGAAGAAGGGCAACGAGGACGACCCGCGCGTCAAGAAGCTCGCGAAGCTGCTCAACTCGGACCCGGTCGAGAAGTTCATCCAGGACAGGTTCGAGGGCTCCATCCTGCCCGCCTTCGGCCCCGTCGGCTCCTGAACCCCGCGTCCGCACCGCGGATCGCGTAGCCTCAGGCCCCGTCCCGGCGGGGCCTGAGGCACGCCCACCCGGCGCTGCGCCACCCCGTCCGCATGCTGCATGCTGGGCTGTCCAGCTGGAATTCCCGAACCGGAGCGGCGCATGACACCCACTTTCCCGGACATCACGATCAGCACCGACCGGCTGGTGCTGCGGCCGTTCGAGGAGGGAGACGTGCCCGCCCTCGCGGACATGATGAACGACGAGCTGGTCATCGCATGGACCTCCGTCCCCCAGCCGTACACCGTCCACCACGCCCGCGAGTGGGCCACCCGGGCCGCCCCCGCCGAGCGCACCGAGGGCCGCGGCATCGTCTTCGCCGTGACCGAGTTCCTCACCCAGCGGCTGGTCGGCAGCGTCCACCTGCGGAACACCAACTGGCGCTGCCGCTCCGCCGAGGTCGGCTACGTCACCGCCCCCTGGGCCCGCGGCGAGGGCTACGCCTCGGAAGGCCTGCGGGCCGTCGCCCAGTGGCTCTTCCAGCACCAGGGATTCGAACGCCTGGAACTGCGCACGGCCGCCGACAACACCGCCTCCCAGCAGGTCGCCCAGAAGACCGGGTGCATCAGCGAGGGCGTGCTGCGCAACGCCTGGATAGCCCGCACCAGAACCGAGGACGGTGGCTGGGCCGACATCCGGACCGACCTGATCGTCTGGAGCCTCCTCCCGGAGGACCTCGACGACCTCGCGGAGGAATCCGCCGCAGGCGGCGGCCGCGGCGCCTACGCCGACTGGAACTGACACCCGGGTGGCCCGCCGGGGTCCCCGCGGGCGCCGGTCCGGACCAGGCGGGGTACCCTCACCGTGCCCGCGCCGCGCCGCGCGCCCGGCGCCACCGCACCGCGGGCGACGCTCCGCACCGCGAGCCACCGACACGCGCGACGAGACCAGAACTGCCCAGGAGACAGACGACGATGGCCGACCGGGTCACGGTGATCGGATGGGACGGTTCGCCGCTGACCGACGCGGCCCGTTCCGCACTCGGCGCGGCCACCCTCGTGGCCGGAGCCGCGCACCACCTGGCCCTGCCCGAAGTCCCCCCGGCCGCCGAGCGGATCAGGCTCGGCAGCGTCGCCCTCGCCGCCCGCCGCATCGTGGGACACCGCGGCACCGCCGTCGTCCTCGCCGACGGCGACCCCGGGTTCTTCGGAGTCGTCCGCACCCTGCGCGCGCCGGAGCACGGCCTGGAGGTCGAGGTCGTCCCCGCGGTCTCGTCCGTCGCCGCTGCCTTCGCCCGCGCCGGGATGCCCTGGGACGACGCCCGTATCGTCACCGCGCACAGCCGTGACCTGCGCCGCGCGGTCAACGTCTGCCGCGCGCACACCAAGGTCGCCGTCCTCACCTCGCCCGGCGCCGGGCCCGCCGAACTCGCGCTGCTGCTCGGGCCGGTGCACCGCACGTTCGTCATCTGCGAGGCCCTGGGCACGGACCAGGAGCAGGTCACCGTCCTCACCTCCGACAAGGTCGCCGACCACACCTGGCGCGACCCCAACGTCGTCATCTCCATCGGCGGTTTCCGGGCGCCCGTCGAACAGGGCACCGCCTGGATCGCCGGGGGCGAGCCCGGCGCCGGCCCGTCCGCGCCACGCGGCTGGGCGCTGTCCCCGCACGAGCACGGCGGCCCGTTCACCGAGGCCGAGACGGGGCAGCTGCGCGCCGCCCAACTCGCCCGGCTGGGCCCCCGCGTCGGCGACCTGGTCTGGGACATCGGCGCGGGCAGCGGCGCAGCCTCCGTCGAGACGGCCCGGTTCGGCGCGGCCGTCATCGCCGTGGACCGCGACCCCGAAGCCTGCGAACGCACCGCCGCCGCCGCGCGGCGGCACGGCGTACAGCTCCAGGTCGTCCAGGGCACCGCCCCGCACATCCTCGAAGACCTGCCCGAACCGGACACCGTACGGGTCGGCGGCGGGGGCGTGCCCGTGATCGCCGCCTGCGCGGCGCGCAGGCCGGAACGGATCGTCACCCACGCGGCCACCCGCGACGAGGCGGAGGCCGTCGGACGGGCCCTGGCCGAGGCCGGATACGGCGTCGAGTGTTCGCTGATCCAGGCTGTGGATTTGGACACGTCGAACTCCGCCGGGTGGACGGAAAAGCAGCGTGCGGTGGCCTTTTTCCTCTGCGGCCACCGGGTCGGGCGACCCTTCTGAGCTTCTCTCCCCGTGACCTGTGCGGCTGTCGCGCCAGGTAGGCTGGCGGACTGTTGTCACGTAGCTGTCACGCAGCGCGGTGTTCGGCACTTCGTTCGTCAATGCCCGGAACGGTCTGGTGGATTCGAGCGGGTAAGGGCGCTTTCGTGGACGCGTGACGTGCCGCCCGGCGGGCACGCTCGTTGTCCCGGTGGGCGGCCACCGCGTCGCGGCCGGGCGCGCCGGACGACCGGTTGAAGGAGCACTACCGATGGGCGAGGGGTACGCATGACTGACACCGGCCAGATCCCCGGCGAGGGGCTGCCGGAGTACGCAGGCGGACAGCAGGAGACACCGCGGTACGCGGATTCCACGCACCCCGCAGGCACCGGCCCCTCGGACCACCACCCGCACTTCGTACACGCCGGCCACGCGCACGGCTATCCGCAGGACCCGGCCTACCCGCAGCCGGCCATGCTCCCCGCCGAGGAGGACGACCTGCTGCTGATGCCCGGCACCCACGGCGCCTGGAGCGAGCAGCCCGCGGCCGGGACCGTGCCGGGCCCCATGCCGGAGGCCGAACCGGCGCCCGGCGGCCCGCAGTTCGGTGCGGCGGCCCCGGCGCCCTCCCCGCACACGTCGGTCCCGGGACAGCCCTCCGGCCCGCTGGACCAGGGCTATCCGGTCCAGGGCACCGGCGGCCACGACGCCATGCCGCAGCCCGGCGCCGGTCACGACAGCACCGGGTACGACGGCGCGGGTTACGGCACGCCGGGCCCGGGCGGAACGGGCCGGGCGCCCGGGAACATGCCCGGCTACGCGGCCCCGGCGGACCACGGAACCGTTCACATCCCGCGGCCCGCGACCGAGCAGCCGGCGGCCGGGGACTCCTCGGCCGGGCAGCCGGCCGCCGGACAGGCCGCGGCGCAGGCGGAGGCACAGCGGACCGGCGGGCGGCAGGCCCAGCCCGTGCAGCAGCCCGCACCGGCCCGCCGTCCGCTGCACATGGGCCCGCCCGTGCCCGAGTCGACGGGCGGTGTCGTGCGTTCGCTCGCCGACCGGGGCCCGGCGGGGACACCCGCCCGGCGCCCGGCCCGGCCCGCCGCCGCGGAACCGGACGCGCCGGAGCACGGCGTGCCCCAGCAGGGCGCCGGGGAGCCCGGTCCCGGGCAGCCCGGCACGCCGGAATCCCCCGCCCCGGAGGCGGCTGTTGCCCCGGAGGCTGTTGCTCCGGAGGCGGCCGCCGCCGCGGAGCCTGCCGTCGCAAAGACGCGGGAGACCGCTCCGCCCGTCGTCCCCGGCCCGGGCGACGAGACGGCCGGGGCACCCTTCGCCGTACCGCCGTACGCCGGGCAGCCCGCGGCGAATCTGCCCGGACCGCAGCTCGGCGAGATCCCGGCACGGACGACGTACTGGGGCGCCGGTGCGGCTGCCCCGGCGGCGGCCGCGACCCCGGCTGCCCCGGAGGCGGCGGCGGGCACGGCAACCCCCGTCCTGCCCACGGCACCGGACACCGGGGAGGCGCCCGCGACGGAACCGGCCGGCGCCACCGGGACCACCGCGCCCACCGCCCCGGGCTCCGGGAACGGCACCGGCGCCGCGCAGCCCGCGCCGGGCGGCGCGGGGGCGGCCACCGGAACCGGGGAGCAGGGCGCCGGACAGGGCGAGCGGCAGGCCGCCCCGGACCGGGAAGCCCCGGCCGTACCGGCGGACCCGGCACAGGCCGCCGCGCCCGCCACCACCGACGAAGAGCCCGGTCATCCGCGGTCCGGGTCTCCGGCCGCCGGAGCAGCCGCCGGGCAGCAGGGACCGCAGCCGGACGGCACCGGAGAGGCACCGCAGGCTGCCGCCGACGGCCGGGCCCAGGATCCGGCGGCGGAACCGGCCACCGCGGCACCGCCGCAGCCCACCGGCGCCGACACCGGTGCCGACACCGGCGCCGACACCGACACCGCGGCCGCACCGCCGCAGCCCGGAGCCGGCGCCGCGACCGGCGCGCAGCCGACGGCCGGTGACGGAAATGCGGAGGCCGCGGCCGGACACCGGCTCCCCGCCGCCGGGACCGGGGGAGAGGTGCCGCCGTCGCCCGGCGGGGAGGCACCGGCTGCCGGTGCGGCCGAGAGCACCGGCGTGACCGGCGGCCCGGGCAGCACACCCGAGACCGGCACCGCTGAGACCGGCACCGCTGAGACCGGCACCGCTGAGACCGGCACCGCTGAGACCGGCACGCCTGAGACCGGCACCCGTGAGATCGGCGCGCCCGAGACCGGTGTGCACGGGGAGAGCGCGGCGGACGAGACGGCCGGAGACCCGGACGCCGCGGCACCGGCGGCCGCAGGGAACACGGACCCCCGGCCCGGCGACAACGGGGCGGCCGACGCGGACGCACCGGACACCGCCGTGGCCGCGCTGCCGGACCAGCAGGCGCCCGGAGCCGCGGAGCAGTCGGCGACCGCCGCTCCGGAGGACGGCACGCGGGCGCCCTCGGGCGCCGAGGACGGGAACACCGCGGCCGTCGTGGCCGACGGGGCGGCGACGCCCGCCGGGACGACCGGCGACGCGGGGCCCGCCGGGGGCTCCGTACCGGAGGGCGCAGGCTCCGTACCGGAAGCCGGAAGCTCCGTGCCGGAAGGCGAAGCGAGCGCCGCCGCGGCCTCCGAGCCCGCTGGGACGGAGGGCCGGACCGACGGCACCGGCACGCGGCGGAGGGCCGCCCGGAACCCCGGAGCCCCGGAAGCCGAGGGCACGGCCGCGGAGAAGCCGCGGTCCCCGGCGGGCGCCCGCGGGCGCCGTCGCCGCGCGGTGCAGGCCGCGTTCAGCGACGAGCCCGCACAGCAGGCGGCCGTCGAGGACGGCACGGGTGAGGCCGCAGTGATCGGCGGACCCGTGAACGGTGTCGACCGGCGGTCCGGCCGAGCGCCGGGAGAAGAAGGGACGACCACGGCCGAAACCGCGGAGACTGACGGCACCGCTTCCGCACCGGCGGCCGAGCAGCGTCCGGCCACGCCGCGGGGCAGGCGCCGCAAACCGGCGACCCCGGAGGCGGGCGCACCGGATCAGGACGCCGGGAACGAGGAGGCGGGCGCCCCGGAACCGGAAGCCGGGCACGAGGCGGCCGCGCGCGGCGGCACCGGCGCGGCGGCGGCCGAGGAGGGCACCGCGCACGCCGGTGCCGCCGGGGAGCAGCAGCCGGACGGTACGGCCGTCGGCGACAGCGGGGTCCAGCAGGACGCCCCCGAGCCCGGAACCGCACAGTCCGTACAGTCCGCACAGCAGGCGCGGTCCGCGCGGGACTCCGCCGGAAACGCGGCCGCGGAACAGCCGGGGGAGCAGGCCACGGAGCAGGTATCGCGGCCCCGGGACGCCGAGGGACAGCCGGAGACGGACGGCGCCGCCGGGGCGGCAGCGCCCGCCGCCCCGGCCCAGGTCTCGGAAGACACCGCTCC
>NZ_WHPN01000381.1 GCF_009735685.1 Streptomyces lycii | reverse complement strand
ACCTCACCGTTGTAGCCGCCGTTCCACTGGCTGGTGGTGGCGTACTTGGCGGTGCAGGCGCCTCTCCCGGGAGGCGGAGTGGTCTCGTCCGGCTCCGGGTCCGGATCGGTGCTTCCGCTGTTGAGCCTGATGTTGGAGCTGCCCAAGCTCTGGTAGCCCTCGGTGGCCATGATCACGTAGTAGTTGAAGGATCCCAGCTGCATCCCGGCCCGCTGCCAGGCGTCGAAGTGGGTGCCGGTGTTGATGGTGCCGCTGGACCGGTGGCTGGTCCGGACGCTCCAGTACTGCTGGAAGGTCTTGGTGCCCTCCACCGACGGTGCGTTGGTCATCCGGGTGGACTCCAGGAGCGTGTACGTACCGCCGTCGGCGTTCATCGACGAGGCCAGGCCTGCCATGCGCATGCCACGCCTGACTGGAAGCGGCACAACGGTCGGGCTCGGCACGGTGGTTGTCAACGGTCACCGCAGCATTTCCGAAATGCTGCGGCCCACCGGGAGGAAGGGCCGGCGCCCCGGCCGGGGCCCGGCGCCCGGTGCACGGCCCCGTATCGAGGCATCCGGCGTGGATGCCAAGATGGTTACCCGCGACTACCAGTGACCAGTTGAGCACCACCCACGGGGAGCGGACAACGTGAAGAAGACCCTCTCGGCGGCCGCGGCCGGCGCTTGCGCGGCCGTCCTTCTGACCGCGTGCGGCAGCGGAGAATCCGGCGACTCGGGCAAGATCGAGGGAGCGGACTCCAGCCCGTCCGCTTCGGCCTCCGCCTCGTCACCGGGCAGGGACCGCCCGAAGATCGAACTCCCGGAGGACATCCAGCTCGTCTTCGAGGACACCAAGACGGGTGACCCGGTGAAGGACGCCGTCCTGGCGGACAGCGCCGAGCGCATCCGTGCCATGGACGCGGCGATCGTCAACGCCGACCCCGACTCGCCGGCGGTCCTCTTCTACTCGCATCGCGTGGCACAGGCTTCCGCCCAGAAGTCCATCAAGTGGTACAAGGACGAGGGCTACTCGCTGACGGGCACCTTCCGTTACTACGACCGGGAAGTGTCGTTCGACGACGACAAGACGGCCGTGGTGACGTACTGCGGCGACGAAAGCAAGGGGTTCGCGAAGGAGCGCGACAGCGGGAAGGTTCTGAAGACCCCGGTCAGGAAGACTTCGTACGTCCGCTACGTCGCCCGGCAGAAGAAGAACGCCGACGGAGTGTGGCAGACCAGCCACATGCGCACGGAACGGGGAGCCGAAGCATGCCAGCCGTGACGGTCCCGAGGAGCATCGTCAAGACCTCCGCCGTCGCTTCGGCAGCCGCGGTCCTGCTGCTGATGCCTGCCGGGGCTCACGCCAAGTGCCCGGCGGCGGCGATGAACAATCGTCCGAGACTTCGGGCGACCACAACGAGTCGGAGCAGACGATCTCCGCCGAGGTCGACGGCATCCGCTACGACCACTCGAAGAACGGCAAGGGAGAAACGGTCGGTCCCGTCACCCCCGTGACCAACTGGAAGCCGCCCGCCTGCTGGTTCGCGCCGACGCACACGCCGGAGGAGTTCAGGAAACTCTGGGCCGAGGAGCGCCTGCCCATCGTGAACGACGAGGCGTGGGTCGAGGAGATGTACGACAAGTACGAGCGCGGCAAGCCGTACAAGGACTGGAACCTCGACAAGACCGGCGAGGGCATGTGGTGGACCGCCGTGTTCAACTCCGACCCGGACGTCGAGGGCGACACCACCGAGTGTTTCGAGAACCCGGGCTTCTGGGCCGCCAACGAAGAACGGCCCGAGCACGAGCAGGCCGTCGACGGCGAGATCCTCTCCGGCCTGGCCTACGCGCAGCTCCGCGTCCCGGACACCGACATCTCCCTCAGCCCGGACGCCGACGGCAAGCACGTCGTCAACCTTCCGACCTGGGCCTGGCTGGACGAGTCGACGTTCCGGCCGGTGTCCGTCACGGCGTCCGTGCCAGAACTCGACCTGTCGGCGACGACGACCGCGACCCCGGTGTCCCTCAAGCTCGAACCGGGCACCGAGGACGCCGAGCTCCACCCGGCCTCCGGCGAGTGCGAGGTCAACGGCGACGGCAGCATCGGCAAGCCCTACACGAAGAAGGCCGGCAACGAGGACCCGCCGTGCGGCCTCACCTATCTGCGGGCGTCCTCGTCCGGTGAGCCGTACCCGTTCAAGGCGACGGTCACCTGGGACGTCAGCTGGACCAGCTCCGACGGCACCAGCGGCGAGCTGCCCTCCGGCAGCTACGGCACGACGACGGAGCTCACGGTCGGAGAAGTGCAGTCCGTCAACCGTTGATCCCTCGCAGGTCAGGGCAGGGAGGACGGGGCGAAATTCTTGTATAGGTGGAGTTATAATAGCTGCACCTATACAAGAGGGAGGTGCGATGGACAAGCCTGCGGAGATGTTCGACCGGGATTTCGAGTGGTCCGAGCTCACCCGGTTCTCCCGCTACTCCGGCCCCGAAGCCACCCTGGGCGTGGTGTCCGGGCGCCGCCGCCAAGGCAAGACCTTCCTGCTCGACGCGGCAACGCGAGCCTCCGGCGGCTTCATGTTCACCGCCACGGAGACCACGGAGGCTGACGCCCTCCGTCAGTTCGGAGCGGCCCTCGCCGACCACTGCGGTGAACCGGCTCCCTTCCGGTTCGCCCACTGGGACGAGGCGATCACCCGGCTCCTGCGCATCGCCACCGACGGCCCGGTTGTCGCCGTCATCGACGAGTTTCCCTTCCTCGCCAAGGCGTCGCCCGCGCTGCCGTCCATCATCCAGCGTGGCCTCGACCCGGCCGCCCGCCGGGACAACACTCCCGTACGCCTCCTCCTCTGCGGTTCGGCGCTGTCCTTCATGGGCCGGCTCCTCTCCGGCAACGCTCCGCTGCGCGGCCGGGCCGGACTGGAACTCGTCGTCCCCACGCTTGACTACCGTCTGGCCGGGCAGTTCTGGGACATCGCCGACCCGTGCACCGCCGCCCTCACACACGCCGTCGTGGGAGGTACTCCCGCCTATCGCCGTGAATTCACGCAGGGCGACACCCCCGCTGACCGGGACGATTTCGACGACTGGATCGTCCGGGCGGTCCTGAACCCGGGCCGGCCGCTGTTCCGCGAAGCCCGTTACCTGCTCGCCGAGGAGCCGGAACTCCACGACACAGCGCTGTACCACTCCGTACTGGCGGCCATCGCCTCCGGCAACGCCTCACGCGGTGGTATCGCCGACTATCTGGGCCGCAAGTCCACCGACCTCGCCCACCCTCTGCACGTGCTGGAGGACGTCGGTCTCATCCGCCACGAAGCGGACGCGTTCCGCCGCAACCGCTCCGCCTACCGCATCGCCGAGCCGCTGCTGACCTTCTACCACGCCGTGATGCGCCCCAACTGGGGCGATCTGGAACGCCCGGGCCGCGCAGCCGCGGTCTGGAGCCGCGCCCAGGCCACCTTCCGGAGCAAGGTCCTCGGTCCGCACTTCAAAACGCTCTGCCGCGAATGGGCCCGCTGGCACGCGTCCCCCGGCACGCACGGCGGTCACCCCGCCCGGGTCGCTGCCGGTACGGTGAGCGACCCGGCCGCCAAGACCGGGCACGAGGTGGACGTGGCCGTGTTCGGCCGCGACGACTCGGCCGACGGTCCGGAGCACGAGGTGCTGCTGGCGATCGGTGAAGCCAAGTGGAACGACACCATGGGAATCGGCCACCTGCGCCGCCTTGAGCACATCCGCGGGCTCTTGGCGACGCGCACCGGAGCTCCCGGCCGAGAGCCGCGGCTCATGTGCTTCAGCGGCGCGGGCTTCACCGACGAGCTGCGCCGGATCGCAGAGCGCGACCGCGGCGTCCAACTCGTCGACATGCACCGCCTCTACCACGGCCACTGAGCCGTGTGCCGATGGTGCACTTTGCGCCTTGCCGCGCAGCCGTCAACGAGTGGCTGTGACCAGCGATAATCCTCATGATTGCTGCTCAGATGCATTTTTCGCTCACCTGGCCACCCGTCGGACAGCCCGCTTCGTGAAAGCGCCGGCCAGCGCATCGCACCGTGCTGTGTGGGTAACGCTCGGTGCCCGGTGGGTAGTGTGCTGGCCCGGGGATCCGACAAGGGGGCGGCGGCAGGTGGGGTGGCGCGAGGAGATCGCTGCGGCACTGGACGAGTGGATCGCGAGCGAAGGCGGTGCGGGCAGGACCCCGCGTTGGCAACGGATCGGACGGGCGATACGGGCCGGCGGGCCGGGCGGATACGCGGTCGATCTGCGGGGCTCGGACATCGGCCCCGACCAGCTCGACAGCCTGAAGCTGGCAGGGCCCGAGCCGGACGGCATCGAGACGGAGGGGTTGTCCGTCTCGGAGACGGTGCAGAACGGCTCCTTGCTGACTCTGAAGGTCGCGGAGTTCGCCGATGTCGCGGACCCGCACCTGTGGATGCTGAAACAGCCGCCGACGTTTCTGATCGAAGCGCTCCGCGACGGCATCAACAGCCTCGGCGAGGCACCGCTCGCCGCGGCCCTGGCCGCGGGGAGGATCGGCGGGGAGTTCTCGCCGGCGCCCGAGCCGCCCGGATTCCACCCTGCCCAGCACGAGGCGTACCGCGCTTGTCTGGGCAGGGGTGTCCACCTCGTGTGGGGCCCGCCGGGCACGGGCAAGACGACGGTTCTCAAACGAGCCATCGGTGATTTGATCGGCGGCGGCAAGCGGGTGCTGCTGGTGTCCGCCACCAATGTCGCCGTGGACAACGCCCTGCTCGGCGTGGTCAAGGAAAAGCGGCACGGCCCCGGGGACATCGTCAGGGTCGGCCCCCCGCAGCTCAAGGAGGTGGCCGACAACCCCGAGGTGTCCCTACCGCTCATGGTGCGGGAGCGGCTGGCGGAGACCGCGGACCGCCGCCGCGGGATCGAGAGCGAACTCGTGGCGCTCCGTGCCCGCGCCGCGGAGCTGGCGGCGCTGGAGACGTCACTCACAGGGTTCGACTCCTCTGCGTACTTCGCCGCGCTGAAACTGCTGCGGGCTCCGGGCCAGGGTCTGGCCACCGCTCGATCGCGGGCGGCAGCGGCCAAGGCGCGGGAAGCCGAGGCGGCCGAGACTCTGGGCGACGCGGAGACGGCAGTGCGGCACGCCGACGCGCGGGTGGCAGCGGTGGAGCCCGCGCGCAGGCTGTGGCGTCAAGTGGACGAGCTGCGGGCGGAACAGGCTTCCGTCCGGAAGGCGGCGGAACGGAGAGAGGCCGACGCCCTGCTGGCCGACGACCGCGTACAGGAGCTGCTCTCGGAGCTGCGGCAGTTCGAGGGCAAGGGTGCCCTGGCCCGATGGCGCAGCCGCGAGCGGCAGGACGGCATCCGGGCGAAGCTGGGCGAGGCGGAGCAGCGTGCCGTTCGCGCGCGTCAGGAGGCGGTGAGCGCACGGGCCGTCGCGAACTCCCACCACACCACGCTCGAAGCACGGCTGGCCGAGCTGACCCCTCACATCTCCTGCACCCGCGAGGAGATCCAGGGATACGACGCAGCACTCCGGTCCGCCCGGACAGCCCTGGAGTCCGCGGAGATGCACGCGCAGTCCTGCGGGCGCATGGTCACCGCCCTCGACCGCGCTCTGAAGCGCGCGGAAAAGGCCGATGCCTTGGCCACGGATGCCCAGCGCAAGGGCTGGCCGGAGCGCCACGCCCAGGCCGAGCGGATACGGCCACTCGTGGCCGCAGACCGGAAGCGCCGCCCCGAGTTGGAGAAGCGGTTCAAGGCTGTCCAGGAGGAGTACGAGCGGCTCGCCCGCAACGCCCAGGGCGAGATCATCAAGAACGCCGGGCTGGTGGCCACGACGCTCGCGCGGTTCCGCACCAACAAGGCCGTCTTCCAGGGCCCGTACGACGTCGTCCTGGTCGACGAGGCCGGCTCGGCCACCCTGCCCGAAGTCCTTCTCGCCGCCGGGAAAGCCTCCCGTGCGGCCGTCCTGCTCGGGGACTTCATGCAGCTCGGTGCTGTCATCCCCCGCGACCTCAAGGATTCGGACCGGCCCGACGTCAAACGGTGGCTCCTGCCCGACGTCTTCCGGCACTGCGGGATCACCGAACCGGCCCAGGCCGCACGCCATCCGGCCTGCGTCACCCTGATCGAGCAGCACCGCTTCGGCCCCGCCGTCATGCGGCTCGCCAACGAGCTGGCGTACGGCGGAATGCTGCGCGGCAGCAACCACGCTTCAGCCCGGACACCGTCCGACGACGACCCCGAAATCGTCTTCGTCGACACGGACGGCCTGCACGAACTGGCGAGGGCCCACCTGACCGGCAGCCGCAAGGGATGGTGGCCCGCGGGCTCGCTGATCTCCCGGGCCCTGGTCGACCACCACCACGACAAGGGTGAGGAGGCGGGCATCGTCACGCCCTACGGGGTGCAGGCGGAAGCCACCCTTGAAGCCCTGCGGGACGTCGAAGGCAGCACCGGACGGCCACTGGCCGAGGTCGGCACGGCGCACCGCTTCCAGGGCCGGGAGTTCCCCGTCGTCATCTTTGACACCGTGGAGGGCGCCAACAGCCGCGAGCTGTGGATGGCGATGGCACACCGGCAGCCGGACGCCAACGACTGGCAGCGCGAAGGCGTACGGCTGCTCAATGTCGCGGTCACGCGGGTGCAGACGCGGCTGTACATCATCGGCAGCGCGCAGCGCGTCTCCAGGGCGAGGCGCGGTACGGCGCTGGCGCAGGTGGCGGGGATGATCGGCACGCCAGGCGTACGAGTCCTCCGTGCGAAGGATTTGATCACACCCCCGAGCACGCCCGGCGTCAGACTCGGCCCATTCGGCACGGAACTGGCCGACGTCCTGAGCCGGCATGTCAAAGTGACGGACGTCCACGACGAGCGCGCCTTCTACGAGGCTTTCGTGGACGGGCTCCGCGCCGCGCGCACTTCCATCTGGCTGTGGGCGCCATGGGTGGCCAAGCGGGTCCGCGCCGTCCTCCCTGAGCTTCGGGACGCGGTACGCCGAGGGGTGCGGGTCACGGTTTTCCTCCGCGACGCCACCGACCAGCTCCAGCGCAGGAACCAGGAGCTCATCACCGACCTGCGGGCCATCGTGCACACGGTCGTCCCCGTCAATGTCATGCATCAGAAAATTGTGGTGATCGACGAGCGGACGGTAATGCTCGGCAGCCTCAACGCGCTGTCGCAGAGCTGGACCCGCGAGGTGATGCTGACGATGCGCGGCGCGCGCTTCGCCCGCAAGCTGCTGGAGCACGAACACGCCGAGCAGTTCGCCCGGCCGCCGAAGTGCGGCCGGTGCGGAGGGGCGGACATCGAGATCCGGCGCCGCAGCAACGGGGTCTGGTTCTGGCGCTGCTACGCCACTGCCTGCAAGACGGACCCGAAAACTGGCCGTAGCAGGGCCTGGAACCAGGACATCCGACTGGGCGGCCGGGCGCGTCGCTGAGGCCGGGCCTGCGGGGGCCCGCTCGGGCTTCTGGGTTCGACCGCCCTTGCCCCGGGCGCCTGAGCTTGCCCGCCGACCCCCGGCGGTCGTCCGGCGCGCGGTGTCAGCTTCTGCCGTCCCACTGACCACGCTGTACGGCGCTCGCTTCCCCGAGCGGTCCCACGACGCACTCCGCCCACACCGTTTTCCCGGGCCCGGTGCGGTCCTGGACGCCCCAGCCGGCGACCGCCTCGACGAGGGCGAGGCCGCGCCCGTGGTCGTCCTCCCGGGCCGGGTTGCCGGGCACGGGGAGGGCGGGGCTGGTGTCGGACACCTCGACCCGGACGGTGGCGGCCCCGGTGTCGTAGGCGAGCCGCAGGGCGCAGTCGCGGCCCGGGACGCGGCCGTGCAGCACGGCGTTGGCGGCGAGTTCCGCGACGACGAGCGTGACGGTGTCGAAGGCATGGGTGCCGCGGCGCAGATCCCAGTCCGCGAGCTGATGCCCGGCGAGCAGCCGGGCGAGGCGCGCGCCGCGCCGGGTCGCGGAGAAACGGTGCGCGAACGTGCGTACGGTGACGGGCACTTCGGTGCGTGGTGCGGTCATGCGGCCAGCCTCGCGGGGCGAAACCGCAGTTCGGGAGGGATGCCGCGGATACAGATTCCGTTGTATCGGCTCACCCGCTGGACCGGGTCGGTGACACTGGGTAGACAGGGCGGGACGGTGCGTGGCCGATCACGTACGGGACAGCACGGGCACGGAGGGCGGGGACCGGAATGGTTGCGGGCAACGGAGGCGGAGGCAGCGGAGGCACCTGCCCGGCCGGTGAACCGGAGACCTCGGACAGCCTCAGGACCTTCGGCGCGGTCCCGAAGGCGCTGCGCGAGGAAGCGCGCCTCACCCAGGAGGAGTTCGCGCCCCGGGTGCGCTACTCGGCTCCGTACGTCGCCAAGATCGAACAGGGCAAGCGGTACCCGCCCCGGGATCTGATCGACCGTTCGGAGGAGGTCCTGGGCATCCCGGCGGCCCGGGTGCTCGCGGCAGCGGCGCGGAGTGTGACCCGGAAGGTGGGGCTGGCGTCGTGGTTCTTGCAGTGGGCGGGGATCGAGGAGGACGCTGTTTCGTTGTACGCGTACGAATGCCGGGTGGTGCCCGGTCTGTTGCAGCCCGAGCCCTACATCCGAGCGGTCTTCGAACGTCGATTGCCGCCCATGTCGGAGGAGCAGCTCGAACAACAGGTCACCGCCCGGCTCGACCGGCAGAAGCTACTGACCCAACGGCCGAACACAACGTTCTGCTTCATGCTCGAACAGACTCTCCTTGAGCGGCGCCTGGGCGGTGACGAAGTGACTCGAAGTCTCATCGATCACCTCCTGGAACAAGGGCAGCGCCGCAACGTCGAAATCCAGGTCATGCCTCTGCGACCGGAGGACCACTTCGGCTTCGACGGGCAGATGTATCTCGCTGAAACTCCTCGTCACCAGTGGGTCGCGTACGTCGAGGCGCACGACAGCAGCGCCCTCATCAGTGACTCGAAAGCAGTCGGTCCCATGCTTCAGCGCTATGGCAGGATGCGCTCACAGACTCTGAGCCACCAAGCCACAGTGGGCCTGCTGAGACAGATGCGAGGAGACCTACGAGCACCGCTGAACGCGACTGGTTCAAAAGCAGCTACAGCGGCAGTGGCGGCGACAACTGCGTCGAGGTCGCCGTACAGCCCGAGGCCGTGCTGATCCGGGATTCGAGGACACCCGGCGGCCGCCGCTCACCGTGTCACCCGCGGCGTGGTCGGCCTTCACCACCCGCACGGTCCGCGACCACGCCTGACCGGCGCGCGACCGGCGGGCGGACCCGGAGCCGGACGCCGCCCGGGGCGTGCCGCCGGTCCCCGTGCCGTTGGCTAATCACCGTCCCCGTTGGACCTGTTGAGGCCGCGGCGGTTCTTCCCGGAGCCGCGCAGCAGTTCTCCGGCGGCGAGCGTCACGGTCGCCACGACGCGGGCCCAGCGGGGCCCGCCGCGCTCCGCCCAGACCACACAGGCGCATCCGCCCGCGACGAGCGCCACGATGCCGAGCAGCACCAGAGCCATCATGTTCCCCACCTCTTGCCTTCGTTCGAACGGTCCCTGATCGTCTCAGGCCGGGGAGCGGATGCCCTCGGAACGGTACGGGCGAGTCGTCCGGCCCGCGGGCGGTCCGGTTGCCGAGGGCCGGTCCGCGGCCCCGGGATGGCCGGGTGTCGGTGCGATGGAGGAGGATCGCCGGTATGGCTGTCATCCACCACACCACCATCAAGCCGACCAAGCTCGAACTGCTCACCTCCTGGCTGCCCGGCCGGCCGTGGTATCGCGGCGGCGCGGGAGAACCGGAGCTGGCCGCGGCCGGCGGCTTCCGGCTGGACGACCCGGCGGGCGAGGTCGGGATCGAGTTCATCGTCGTGAACGACACGTCCGGCCCGCAGCCGGTCAGCTATCTGGCACCGCTCGCCTATCGTGGTGCGCCGCTCGCCGGGGCGGAGCAGGCCCTGCTCGGCACCATGCAGCACGGTGTGCTGGGGCAGCGCTGGATCTACGACGCCGGGCACGACCCGGTGTTCGTCGCCGAACTGCTCGCCCTGATCGCCGGCCGGGTCCGGCCCCAGCACCGGAACGACAGCGACACCGTCGATCACGACATCACCCGCTCCTGCTCCGGTGACCTCCCCGCCCCCGTGGAACCGGGTGCCGCCACCGCCACCGACGACCAGGAGGGCACCCTGCTGCACGCGGTGCCCGGTGCCGCCGTCCGGCTGCACCGGGTGCTCCGTCCCGTCCCGGGCGGCGCGGATCCCGTACCGGCGGACGCGGCCGGGCACGTCGCCGGCTCCTGGGACCTGCCGGACGGCACCCGCGTCCGGGGGCTGTACGTCACCGTGCGCCCGGAGCCCGCCGGATAGCCGGCGGGAGCCCGCCGGACCGGCCGGCCCCGGCGGGTGCGGCCGCTCCGGTCCCGGCCCGCCCGCCGCGGAGCGGAAAAGGTGACGCCCCTCCGGCGGCCAGGGGAAACCGTCGGAGGGGCGTCCGGGGGATGGTCTTCGTGTGCCCGCCTTCCGGCGGGCGAACCGTGCTGGAGGCGTCAGACCACGGCGGGCTGCTTCTCGCCGCCGCCCGGCTGCTCCGGGATGTCCGCCTCGGCCGGAGCCGCGGCGTGATCGTCCACGAAGTTCGCCTCGTCGAACGGGAGGCGGCCGGCGAGGACCGCGTCCACCCGGTCCTTGTCGATCTCCTTCGTCCAGGTGCCGATGAGCACGGTGGCCACCGTGTTGCCCGCGAAGTTCGTCAGGGCGCGGGCCTCGCTCATGAAGCGGTCGATGCCGACGATCAGGCCGACGCCGTCGACCAGTTCCGGACGGTGCGACTGGAGGCCGCCCGCGAGGGTCGCCAGGCCGGCACCGGTGACGCCCGCCGCGCCCTTCGACGCAATGATCATGAACAGCAGCAGGCCGATCTGCTCGCCCAGGCCCAGCGGGTTGCCCATCGCCTCGGCGATGAACAGGGAGGCCATCGTCAGATAGATCGCGGTGCCGTCGAGGTTGAAGGAGTACCCGGTCGGGATGGTGATGCCGACGACCGGCTTGCTGACGCCCAGGTGCTCCATCTTCGCGATCGAGCGCGGCAGCGCCGACTCCGAGGACGAGGTCGAGAGGATCAGCAGGAACTCCCGGCCGAGGTACTTCAGCAGCGCGAAGATGTTCACGCCCGCGACGACCCGCAGCAGCGTGCCGAGGACGACGAACACGAACACCAGGCAGGTGGCGTAGAAGCCGATCATGATGACGGCGAGCGACTTGAGGGCGTCCAGGCCCGTCTCGCCGACGACCGCCGCGATCGCGCCGAACGCGCCGACCGGGGCCGCCCACATGATCATGGCGAGCACACGGAAGACCAGCCGCTGGATGTGGCCGATGCCCCGCAGCACCGGTTCACCGGCGGACCCCATGGCCTGCAGCGCGAAGCCGACCAGCAGGGCGACCAGCAGCGTCTGCAGCACCTCGCCCTCGGTGAACGCGGACACCAGGGTGGTCGGGATGATCCCGACCAGGAACTCCACGGTGCTCTCGGCCTCGGCACCGGCCTGGGCCTCGCCCGCGCTGCGGGCGGCCTCGGTGAGGTCGAGTTCGACGCCCGGGAGGACGTTGCCGACGACGATGCCGATGCCCAGCGCCACGGTCGACATGACCATGAAGTAGCCGAGCGCGAGTCCGCCGACCGCGCCGACCTTCGCGGCCTTCCGGACCGATCCGACGCCCAGCACGATCGTGCAGAAGATGATCGGCGAGATCATCATCTTGATGAGGTTGACGAAGCCTGTGCCGAGGGGCTTGAGCCCGGTGGCGGCGCCGGGCGCGACGAACCCCACGAAGATGCCCGCGAGCACCGCGCCGATCACGGCGATGTAGAGGTAGTGCGTTCTGTCCCGCTTGGGCCGGCCGGCTTCCGCCGGGTTCTGCGCAGCCACGGCTGCCCTCCTCGTGTATGTCCTGGTCCAGCGTCGGGGCGCGCTTCGAGCGGGCCCTTACGTGCGGCTCACGTCCTGGACGATCCTGGCGAATATCCACCAGCGCGTGACCGGGGTCACCCTTGCGTTCATTACGTTCACAAGACCTTTTCGGCCCCGGCGGCCGAAAGGGGCAAACTGGGGCCCATGCGTCTCCCCCGCCCCCGCAGCCTGGCCGGCCAGCTCTTCGCGATGCAGGTCGTGCTGGTCGCGGTCGTCGTCGCCGGGTGCGCCGTCTTCACGTACCTCACGGACGGGCGGCAGGCCCGGGGCGCCGCGGCGCAGCGGGTCACCGCCGCCGCGCGGGCCGTCGCCGCCTCGCCGTCCGTGGCGGCCGCCATCCGCGGCGACGACCCGACGGCCACGCTCCAGCCGTACGCCGAGCGGGTGCGGCGCGACGCCCGGATCAATTTCGTCACCATCATGAGCCCCGACCGGATCCGCTGGACGCACCCGGATCCCGACCGGATCGGCGAGGAGTTCCTGGGCCACACGGCGCCCGCCCTGCGGGGGCGGACCTTCACCGAGACCTACACCGGTACGCTCGGTCCGTCCGTGCGGGTCGTGACCCCGGTACGGGACGGGGACCGGATCGTCGGCCTCGTCAGCGCGGGCATCACGGTCGACCGGATCGGCGCCCAGCTGCGGGGCCAGCTGACGGTCCTCGCCGGGGTGGCCGCGGCGGCCGTGCTGCTGGGCGGCCTCGGCACCTACGTGGTCAACGCCCGGCTGCGCCGCCACACGCGCGGCATGAACGCGGCCGAGCTGAGCCGTATGCACGACTACCACCAGGCGGCGCTGCACGCCGTACGCGAGGGGCTGCTGATGCTGGACGGACAGCGCAGGGTCGCCCTGGTCAACGACGGCGGCCGGGAACTGCTGGGGCTGCCCGCCGACGCCGTCGGGCGGAACGTGGCCGACCTGGGCCTGCCGCCGCCGCTGACCGGCGCCCTGCTGTCCTCCGAGCCCCGCGTCGACGAGCTGCACCTGACCGCGGAACGGGTCGTCGTGGTGAACACCTCGCCGGTGTCCGGCGGTGAACGGCGCGGCACCGTGGTCACCCTGCGCGACCACACCCAGCTCCAGGCGCTCTCCGGTGAGCTGGACTCCGTGCGCGGCTTCACCGAGGCGCTCCGCTCGCAGGCCCACGAGGCGGCGAACCGGCTGCACACCGTCGTCTCGCTGATCGAGCTGGGGCGGGCGGACGAGGCGGTGGAGTTCGCCACCGCGGAGCTGGAGCTGGCGCAGGCGCTGACCGACCAGGTCGTCGCCGCGGTCGCCGAGCCGGTGCTGGCGGCGCTGCTGCTCGGCAAGGCGGCGCAGGCCAACGAGCACGGGGTGGAGCTGGTGCTGGCGCCGGACAGCCGGATCGACGACGGGGTGCTGCCCCCGGCGCTGCCGGCCCGCGACCTGGTGACGGTGCTGGGCAATCTGATCGACAACGCGGTGGACGCGGCGGCCGGGGACGGGGGCTCGGCGGGGCCCCGGGCGGTGCGGCCGCGGGTGACGGTCACCGCCCGGGTCACGGAGGACGAACTGCTGCTGCGGGTGCGGGACACCGGGCCGGGCGTGGCCCCGGACGCCGTCGACGAGATCTTCGAGCGGGGCTGGTCGACCAAGGCGCCGCGGCCCGAGCCCCGGCCTGGCGCGCCCGCGGAGATCCCTCCGG
>NZ_WHPN01000027.1 GCF_009735685.1 Streptomyces lycii | reverse complement strand
TGGTTCACCCGGGCCCCCACCGTGCAGAGCCTCGCCACCGAGAAGGCCGCCAACCCCAGCGCCGAGGCCCTTGAGCCGTCCGCCTCTCCCGAGAAGTCCGAGCCGGCCGCCTCCTCGGAGCCGCCGGAGGCCGAGAAGGAGAAACCGTCCGGCGAGAAGAACGGCGGGGGCCAGGGCGCCCCGAAGAAGCCGGCCGCCCCGCCGCTGCCGCTCCGGAAGGGCGAGCCGCCCGTGCTGATCCGGAACGTGGCCACCGACATGTGCGCCGACGTGCCCGACTACGGCACCGGGGACGCCAACGGCTTCGTGGGCCGGTTTCACTGCGACGCCACGAGCAAGGACAACCAGCTGTGGACGTTCCACGTACTGCCGGAGTACAAGGCGCCCGGCGGCGCGGTGGTCTTCGACGTCCGCAACCTCAAGGGCGGGCTGTGCATGGACCTGCCCGCCCGCGGAGCCGAACGGCCGGGCTCCCCGGCCGAACAGTCCAACTGCGCGGGCAACACCACCGACAACGGGCTCTGGTGGCTCGACCAGCGGGGCGAGGGCCGCTACTGGATCCGCAGCTTCTCCAGCAACGACCTCTGCCTGGAGGCCGCCGGGACGGAACAGCCGCTGCGGGTGGCCGACTGCCGGGCACGGGACGACGTACAGGTGTGGTTCTTCCAGCCGGCTGCCCCGGAGTCGGGCTGAGGCGTCCCGTTCGGGCAGCGGGTCTGCCTCGCGGCTTGGAGACCGGCCCGCACGCACGGTTTAACGTCCACATGTGAGTATTTGGACTTCTCTTGAGCCGGTTTCCGCGACGGTGGATGCGGGGGCGGCGGTGACGGTGCGGCTT
>NZ_WHPN01000380.1 GCF_009735685.1 Streptomyces lycii | reverse complement strand
CGGGGAGCGTCACTCCCCGGGCCCGGCGCCGTGTACGCGTCCTGGAGCCGCTACTCGGGCCGCTTCGGCCGCCACACCACCAGCGCGCTGGTCTGCTGCACGTCCTGGTACGGAACGAGGTCCCGGCGGTACGAGGCGTGCACCGCCGCCTCCCGCTGCTGCATGGCGGCGGCCGCGCCCTCGACGGCCTGCTGTAGCTCCGCGACCCGCGCCTTCAGCGCCGCGACCTGGTTCTCCAGTTCGATGATGCGCTTGATCCCGGCGAGGTTGATGCCCTCGTCCTGGCTCAGCTGCTGCACCTGCCGGAGCAGCTCGATGTCGCGGGCCGAATAGCGCCTGCCCCGGCCGGGCGTGCGGTCCGGGGAGACCAGGCCCAGCCGGTCGTACTGCCGCAGGGTCTGCGGATGCAGCCCCGAGAGCTGGGCGGCGACCGAGATGACGTAGACCGGCGATTCCTCGGTCAGCTGGTAGGGGTTACGGCTTCCCGCACCACGGCTGCCCGCACCGGGGCCGCCCACTCCGCGTCCTCCTCGGCCGTCCATCTCATGCTCCCTTCGCGGCCTGGAACAGCTCCGCCCGCGGATCCTCGCCCGCGGTCGCCTCGCGATACGACTCCAGCGCGTCCCGGGCCTTGTCGTCCAGGGTCCCGGGCACGGCTACCTCGATGGTGACCAGCAGGTCGCCACGGGAACCGTCCTTGCGCGTCGCGCCCTTCCCCCGGGCCCGCATGGTCCGCCCGTTGGGAGTGCCCGCCGGCAGCTTGAGGGTCACCGGGGGGCCGCCCAGGGTGGGCACCCTGATCTCGCCGCCGAGCGCCGCCTCCGGGAAGGAGACGGGCACGGTGACGGTGAGGTTGTCGCCCTTGCGGCCGAAGACGGGGTGCTTGTCGACGTTCACCACGACGTACAGGTCGCCGTTCGGGCCGCCGCGCTCGCCCGGCGCCCCCTTGCCGCGCAGCCGGATCCGCTGGCCGTCGCTGACGCCCGCCGGGATCCGGACCTGCATGGTGCGGGAGCTGGTCGCCCGGCCGCTGCCCTTGCACACGTCGCACGGGGTCTCGGCGATCAGGCCGCGCCCCTTGCAGTCCGTGCACGGGTCGGTGAGCGAGAAGCCGCCACCGCCGCCCCGGGAGACCTGGCCGGTGCCGACGCAGGTCGGGCACACCCGCGGGGTGCCGTTCTTGTCGCCCGTACCGGAACAGGCCTTGCAGGCCGCGGAGCTGGACATGCGCAGCGGCACGGTGGCCCCGTCGACCGCCTCGGTGAAGCTGAGCGTCACCTCGGACTCGACGTCCTGGCCGCGCCGCGGCTGGGTGCGGGTCCCGGCACCACCGGGCGCGCCGCGGCTGAACAGGCCGCCGAAGACGTCCCCCAGCCCGCCGCCGAACCCTCCGGCGCCGGGCCCGCCGGGCGCTCCGCCCTGGGCGCCCCCGAAGAGGTCGCCCAGGTCGAAGTTGAAACCGCCGGGGCCGCCGCCCGGGCCGCCGGCCCGGAAGCCGCCGCTCCCGAACAGCGCCCGCGCCTCGTCGTACTCCTTGCGGCGCTTGGGGTCGGCCAGGACGTCGTTGGCCTCGGAGATCTCCTTGAAGCGCTCCTCGGCCTTGGCGTCGTTCTTGTTGGCGTCCGGGTGGTACTCGCGGGCGAGCTTCCGGTACGCCTTCTTGATCTCCGCCTCGGTGGCGTCCTTCGGGACGCCGAGAACCTTGTAGTAGTCCTTCTCGACGAAGTCCTTCGTGCTCATCCCCGACGTCCCTCCTTCCCGTCACTCATGGCGTCAGCCCTCGCCCGGGCCACCGCTCTCCTCGTCCGGCTGCTTCCCCTGCGCGTCGCCCTCGGCCCCCTCGGAGCCCTGGGCCGGCTGTGCGCCGGGCTGCGGCTCGGCGACGGCCACCCGCGCGGGGCGGATGGTCCGCTCGCCGATCCGATACCCCGGCTGCAGGATCGACACGCACGTGGTCTCGGTGACGTCCGGTGCGTACGAGTGCATCAGGGCCTCGTGGATCGTCGGGTCGAAGGGCTCGCCCTCCTTGCCGAACTGCGTGAGGCCCAGCTTCGCGAGAATGTTCTCGACGGACTCGGCGACGGACTTGAAGCCGCCGACCAGTTCGCCGTGCTCCCGCGCCCGCCCGATGTCGTCGACGACCGGCAGCAGCTCGGACAGGAGGTTCGCCGTGGCGACCTCCTTGACCGTGATCCGGTCCCGCTCCACCCGGCGGCGGTAGTTCTGGTACTCCGCCTGGAGCCGCTGGAGGTCGGCCGTGCGCTCACCGAGCGCCGTACGGACCTGGTCCAGCTGAGCTGTCAGAGCGGCGGTGTGGCTCGCGTCCCCGGCCGGGGCCGCCGCCCCCGCCTGATCGGCGGTGTCGGCGGCCCGTGCCGCGTCCTCGGGGGTCTGTGCGGCTTCGGCGTCGGCGGGGACTTCGGGCTCCTGGTCGAAGCCCGGGGTCTCCTCCGTCACGCTGCACCATCCTGACGCTTGTCGTTCTTGTCGTCGTCGACGATCTCGGCGTCCACGACGTCGTCGTCCTTGGCCTCGCCCTCGGCGCCCGCGGCACCGGCGGCACCGGCACCGGCACCGGCCTCGGCTCCGCCCTCGCCCTGGGCGTTGGCGTACATCGCCTGGCCGAGCTTCTGGCTGACCGCGGCGACCTTCTCGGTGGCCTCGCGGATCGCGGCGGTGTCCTCGCCCTTCAGCTTCTCCTTGAGGTCCTCGAGCGAGGTCTCGACCTCGGACTTCACATCGCCCGGGACCTTGTCCTCGTTGTCCTTGAGGAACTTCTCGGTCTGGTACGACAGCTGCTCGGCCTGGTTGCGGGTCTCCGCGGCCTCACGGCGCTTGTGGTCCTCGTCGGCGTACTGCTCGGCCTCGCGCATCATGCGGTCGATGTCGTCCTTCGGCAGCGCGGAGCCACCGGTGACGGTCATCCGCTGCTCCTTGCCCGTGCCCAGGTCCTTCGCGGACACGTGCATGATGCCGTTGGCGTCGATGTCGAAGGTGACCTCGACCTGCGGGACGCCGCGGGGCGCCGGCGGCAGACCGGTCAGCTCGAACATCCCGAGCTTCTTGTTGTACGCCGCGATCTCGCGCTCGCCCTGGTAGACCTGGATCTGCACGGACGGCTGGTTGTCCTCGGCCGTCGTGAAGATCTCGGAGCGCTTGGTCGGGATGGTCGTGTTGCGCTCGATGAGCTTCGTCATGATGCCGCCCTTGGTCTCGATGCCGAGGGACAGCGGGGTGACGTCGAGCAGCAGGACGTCCTTGACCTCGCCCTTGAGAACACCGGCCTGGAGGGACGCGCCGATGGCGACGACCTCGTCCGGGTTCACCGACTTGTTGGCCTCCTTGCCGCCGGTCAGCTCCTTGACGAGCTCGGCGACGGCGGGCATCCGGGTGGAACCGCCGACCAGGACCACGTGGTCGATCTCGGACAGCGCGATGCCGGCGTCCTTGATGACGTTGTGGAACGGGTTCTTGCAGCGCTCCAGGAGGTCCGAGGTGAGCTGCTGGAACTGGGCCCGGGTGAGCTTCTCGTCCAGGTGCAGCGGGCCCTCGGCGGACGCCGTGATGTAGGGCAGGTTGATCGTCGTCTCGGTGGACGAGGACAGCTCGATCTTCGCCTTCTCCGCGGCCTCGCGAAGGCGCTGGAGCGCCATCTTGTCCTTGGAGAGGTCGACGCCGTGGCCGTTCTGGAACTGCTTGACCAGGTACTCGACGACGCGCTGGTCCCAGTCGTCACCACCGAGGTGGTTGTCACCGTTGGTCGCCTTGACCTCCACGACGCCGTCGCCGATCTCCAGCAGCGAGACGTCGAAGGTGCCACCGCCGAGGTCGAAGACCAGGATCGTCTGGTCCTCCTTCTCCAGCCCGTAGGCGAGGGCGGCGGCGGTCGGCTCGTTGACGATGCGCAGGACGTTGAGGCCCGCGATCTCACCGGCCTCCTTGGTGGCCTGGCGCTCGGAGTCGTTGAAGTACGCCGGTACGGTGATGACCGCGTCGGTGACCTTCTCCCCCAGGTAGGCCTCGGCGTCCCGCTTCAGCTTCTGCAGCACGAAGGCCGAGATCTGCTGCGGGTTGAAGTCCTTGCCGTCCAGGTTGGTGTTCCAGTCGGTGCCCATGTGGCGCTTGACCGACCGGATGGTCCTGTCGACGTTGGTGACCGCCTGGCGCTTGGCGACCTCGCCCACCAGCACCTCGCCGTTCTTGGCGAAGGCGACGACGGACGGCGTGGTCCTGGCGCCCTCGGCGTTGGTAATGACGGTGGGCTCACCGCCCTCCAGAACACTGACGGCGGAGTTCGTCGTGCCCAGGTCGATGCCGACCGCACGTGCCATGGTTTGTCCTCCAGCTGACTTGAGTGGAACTGACTCAAGAGTGCCTGATCCCCATTCCACTGTCAAAGGACCTGAGCCGACCTTACTCAAGTCTTATGCGGGAGCCAACGGCAGGTTGCCCGGGGCAGCCATCACCCCGGCGCTCCGGGCCCGGGCGGGCGCTCCGGCGATGCCCGGGCGGGCGCTCCGACGGCGCCACGGCGCCCGCGCCCGGGCAGGGGCCCGGCCGCGCTCCGGCCGCGCTCCGGCCGCGCTCCGGCGGGAAGGACACCCGGACGCGGCGAAGGGTTGCCTGAGCGACACAGATCACCGGCCGGGCGGCTTCATGGGACCTGTCATTCTGGGTAATCTCGGAAAGACTGAGTAAGTTACCGCTTAGTAATCCGCTTGTTCATTGTCGCTCTCGCAGGTTCGAGGAGCCCTCCATGCAACTCGCCGCGATCATCGTGTCGCTGGTCCTCACGGCGGTCGGCGTTGCGCTCATCGCCCGCGCCGTCGCGCAGATCTACCGCTTCGTCAAGCTCGGCCAGCAGGTCCCGGCGGGCTCCCGGACGGACCAACCGCAACAGCGGACCGTCACCCTGGTCAAGGAGTTCCTGGGCCACACCAGGATGAACCGCTGGGGCGTCGTCGGCGTCGCCCACTGGTTCGTGGCGATCGGCTTCCTCACGCTGCCGCCGACCCTCGCCCAGGCGTACGTCCAGCTCTTCCGGGCCGACGCCGTCCTGCCGGTCATCGGTGACTGGCTGCTCTTCGAGATGTACGTCGAGTTCATCGGCCTGGCGACCGTCCTCGGCATCCTCGTGCTGATGGCGATCCGGCTGCTGAACCTGCCGACCCGCGCGGGCCGCAAGTCCCGCTTCACCGGCTCCAAGGCCTGGCAGGCGTACTTCGTCGAATACGTCATCCTCACCATCGGCCTGGCGATCCTGGTGCTCCGCGGCCTGGAGGGCGCGCTGCACCACGTCGAGGGCTACGACCCCGGCTACTTCGTCTCGTACCCGCTGGTCGCCGCCTTCGACGGGCTGGACACCGGGACGCTGCAGACCCTGGTCTACCTCTTCGCCATGATCAAGATCAGCGTCTCGCTGATCTGGGTCATCACGGTCTCGCTCAACACCAACATGGGCGTCGCCTGGCACCGCTTCCTCGCGTTCCCCAACATCTGGTTCAAGCGCGAGGCGGACGGCGACGTCGCCCTCGGCGAACTCAAGCCGATGGTCTCCGGCGGCAAGGAGATCGACTTCTCGGACCCGGGCGAGGACGACCGCTTCGGCGTCTCGCAGGTCGAGCACTTCTCCTGGAAGGGCCTGCTCGACTTCTCCACCTGCACCGAGTGCGGCCGCTGCCAGTCGCAGTGCCCCGCCTGGAACACCGGCAAGCCGCTCTCCCCGAAGCTCCTGATCATGTCGCTGCGCGACCACGCGCACGCCAAGGCGCCGTACCTGCTCGCGGGCGGCGGCAAGGACGAGGAGGGCAACGAGAAGGCGAGCGCCGAGCAGCTCGCCGGGGTGCCCGCGAGCGCGCTGGCGGAGGCCGAGCGCCCGCTGATCGGCACGCTGGAGGAGAACGGCGTCATCGACCCGGACGTCCTGTGGTCCTGCACCACCTGCGGCGCCTGCGTCGAGCAGTGCCCGGTCGACATCGAGCACATCGACCACATCGTCGACATGCGCCGCTACCAGGTCATGATCGAGAGTTCCTTCCCGTCCGAGGCGGGCACGATGCTCAAGAACCTGGAGAAGAAGGGCAACCCCTGGGGGCTGGCCAAGAAGCAGCGCCTGGAGTGGACCAAGGAGCTGGAGCGGGAGACGGGCTTCCGGGTGCCGGTCGTCGGCAAGGACGTCGAGGACCTGTCCGAGGTCGACTACCTGTACTGGGTCGGCTGCGCCGGCGCCCTGGAGGACCGCGCGAAGAAGACCACCAAGGCCTTCGCGGAACTGCTGCACATCGCGGGCGTCAAGTTCGCGATCATGGGCGGCGACGAGAAGTGCACCGGCGACTCCGCCCGCCGGCTGGGCAACGAGCCCCTGTTCCAGGAGCTAGGCATGGAGAACGTCGCCTCGCTGAACATGGCCTTCGGCGAGGACGACGACGACGAGTCGACGAAGAAGCCCAAGGCGTCGAAGAAGATCGTCGCGACCTGCCCGCACTGCTTCAACACCATCGCCAACGAGTACCCGCAGCTCGGCGGCCAGTACGAGGTCATCCACCACACCCAGCTGCTCCAGCACCTCGTCGACGAGGGCAGGCTGGTGCCGGTGACCCCGGTCGAGGGCCTCATCACCTACCACGACCCGTGCTACCTGGGCCGCCACAACAAGGTCTACACACCGCCGCGCGAGATCATCGCCAAGGTGCCGGGCCTGCGGAACGAGGAGATGCACCGGCACAAGGAGCGCGGCTTCTGCTGCGGCGCCGGCGGTGCCCGGATGTGGATGGAGGAGCGGATCGGCAAGCGCGTCAACAACGAGCGCGTGGACGAGGCGCTGTCCCTCAACCCGGACATCGTGTCCACCGCCTGCCCGTTCTGCCTCGTGATGCTGACGGACTCCGTCAACGGCAAGAAGAACGACGGCAAGGCGAACGAGAACCTCCAGGTCGTGGACGTGGCGCAGCTGCTCCTCGACTCGGTGCGGACTCCGGCGGACCCGGCGGGCGAGGAGGAGCCGGCGGACGAGCCGGCTCCGGAGCCGGTGAAGTAGCGGCGCAACCGCCCGGCGCACGCGGTAACCGCCCGGCGCGGCAGCCGCCCGGCGCACGCGGCAGGCACCCGGCGACGGCCGGGCCCCGGAGAGGGGCCCGGCCGTCGGTGCGTGGTGGGCGGGAGCCCGGAGGCGGCAGCCTGCGGCCGGGGCGGAGCGGCGGCGGGGGCCTGCGGCCGGGCGGAGCGGCGACGGGGGCCTACCGGGGTGGCGCAGGCGATGTGCGGGGAACCGACGGGCGGGGCGGCGGCGGGTGTGTGACGTCGACGGGGTACGGGGGCGGCGTACGGGTGCGGTGGCCCGGCGGGTAACGGCTGCGGTGTGCGGGGGCGGCGGCTGCGGTGTGCGGGGGCGGTGGTGCGGTGTCCGGCGGCGGTGTCCAGGGACGGCGGCTTCGGTGTCTGGGGGCGGCGGCCGAGTGGGGCGGCGGCTGCGGTAGCGTCGCCGCTGCGGGCATCACGGGCACTGCAGGCACCACCGGCACCGCGGACACCACCGGCACCGCGGACACCACCGGCACCGCGGACACCACCGGCACCGCGGACACCACCGGCACCGCGGACACCACCGGCACCGCGGACACCACCGGCACCGCGGGCAGGACGGCGGAAAGGCGCATCCCCCCGTAGGAAGCGCCTGCCCGCGCGTCTCCCGACCGGACAGGAGTCTCGCACCCGGCACTGACAACGGGCCCCGGCCGCAGGGCCCGAGCCCACCCGGGGGCTGTCCCCACCCCGGCCCGGGGGCTGTCCCCCCGGGGCTCCCCTAAGGGATGTCACAGCTCGGCCGCAAACCCCGCCGAGTTCGGACACCCCGGCACCGCGACCCCCGGGACCAGGTACGTTCGAATCGTGGCTGGATTCAGGATGGGACGCGGCCGGGACTCCGCGCAGCAGCAATCCCCGCGGCAGCAGCACGGGCAGCGGCAGCAACCGTACGGACAGCCGTACGGCGGGCAGCCCGCTCCCCCGCAGGCACCGCCGCCGCAACAGTGGCAGCAGCAGTACGGAGGCGCTCGTGGCGGGCACGGCGCCCCGGACGAGGGTCCGGAGTACTTCGGCGGCCACGACCCGTACCAGGGCCAGGGGCACCCGGGCGGCCGGGCCCACGGCCACGATCCGTACGCCAACAACCCGGGTCACACCCAGGCGTTCAGCGTCAACGACGGCCAGGACCCGTACGGCCACGGCCCCGACCCGTACGGCCACGGCGGCTACCCGGGCGGACCCGCCCCGGCCCCGCCGGCCGGCCCCCGGCTGCACTGGAAGCAGCTGCTCAGCGGCATCCTGCTGCGGCCCAACGCCACGTTCTGGCAGATGCGGGACTACTCCGTGTGGGGCCCGGCGCTCGTCGTCACGTTCCTGTACGGCATGCTCGCCGTCTTCGGCTTCGCCGAGGCCCGCGAGGACGTCCTCAACGCGACGCTGTCCAACAGCATCCCGTGGGTGCTCAGCACCGGTGTCGCCGTCGTCATCAGCGGACTGATCCTCGGCGCGGTCACCGACACGGTGGCCCGCCAGCTGGGCGGCAACGGCGCGTGGCAGCCGACGGTGGGGCTGTCCATGCTGATCATGTCGCTGACGGATGTGCCGCGGCTGCTGTTCGCGATGTTCATGAGCGGCGACAGCACCTTCGTCCAGGTCATGGGCTGGCTGACCTGGCTGGCGGCGGGCGCGCTGTTCACCTCGATGGTGAGCCGGTCGCACGACCTGCCGTGGCCGAAGGCACTGGGCGCGTCGGCGATCCAGCTGCTGGCGCTGCTGGCGCTGCTGAAGCTGGGCACGCTGTAGCAGCACGGCGGCCGCGGGGCGGCCGTACACACATGGCGGCGGGTCACGTACGCGTCCCGCCGGGTGTCAGGCGTCGAGGACCTGGCCGTCCCGGCGCACCACGGGCGGTTCGACGGACCAGGCTGACTTGCCTCAATGACGGTAGTAGTCTGACCGTGCTCAGGAGGCAGGGGGGAGGGCCGACCGTGGCGCGCAAGGTGGGGGTCTACACCCGGATCTCACGGGACGACGAGGGCGAGTCTCTGGGAGTCGCCAGACAACAGCAGGACTGCGAGCGTCTCGCGGACCTCCGGTCGTGGCAGGTCGTGAAGGCCTACGAGGACAACGATGTGTCGGCGTTCAAGCGCAACGTCGTTCGTGACGATTTCGAGCTGATGCTGCGAGACCTCCGCGCCGGCCTCATCGACGGCATCGTGGCCTACGACCTCGACCGACTCGCCCGACAGCCGCAGGACCTGGAACGGCTTATCGAGATCTTCGATGAGCGGCCTCGCCTTGAGTTCGCCACCGTCACGAACGACATCAACCTTGGATCACCGGACGGCCGCACCATGGCCCGCATCATGGTGGCGTTCGCCAACAAGTCGTCGCATGACGCGTCGCGCCGGATCAAGCGCAAGCATCTGGAGTTGGCCCAGCAGGGCAAGGACAGCGGCGGGCCGGCGCCGTACGGCTGGAGGAGGGACGATCGCACGAAGGTCGATCCCGAAGCAGCCTCAGCTATCCGCGAGGCACAGCGCGAGATTCTCGCAGGTGTCCGCATCGGAACCATCCGGACCCGATGGCAGGAACAGGGCTTGGGTAACCCGCGGGCAGGCACGAAGCGCATGGCCCATCACCATGTCGAGCACATCTTGACCAACCCGCGACTCGTCGGCTACCGGACGTATCACGGCGAGATCCTGCTCAGCGAAAACGGCGAGCCGGTCACGGGCAATTGGGAGCGAATCAACACCCTGGAGGAGTGGGAGGCCGTATGCGCAGCAGTCGCGGAGCGCAAGCAGAAGCAGCCCGGCAAGTCGCTCGCCCGTAAGTACCTGCTTTCAGGCATCGCCCGCTGCGGACTGTGCAAGACCAAAATTCGAGGTCAGGTAAATAACCAGCGGAAGCCGGGATCGAAGGCCACGAGATACACGTACCAATGCTCAGTGGTCAACGGCGGTTGCGGCAAGGTCGGCCGTACCGGCGAAGCGGTCGACAGGCTGATAACTCAACTCGTGCTCACGGAGCAGCGCGAACGGGCGGCGGTCACCGCCGTGCCAGTCGAGCAACGTTGGTCGCGTGAAAACGAGTTGGAGCAGGTCATCCAGGACATTGGGCAACTCGTGGACGCCGAAAGGTCGAAGCAAATTACGGTGGCCACGCTCCTGCAACTCCTGCCGACCAAGGAGAGACTACGGGACGAACTCAAACTGGAGCGGGCCCGCTTTTACAAGGAGCAGAAGCAGGCCGAAGCGAAGGGAGAAGCGGCGAATCTGACCGTTGAAGAGTTCTTCGCGCTGCCCATCGAGCGTCAGCAAGAGATCGTATTGCACAGCCTCTCAGCCGTGATCATCCACCCGGCCGGACGGGGACGCCGAAAGTTCAACCCCAGTCTGATCGAACCCGTCTGGCGGTGACGCTCAGGCCCGCCCCTGCAACACGAGGGCGCGACGCACCCACTCCTGATCACGCTCGGGGGCGCGGCGAAGATGCATCCGAAGCCACTCATCCGTGGTCATCACCTCCCGGTCGGCCGTCTCCTCACGGGAGTGCTGGCTAGTGTTCCGACTCATCATGGGCACCCCCTGCCAGTTCTTCGCGGGCGGTCTCGCGGTTGAGCTGGATGTCCCGGCGGATGTTGGCGGCGAGCCAGGATTCGCCGGGTGTGTGGCCGTGTCCGGCGTAGACCCAGTGGGCGACCACGTACGTGGTGGTGTCGTGTTCGTCGGGGTCGGGCAGGCCGAGGGCCCGGCGTTCCTGCTGGGCGCGGTAGTCGGCGCGGACCTGCCGCAGGGCTCCGAGGGTGGTGGAGTAGCGGCGTGACTTGGTGGAGAAGTGGCCGCGGAAGCCGAGCATGTGCGCCCAGGCCCACAGCCGCCGGTCGGGGTAGGCGGCATCCAGGTCCCAGCAGGCCCGGATGAGGCGGCGGGTGTGGTCGGGCAGGTCGGGCCGCTTGTCGAGTTCGGCCAGCTCGCCAATGCGCCGGTCCAGGGTGCCGGTGGTCTCGGCTGCCTTGGTGGCGTACTTGGCCAGGTAGGCGGCTACGGCCTGTTCGGTCAGTTCCTCGCCGTCGTCGGTGGCGATGGGCCGTACGTCCACCTGCTGCCCCCATGCCAGGGAGCGGGCCGGGTGGCCGCCGGCGGGCGGGAGGTCAAGGCGGGCGCGGGATGCCGCCGCATGGATGGCGTCGGTCAGCAGGCCGATGCCGGCCCAGGCGGGCGGGGTGGTGTCGGGTCCGTCGGGGCCGTCGAGTCGGACGATGGCGTGGAAGTGCACGGCGCCCCGGCGCTGGAATTCGGCGACCTTGCCGAAGGAGACCCGGGCCGTCTCGCGCAGCGCGGTTTGCGTGATCCCGGCGCGGTGGGCGATCTCGCGGCGCAGGTAGATCGTGAAGCGCTGCCAGAGCTGCCCGGCGTGGTTGTTCCACAGCACGGCCCCGGCGTAGTCGTAGGTGTCCGGGTCCAGGGCGGTGCCCAGTTCCGGGGCGTCTTCGCGGTGGGCGGTGCCGCAGCGGCAGCGGCCGGAGGCGGAGCGGTTGTGGACGGGGCCGAAAGAGGGAGCGGTCAGGGTGGCGAACACCTTCGGGTGCGCGCGCACCGTGTGGGGCGTTCCCTTGTCCGGGTCACCGGTGAGCCCGGCGCGGATGAGGTGATAGGTGTCTCCGGCATAGGTCCAGGCGCAGGCCGGGCAGCGCGAGGCACGGCGGTTGCCGCAGGCGACGCGGAGCCGGCCGCCGGGTTCGCTGCTGGTGTCGTAGGCGAACAGGGTCTGTCCGGTGGTCCGGTCTTTGGTGGCGGTGGCGCCGATGAGGTGGATCGGTTCGGCGCAGCCGCCGGTACGGCGGATCTGGTCTTGCCAGCGGTCGAAGCCGGGAGACCCGGCCACCCTCAGCAGGTCGCCGAAGGTGGTCGGGTCCAGGCCCGCCAGGGTGGCGGTATCACTCACGCGGCCACCTCCAGCGCGGCCGGGGCGAGGGGGCGCAGGACGGCGGTGGCGAGCGGGGCGGGGACGGCGTTGCCGATCTGCTCGAACTGCTTGGTGCGTGAGCCGGCCCACGGGTAGGTGGCGGGGAAGCCCTGGAGTACGGCGGCCTCACCAACGGACAGGCGACGGATGGGGCGGCCGTCGGCATCGATCCAAGAGACGTCGTTGAGGGCTTTGCCGAACAGCAGGGTGGGGGCGGGTTGGTCCAGGCGCCGGCGGGTGGCGGCCGGGCGGTTGCCGACCTTGAGCAGCCAGGACCGGGCGCGGCCGGTGATGGCCCAGGACGGGCCGGAGGTCGGGAAGCGGTTGCCGCCGGTGGTGTGGTTCCCGCGGGTGATGACGTCGCCGGGCGGGCAGCCCAGGACCTCGCCCATGGTCCTCCAGGGCGGGAGGCCGTCGCCGAAGAGGCTGGCGGGGGTGCCGCCGTCGGCGTGGGTGGGCTCCGGGGGGCCGGCCGGGCGGGTCCGGGAGGCGATCAGGAACGCGCGGCGACGGGTCTGCGCCAAGCCGAAGTCGGCGGCGTTGAGGATGCCGGTCCACGTCGAGTAGCCGACAGCGGTCAGGGCGCGGCCGGTGTGCTCGAACAGGGGCAGCGCCGCGGGGACCTCTTCCAGGGCGATCCACTCCGGTCGCAGGTCCAGGGCGTAGCGCAGGGGCTCGACGACGAGCAGGGATCGTGTGTCGACGCAGGTTTTCCGCAGTGCGGCGCGGGTGTCGTGCCCGCGGGCGAGGTCTTCCAAGGCTTGGTGGCACAGCGGCAGGTCGGTGTTTCCGGCCCGTAGTCCGGCGGCGCTGAAGGTCTGGCAGGGCGGGGAGCCGATCAGCCCGCAGACCTTTCCGCGGAGCGGTGCGGTGGGGTAGGCGGCGACGTCGGCGCGGATGGTGGTGTGCCCGGCGGCAGCCCGGGTCGCGCACACGACCGGGTCGATCTCGATGCCGACGTCTCGCAGACCGAGGGCGCGCAGACCCTTGGACCAGCCACCGGGGCCGGCGAAGAGATCCAGGGTGGTCATGGCGGTCACCGCCCGGCCCGGACGACAGCGGCGGGGACGCGCTTTCCGGAGCCGTGGCAGGCGGGGCAGGTGGCGGTGATGGTGCGGCGGGAGCCGTCCGGGTCACGGTGACCGGTGGTCACGGCGACGCGGGAAAAGCCGGCGCAGTCCGGGCAGCGGTCGGCCAGGGCAGGGGTGTGCTGAGGCATGATGAGGAGGCCCTTTCAGGTCGTTGATCTGGGATGGGTGGGGCCGTCCGGGGCGGCGGATACTTGGCGGTAGAGGCCGCCCCGGGCGGCTAGGAACGGCGCCGAGCCTTGGCGCGGGCCGGGCGGCGGGCGCGGTTGAGGGTCAAGCCCAGCCCGCAGGAGGCGGAGAGGACCGCGACCAGGGACGCGGCGATGATCTGCGCGGTGAGCGCCACGGCGAAGAGGATCGCGACGGCACCGGCGGTGATGGTGAGCGTGAGCAGGATCGGCCCGGCGTAGGAGCGGGGCGCGGCCTGGACGATGACGACCGCGTTGGTGTCGGTGCCGGGCGGGATCTGCCGGTACAGCTCGCTGGGGATGTGGCCGGCGCGGAGCTGTGCGTCAGGCTGTCGCATAGCGGTGCACCTCCTTCACAGGCAGCGGTGGGTACGGGCGGCGAGTTCAGCGGCGGCACGGCTGTCGTAGTCGGCGGAGAAGCCGCAGCGCGGGGCGGTGCAGGCGGCGGTGTGCTTGTCCTGGCCCCGGCCGTCGTAGTAGGTGCCGACCTCGACGGGCCCGATACGGAGCACGTCGCGGAAGCGGTTCGGACGCGGCATGGCGGATCTTCCTTTCAGGTGAGTTGAGCGGCGATGGACTCCGCCAGCGGGGCGGGCACCCCGAGACGTGCGCGGAGCGTGCTGGTGTCGATCTGTTCACCGGTCGTGGCGCGGTGCTGGTCGGCGATCTTCCGGGCGTGATCAACCAACGCGGCCGGGACCGAGGCAGCGGGGGCAGGCGACGAGGCCGGGGGCGCGGGGAGAGCCGGGGCCGACTCGGTCGGCTCGGCCTTCGGGGCATCGACCTTTCGAGCCGGTTCGGTGACCGGGGCGGGCGGTCGGTCCGCCGTGACCACCGGGGCCGGATCCGGTCGCGGTTCGGCCGAGGTGGAGTCGGCGGGGGTGTGAACGAGGAGGGTTCCACCGAGGAAGGCCAGGGCAGGCCAGCCGGCGACGAGGATGCGCAGCCAGGCCGGGACGTGGTCGAGGTCGAGGAGTCCGGCGGTGGCGATGTTCGCGCCGAGGCTTGCGGCCAGGGCGACCAGGAACCAGCACCACGGCCCGGCTTTGGCAGTCGCGGAGCGGAGCCGGTGCCAGGCGGCGACCAACAGCAGATCCACGCTGATGGGGTAGGCCCAGGCCTTCCACCCGTGCTGTCCGGCCGCTTCGGCGAGGTCGTGGAGGTGGGCGAAGGACAGGGCACCGGCGATCACGGCTTGCACCAGCACGGCATCCAGCCGGGCGAGGTAACGGCGCATCACGGGTCTCCTTCCAGTGGTTGCGATGGGCCGGGGAACGGGCGGGACGCGGAAGCGGCCGGCCGCCCGTCCCCCCGGGCGCGGTGGGCTACTCGGTGGCGAGGCCGCTGCCGAAGCAGCTCAGGCAGATGCCGTTCTGCTGGCCGACGGTGCGGCGGGTGCGTCCGACGCGGACCGAGACGGCGACCTCGCCGGTCCCCCGGCACGGCTCACACGGCGGCACGGTGGGCATGGTCTTGCGCGGGCGGCGGGCGGTGCTCTTGCGGGGCGTGGCCACGGGTGATCACTCCGTTTCCGGCATGGCGGGGGTAGGGACCTGGCGCGAGGAACGGCCGCGCCGACCGATGGAGCAGAGGGGGTGTTACTCGGTGACCGGCCGGGGCTTGACCAACGACGGAGCACCCGCAGGGACCGGCGTGGGTGCCGTTGTCGGCAGGGCCGGGCGGAACGGGGCCAGGGCCGGGACGTCGGGGGTCATGTGCGCGTGCTCGACGCAGACGGCGGCGGCCTCGGTGGCGCTGATCTGCGGGGTGCGGATGCGGGACCAGCCGCCGGAGGAGTCACCGGCCACCGCGAGCCCGGGCCGGTCCGCAGGGATGGCCGTGGCGGCGAAGACCGCATCCGGCGCGATGTCGCCCAGGGCCATCTTCGCCGACGCTTCATCGTTGACGCGGTGGCAGACCCGGCCGGTGAGCTGGGCCCGCAGCATGGTCGCGCCCTTGCCCAGCTCGGAGCCGAAGCGCTGCCCGCACACCTCCAGATAGATCCCGACCGCACGGGCCATCTGCGCGAGCCGGATCATCTGCGTGACCATCTGGTCCCGGCGTTCCTCATCCTTCTTCGCGGCCGTCATGAACAGTTCGGCCACCTCATCGACCAGCACCACCACCGGCGCCGGCCGGACCGTTTCGGGCAGTTCCCACAGGTCGGAGACACCGTGTTCGCTCAGCAGGTCGAAGCGGTCTTCCATCTCATCCACCAGCACCGGCAGCAGCTCAGCCGCCGCATCCGGAGTCGTGGCCAGAGCGGACAGGCGGGGCGCGTAGCGGCCCTGTTCCACGCCGCGCTTGCAGTCGATCCCCACCAGGGCCACCGGCAGCCGGGCCAAACCGGCGATCAGGTTGCGCTGATACACCGACTTCCCCGACTGGTTCGCCCCCAGCGTCAGAGCGTGCGGAACCTGCCGGTAGTCCCGGACGTAGACCGTGCCGTCATCGCGCAACGCGACCGGCACCACCATCGGACCCGAGGGCAACCGGCGGCGCGGCATCCGGACCCGGGCCAACATGTCGTAGCCGGTCATCCGCAGTTCCACCACACCCGGTTTCGCCTCACTGACGTGCACGGCGTGGACGCCCCAGGCGTGCCGTAGACGCTCGGAGGCAGCCACCACATCCGCAGGCTCCAGGCCGGCCGGAAGGCGCAACATCACCCGCAGGCCCGTCGCCGATCCCCACACCCGGCGGATCTTCGGCGGGACCGGCCGGACCTCCCGGCGCCGGGCCAGGTTGCGGGACACGAAGGCCCGCAGGGAGGAGGGGCGCACGGTCAGGCCGCACACCTCCATCGTGGCCCGGTAGGTCACGATCAGCCGGACCCATGCCACCGGCAGCCCCATGGCCAGCCAGTACACGCCCGGAGCCCGGAACTTCGCGTACCCCAGGCCGCCGACGACGGCTAACAGAGCGGTGATCACCAGCAGCGTGGACAGGTCCGGCATGACTCAGACCCCCGCAGTGATCGCGACCGCACGGAAGCTGATCCCGTGCCGCGCCTGACCGTTGAAAGTGTTCTCCCAGTCCCGGGCCTTGAGCCCGACCACGGAGACCGGCATGCCCGGCGTCAGCCCCTCAGGCACACCCGTCTTGGGAACGGTCACCTGGTACAGGTTCCCCTCACCCTCATCCGAGATCAGCAGCCCGACCGTCTGGAGCGGAGCACCCGTCTCCCGGTCGATGGCGACTTCCCCGGTCTGCTTGCTGACGAGCTTGTCCACCGGAGCGGTGGCGACGAACACGACAGCGGTCGAAGTGTCGATCTTGAAGGACGGCATGTGTCTTACCTCCCGCATGGGCTCAGGCATATGAGTGCCTGGAGCCAAGTCACTTACTGGCTTGAGCCAGTACTGGCTTAAGCCAGTAAGACACACGATGGGTTCAGCGTCAAGCCAGTGGCTTGAGCCAGTTGTATGCTGGTTGGCATGACCCGTCCCGACGACCATCCACAGCAGCCGCCGAGCCGGCGCATCGCGGCAGATCTCCGCAAGCAGATCGAGCAAGGCCAACTCGCGCACGGCGAACGACTGCCGTCGGAACGGGTTCTCGCCGAGCAGTACGGCACAGCTCGCAACACCGCACGGGAAGCGATCCGCCTCCTCGCCGAGCAGGGGCTAGTGACCTCACAGCAAGGCCGCGGATCCTTCGTGCGTAGCCCTGAGCGCCTGTTTCGCTTCGGTAGCGATCGGTACTCGCTCAAGAACCGCGCGACCGGTCTTACGCCCTTCCGGCTGGAAGCCAAGAAGCAGGGCAAAGAACCGCGGATCGACGTGCCCAGCATCGCCCGGGAAGTACCTCCCACTGACGTTGCCGAGCGGTTGAAGGTGCCGGCCGACGAGCCGAGCGTTGTACACCGTGAGAACCACTACTTCGCCGACGACGAACCGGTTCAGATCGTGTCCACCTACCTCCGCTGGGAGGAAGCCCAAGGCACCCGACTCATGGAGCGCAAGAGCGGGGCGAACGGGATCTACGGACGACTCGAAGAACTCGGCCACCGCATGACGGACATCCGCGACGAGATCAGCGCCCGGATGCCGACGCCGGAAGAGGCGCGAATCTTGCACCTTCTCCCGGGCGTCCCGGTTCTCGAAGTACTGCACACGAGCCTTGACCAGGACGGAGAGCCGTTCGAAGTGTCCCGGTACGTCCACCGCGCCGACCGAACCGGACTGCTCTATGAGCTGCCGGTGGAGCAAGAAGAAGCCGACCAGGACGCCCAATGACTCACGACGGAACGCGGCCTCTCCGCGTACGCCGGCTGACCGACGCCGATGTTTCGAAGGCCGCATCAGTGCTGGTCGAAGTGCACGCGAGCGACGGATACCCGGTGGAGGGGGTGGCGCAGCCGGAGGAGTGGTTGAGGCCCCCGGGGCTCATCGCCTCTTGGGTCGCTGAGCTTGACGGGGATGTGGTCGGCCATGTGGCGATCAGTCGGCCCGGAGGAGAGCAAGCCGCAAGCATGTGGCTTAAGCAGAGCGGATTGGACCCCGACCGTGTCGCGGTACTGGGAAGGCTGTTCGTCTCCCCCGCAGCGCGGCGACGTGCCGCCGGCGAAGAGCTGATGAAAGCAGCGCACGAGTACGGCCAGGCCCATGGGGTCCGTCTGGTGCTGGATGTGGTTGCCAAGGACCAAGCCGCGATGCGCCTCTATGAACGGCTGGGCTGGAAGCGGATCGGGCGAGCCGTCCACGAGTACGGCGAAGGCCAGCGCACCGACGCATTTTGCTACGTCTCGCCGGAGTCGTAGGCCGGGCTGTTAAGAGTTCCCCTACCTCATCAAGCACCCGGCTCCGCTACCGCTCCGCCGGGCGGGCTCCCGGCTCCGCTCGGGGGCGCCGCTCCTGCCTTCGGCCCGCTCCGCCCCCGGCTGCACCGACGCCCGCCCACACAATGGAAAGAGCCGAAGCTATAAGGGCGGGTGCCCGACCAACACAGTCACGACCAGAGACATGCCTCCGGCGGGGGCGCTCCGGCTCCGGGATGGACGGGGCGCCGCTCGCGAGTGCCGGCCGAATCGGGTGAGCAGTGGGCTTCCATCCCGTCCACCGCCGACCCAGGCAGAGCCGAGCAGACGCGGCCCAGGGCGTCCAGGTCGTTCGTACAGTGGCGCGCTCCACCTGGACGCCCTGGACCACGCCCGCTCCACGGTGTGTGGGTCGACGGCAGACGGGATGGAAGCTGGGGTAGTTGGTGGCAAAGCAAACAGTGCAGCTTCACTCAGTCGGCTAGCAACAAGCACATCACAGTGACTGGCGCAACAGGCAGTGACAGTCGCATGTTCTTGCTGGTCACAGGGCACATATAACGATGAGGATGCGCCTCAAAACCACTGAGGACCAGCTAGGTCCACTGAGGACCAGCGAGCTATAGTCTGGACAGCACGTCCACGAAAGTGTGGTTTCCACTTTCACTGTGCCGGTAAAGATCGACGCAGCGGATGAGCAAGAACAGGCTCCGAGCAGAGGAGCCCGGCCCTGGGGGCTAGCCAGAGCCGGGCTCGTGCGCGGAGTTGTCGAGCGAGTCCGGCCGACTAACAAGCGGCCGGGCTCGCTTTGCTTTGCCCAACCTTCGTCCGGTCCCATGCTCGGCATCAGCGCGCTAGCGCGCCAGCTGCTCCACACAGCTCGCGATCGCCGTAAGGGCCGAGAGAACTGCAATCAAGATCTGGGCCTTCGTAGGCCGCCCGCCCTGATCGTTCTCAGGCTCTTCTGACGCTCGCTCTCCTGCCATGTCTCACTTCCCGTCGGGTTGAGCTACCCCTAAGGTTCCGGGGACCTCGACTCCTCTAGCCGAGGCGCGAGTTGGACCGGAAGTGGACGGCAGAAGCATATCTGGTGCCACCGACAGTAGGCCGTGCGCGCGCGTGCAACGCCGACCCCATGGGTTACGGCAGGGCCTCCTTCGACGGGGTGATGGGCTCACCGGACTTACGTACTGGAGGCAAGACACTCCACGGGAAGTTGATCCACCGGTCGGTCCGCTTCCAGACGTACTCGCACTTCACGAGCGACTGCGGCTTCTCGTATATGACCGCGCAGCGCACATCGGCGACGTGCCCGGCGCAGAAGTCGTGCACCAGCTTCAGCGTCTTGCCGGTGTCGGCGACGTCGTCGGCGACGAGGACCTTCTTCTGGCTCAGGTCGACCACGTTGGGGACGGGCGGCAGCATGACGGGCATCGCGAGGGTCGCGCCGACACCGGTGTAGAACTCGACGTTCATGACGTGCAGGTTCTTCACGTCCAGCGCGTAGCCGAGGCCGCCGGCGACGAAGAGGCCGCCGCGCGCGATGGAGAGGACGATGTCCGGCTCGTAGCCGTCGTCGGCGACGGCCTGCGCCAGCTCGCGGACGGCGTCCCCGAAGAGGGAGTAGGTCAGATTCTCGCGCTGCTCACTCACTGCTTGTTCTTCCGTCCTGCCGTACTCAGACCTGGGTGCGATGGAAATTGAGGTAGGAGCGGGACGGCGTCGGCCCGCGCTGGCCCTGATAGCGGGAGCCGTACTTGGCGGAGCCGTACGGGTGCTCGGCGGGCGAACTCAGCCGGAAGAGGCACAGCTGCCCGATCTTCATGCCGGGCCACAGCTTGATCGGGAGCGTCGCGACATTGGACAGCTCGAGCGTGACGTGCCCGGAGAAGCCGGGGTCGATGAACCCGGCGGTGGAGTGCGTCAGCAGTCCCAGCCGGCCGAGGCTGGACTTGCCCTCCAGCCGCGACGCGAGGTCATCCGGCAGGGAGACGACCTCGTACGTCGAGGCGAGGACGAATTCCCCGGGGTGCAGGATGAAGGCCTCGTCACCGTCGTGCTCGACGAGCCGCGTCAGATCGGTCTGCTCGACGGAGGGGTCGATGTGGGGATAACGGTGATTCTCGAACGTCCGGAAGAACCGGTCCAGCCGCACATCGATGCTCGACGGCTGGACCATCCCTTCGTCGTACGGATCGATCCGCACCCGCCCGCTGTCGATCTCGGCACGGATGTCCTTGTCTGAGAGAAGCACGAGGGGAAGGTTACGCGTACGCCGCGGGCCCGGCCCAACCGGACCGGGCCCGCGCGCCGCGACTGCCTGGGCCGGGGCGGCCTGCACCGGGGGTGCCGGAGCCAGGGCTGCCTGGAGCCGGGGCTGCCTGCACTGGGGCTGCGCGCGCTGGGGCTGCCTGAACCGGAGCTGCCTGCACAGCCTGTCGGCGGGGCCGGCTGCTCCGGCGTCCGCTCCTGCCGCTGTCCCGGTCACCGTCCCGGGACTCGACTCGGACCGCTGTCCCGGTCACCGTCCCCGGACTCGACTCGGACCGCCGTTCCTGCCGCTGCCCCTACTGCTCGCCCCGTGCCGCTTGCCCCGCGCCGCTTGTCCCCTGCCGCTGCCCTACTGCTGCTCGTCACCGATCGAACCGACCGGCACCGCATGCCGCAACCGGGCACAGCGCGGACAGCGAAGGAGCCGCCCGGGCCCCAACCGGCCGGACCCGAGATTCTGCATCGGGAACGACGCGGTGCTGAACACGTGCCCTTCGGCACAACGAACGACGGTGCTGCGCTCCATCGGTCCCTATCCCCAATCCCCATCTGACGTGGACGGACGAAAGCCACGTTAGGGGATGGCACGGACAGCGGCGGAGGCGGCACTCCGCCCCCAACCGTACGCCCCAACTCGCGCGCCCCACACCCGTGTCCCACCTCCGGCGCGCCGGACAGCGAGCGGCCCCGCACGACACCGGGCACCCCGGGCACATGCCCGCGCACCGGCTGTTTCCCACCTCGGAGACACCTGGCCGGAACAGCACGAAGGCCCCCGGAGCGCGTACGCCGGGGGCCGGTGATGAGGTACAGTGTGCGACGGTAAGAGGGCTCAGCGACCTCTTCGCGCGGGTGTAGTTTAATGGTAGAACATGAGCTTCCCAAGCTCAGAGCGCGGGTTCGATTCCCGTCACCCGCTCCACCAGAAAGCCCCAGGCCGACGGCCGGGGGCTTTTTTCATTGGCAGGACTCACCCGCTCGACCGGGGCGCCGGACGGGACTTGAACTTCCCCGTCCACAGCCTCACGGACCATCCGGGCGAGCCCACGGGCCGGCTTTCTCCGGCGATCGATGCCAGGCAGCACAGAAATCCCACCCTTGCCTCCAGGCCGAACAGTCAGGCACGGCATGTTCGGGCCCGCGGGCCCCCACGACCGCCAAATAGAAACGGGGATGCAAAAGCCGTTAGCCGCTCCAGCTTCGCCGGCCAATCCATTACACGCCTTGAGCAACCTTGACCGCTATATCCGATTCGTCTCTCAAAGAGGCGGACTGGAATCAGGGATCGCTTGGGACGGAGGACGCCATGAAGCTCCGCCACTCGCGACACCCTCACCTCCACAGGAGTGGGGGGAGCGCGGGACTCCTCCCGAGTGCGCCGGCCTCACCGAGAGCAGTCTGGAAGCCTGCAAGGACGCCTCCGATGTCGGCACCACGATAGGGGCAGGGTTGATCATCGGGCTCTGGGCAGCCGTGGATCTGATACTCGCCCTCACTTACTTCGTCTACCGGCTGGGCCGCAGGCAGTCCCGCGAATAGTTCGTGGAGCCGGTGAGACGACCCGAGAGCCGACTTTCACAGCTTGCCAAGTGGTGAGGTCGTCCGGACGGCAAATGGACGCACCTCGGGATGCAGCAAGGGTCGGCGGCCGCATCGCTACCCAGGACCGTGCCACTCTCGCGCCAGAACGTGCGGAGGACCACGGGGAGTCAGCGGCACCAGCGGGCAACGCGCCGGAACTTGTCGACGGCGGGTTCACGCAGGTCACGGTCACACCACCGGTCACCCCACCTTCCTCCTGTAGCGGTGTGCACGATGGCTGATGCGACCATCTGAGGGTGACCGATGCCCAACTGCCCTCGAAATGGACCCTCCAGCGGATCCGTGACGTGTCCGGGGATCAAGAAGCGGTCGGCCTGGACACCGACCGGGCGGTGAGGTGGGTGGCTGGCCCTGGGGCCCACGAGATCCTGCACCCACAGATCGTTCTTGGGTTTCACAGCCTGTGCCTCGTGAAGCCCGTCGATGACGACGACTGGTACATGGGCAGCCTGTACGACGACGGCAGCATCGACTGTTGGGCCGCCTACGGAGACCTGTACGAGGCGCTACGCGGCCTCTGAGAGCTTGCGCCCATCCGCAGCCACCGTCGCCCGCCCCGCCCACACGGCTGATGGGAGTCCGCAGACGGGAGGAACCCCAGCCGGCGTACGGCTGGGGTTCCTCAATGCGGTGCGTGTCGGTCAGCAGGTCAGCAGGTGCAGCTGCCCGCGCCGTAAAAAGATCGTCCGGGCGCCGGCAGACCGCACCTGATCCCGGTCACCATGGACCGGGCAGATCAGCGCTGCAGGGTGAGGACACCCGGCCGCCAGGGCAGCTGGTCGTAAGGGCCGCCCGCGTTGGGGTCCTTGCCCTGGTAGAGGAGCTGCAGGTTGCAGGGGTCGATGGTCATGGTCTGGTCGGGGTTGCTGCGCACCAGGTCGCCGTGGCTGATGTCGTTGGTCCAGGTGGCACCGCTGTTGGCCTTGCCCGCGAAGGGGTTGCTCTCGGTGGTTGCCTGCGGGGTCCACGAGCCGTTCAGGCTGGAGGAGGTGAACGAGCGGAAGTACCGGCCGTTCGCACCCATCGCCTCGACGATCATGAGGTACTGGTTCTGGTCCTTGACCTTGTACACCTGCACCCCTTCGAACAGGTTCTCCCTCGAGTCGGTCATGATCGTCGTGTACGACGAGCCGAAGTTCCCCGGGAAGTTGCCGATCGGCATGCTCGCCCGGTAGATCCTGCCGTTGTCACCGGCGAAGAACAGGTACATGTTCTGCCCGTCGGCGATCAGGGTCTGGTCGATCGGCCCGGTGCCGGAGTCGGAGATGCTGCCGGTGAACAGCGACTGCGGCGAGGACCAGCCGTTGGCGTTGGTGGGGTCGCTGGAGGTGCGGTACATGAAGGGCGACGCGCCCCACTGGTACGCCAGCACCCAGATGTCCTTGGGCGCGAAGTAGAACAGCGTGGGCGCCACCGTGCCCTGGTTCATCCCGTTCTGGCCGGTCGACGCCATGTCCGACCAGTTCGTGAAGGGGCTGAAGTTCATCGAGCCGTACGAGTTCCCCGCGGTCGACCCGTAGACCAGGTACTTGCCGTTGTGCACGACGCTGGTGAAGTCCTTGAGCGCCGCCCATCCGTTCGACGGCTGCGCCAGCGCGCCCGTCGACGACCACCGGTACGTCGACGGGAGAGCACATGCCTGCTTCGACGACGGGGCGCCGGAATCCCCCGTTGCCTCGCCGGCGACCGACTGAGCCGGGTTGGCCACGAGCGTCGCCGCTAACGTGACCAGGGCCGCGACCGCGGTGGTGAGCGCCACAGGCAGACGCCTGCGGCCAGACCTTTCCTTGCGCATGGGGACCTCTCAATCCTTGGGTGGGGGTTCCGGGCGGCCCCGTCCGATGCCGCCCGGACCTGGGATGTGGTGCGGTTCGCAGCGCTGCGTGAGCACCGGGCCCGACATGGCCACGGGCCCCTCAGGTCGTACTCGGCTCCGGAGCGAGGCCACGGAGCGAGGTCCGGAGCGAAGCAGACGTCCTCCGGTTGCGCGGGAGGCGGCAGGAGAGGGTGCATGACGAGTACATGACATACATGACCCTTTCAGCCCTGGTGCGCGACTCGGAGGCGCGCCCCGCCGTGTGAATGATGCGGCCTGAGTGTTCGAGATAACGAACAGCAGTCGAAATGCCGAGCAACCTGAATGATAGGGAACCGATGAACGGCGTCAACACTTCCCGCAATACTTTCGCGACCGCGCCGAAACTTTCGTAAGGCTCTTCTGGCGCAACATCCCAGGTCAAGCCGGTCGAACGACCGGTTTCGATTCCCGTCATCCGCTGCACGAACCCCGGGTCACCGACTCGGGGGTTCTCTTTCTCGGCACCTGGGGCCGGGCGTTCCCGGAACTTCACGGTGGAGTGTGGGGGGCACCGTCGACCGGACTGCTGTGGACTGGCCCGGGTGTGGTCCGGTCGGGGCCGGGGCCACACCGGGATCGGAGGCGGGGACCCGGGATCCGGGACCACTGTCGCTGACCGGGATCGAGAAGGCTGGGATCGGCACCGGGACCCGGGAGCAGGCCCCGAGCAGCCGCTCCCGCCCCTCAGCTCTCCGCCGGCTCCCCCCGGCGCTCCGGCTCCAGGCGGCGGATGCCGAAGTCGCGGGTGACGGGCGACAGGTAGGCCAGCAGGGCGGAGAAGACGATGCCGCTCCAGCAGAAGACGGCCCACGGCAGGAAGTCGAAGTTCGCCACGCCCAGCGTCCCCGCGATGAACGCGCCGGAGACGGTCCAGGGCATGAGGACCTCGGTGAGGGTGACCGAGTCCTCCATGCTCCGCGAGAGGTTCGTCGGGTGCAGGTTCCGCTTCTTGAAGGCCTCGCCGTACAGGTCGTTGATGAGGAAGTAGGTGACCAGGGCGTTCGACGTGCCGTTGATGACGGTGAAGCCGGAGAGCAGCGTGGCCAGTACGAGGCTGCCGGTCGATCGCAGCTTGTCGATCAGCTTGCCGATCAGGAGGCGGAGGACGCCGGAGTTCTCCAGCGCCGCGGCGAAGAAGAACGCACAGAAGACGAAGAACGCCGAGCTGTACATCGAGTGCAGGCCACCGCGGTTGAGCAGCTCGGTCAGGGGAGCCGATACGTCACCGGGCAGCATGTCGGTGGTGAAGCCGGTGACCGCGGCGTCCAGCGTGTCGGCGACGCTGAAGCCCTGGACGAGCACGGCGAGGGCGGCGGCGGTCACCGAGGACAGGAAGAGCACGATCAGCGGGGGCTTGCGCATGGCCGAGCCGACGAGGACCACGGCCGGCGGCAGGAGCAGCACCGGGTTCAGGGCGAAGAGATCCCGCAGCTCGGCGACGGTGCCGTCGATGACGCCGAGGTCGACCGAGCCCGCGTGGATCGAGAGCCCGGCGAGCAGGAAGACCACGATCGCGAGGACCGACGACGGCACCGCCGTGTAGAGCATGTGGCGGATGTGCTCGTAGATGTTGGCACCGGCCGCCAGGGAACTGACGTTCGTGGTGTCGGAGAGCGGTGAGAGCTTGTCGCCGAAATAGGCTCCCGAGACCACGGCACCGGCGGTGATCGCCAGGGATACGTCCATCGTGGCGGCGACGCCCATCAGGGCGACGCCGACCGTGCCCGCCGCGCCCCAGGACGTTCCCGTGAACGTGGCCACGATGGCGGTGACGGCGAAGGACAGGACGTACAGGTACGACGGGTTGATGAGTTCGAGGCCGTAGTCGACCATGAGCGGGACGGTCCCGGCGATCATCCAGGTGCCGATCAGCATCCCGATGCTGAGCAGGATGAGGATGCCCGGCAGGGCTCGTTTGATCTTCTCGCCCATGTCCGCGAGGACCTGCTCCAGACCGACGCCGTGGCAGGCGGAGAAGACCGTGAACGCGATGGCCGCGCATATGAGCATCAGCTCCGCGGGGAATTCCAGGATCCCGATACCACCGACGAAGATCGCCACGGTGACGGCCACCGGAATGAGCGCCACGGCGAGCCGGGGCTGGGGGAGCGAACGTTTCTCGGTCTGCTCGGCCGACGCCGTGTCCTGCGGGAACTGCACTGTTTCCTCCCGGGCATGAGTGGTACGGGACGTGCGGACGCGGTCAGCCGGCGAGCCGGGCGAAGGCCCGGTCGAGATCCTCGATCTGGCTCTGCGCGCCCTCGAGTCCCACGGAGAGCCGGATCAGGCCGGGCCACGGGGCCGAGGCCGGGTCGTCGGTGGCGCGCGACGGTGACGTCACGAGGCTCTCGTAGCCGCCCCAGCTCGGGCCGATCCGGAAGAGGCTCAGGGCATCGATGAACCGGGACACCCGCGCGAAGCTGCCCTCCCGCAGTTCGAAGCTGAGGAGCCCGGAGAAGCCGCTGAACTGGGAGGTGATCACGTCCTCGTCCGGGCCGTGGTCGGCGTACGGATGGTGGACGGCGGCGACCTCGGGGTGCGCGCGCAGATGGTCGACGACCCTCAGCGCGTTGCGTTGGTGCTGCTCCATCCGCACCGGCAGGGTCCGCAGTCCGCGGAGTACGAGCGAGGCCTCCATGGCGGACATGACGGCACCGAAGAGCTGGTGGCCCCGGTAGAACAGCTCGCGGATCAGGTCCCGGGAGCCGATCACCGCGCCACCGAGGACGTCGCTGTGTCCGCCGATGTACTTGGTCAGGGAGTGCACGACGATGTCCACGCCGGCCGCGAGCGGCTTCTGGAAGAGCGGTGTGGACCAGGTGTTGTCCATGACGGTGCGGATGCCGCGGCGTCGCGCCACCGTGGTCAGCGCCCGGACGTCCAGGACCTTCATGAGCATGGTGCCCGGGCTCTCGACGTAGATCAGCGCCGTGTTCTCGCGGAGGTGCTCCTCGGCGTCGGCTGCCGGGTCGGTGAGGACCGTGTGCTCGACCCCGAAGCGCTCGAGGTGCTGGGCGAGTTCGATCGTCGGGCCGTAGACGGTGTTGACGAAGAGCACGTGATCACCGCTGCGGAGGAGACCCGCGAGGACGGCGCCGATCGCGCCCATGCCGGAGCCGAAGCACTTCGCGGCCTCGCCGCCCTCGAGCAGCGCGAGACGCTCCTCCAGGAAGGCGACCGTCGGGTTGGTTCCCCGGCTGTACACGAAGTTCTCGTGCTCGGCGGCCTGCTGCCGTGCGAACTCCCCGAAGGACGGCTTGGTGAAGAGGCTCGTCTGGTAGATCGGGGGCGCCACGGCACCGGGTTCCGCCCCCGGGCCGTCCCACGCGCCCATACAGATCTGCTGGTCGGTGCTGTTCACCTGCGCCCTCCGTCGCGGACATGCGTGGCTACGGCGACGGAGCTTCCGCGAGCCGCCGAACGGAGGAAGCTTGTAATATAAGCTGCTACGTAGTCAACACTTTCCGGCGAACGCATACGCCCGGCAACGGTCCGTACTGCCGGACGCAAGCCGCTCAGTAAGCTCACGGGCGAGGGCCACTTCGACCAGGGGGCGAACGCTTTGGCAGACACGGCAAAGGGAGCGTCCGCGCAGCAGCCGGCGCGGCGCGGCGCGATGCGCGCCCAGCCGCGGTCCCTGACCACCCAGGTCGCGGAGTTCATCGAGGAGCTGTGCGTGGGCCCGGACGTCAAGCCCGGCGACCAGCTGCCTCCGGAGGGTGAGCTGGCGGCGCGGTTCGGGGTGAGCCGGGTGGTGCTCAGGGAGGCGATGAAGACCCTTGAGGCGCGCGGCCTGGTGCAGCGCCGCCAGGGCAAGCCGGCCGTCGTCGCCTCACCGAACGCCCTGCCGGTGGAGAAGTTCGTCGCGCTCGCGTTCCTGCGCGACAAGCGCGCCCTCATGGAGTTCACCGAGATCCGCAAGGCGCTCGAGGTGCACGGCGCCCGGCTCGCCGCGCAGCGCGTCGCGGGCCCGGAGGAGCCGCAGACCCGGCCGCACATCGCCCGGGCCCGTGAGGCGATCGCCGAGCAGCGCGCCAACCCGCTCGACATGCCCACCCGGATACGTACGGACGTCGCCTTCCACCAGGCACTGGTGGCGGCCTCGGGCAACGTCAGCCTGACCCAGATCCTGGACGCCCTGGAACGCTCACTCGCCGAGAGCCGGGAGGAGAGCCACCGGCGCTACCTCGCCACCGGGGCCGATCCGGCGGGCTCGGCCACCGAGCACGAGGAACTGCTCGACGCCGTGCTGACCGGTGATCCGGCGCAGGCGGTCGCCGCGATGGAGCACCACCTTCACGTCACCTTGCAGGAGATCGAGAGCCGCCCCGAGGGGGACGGGGCCGAGTAGTCCGCCGCGGCGCCTCGGCCCCCGGCTGCCACTGCGGCCGTTCACACGGGTGGACGCGACGGGAACATTCCGTCCGGCCGGCGCAGTTGCAACCGAGTGACCGGTGCCGCACGGGCGGGGGACACGGGAGCCGCAAGGCCGTCCGCGTCGCCACCAGGGCCGGGCCCCGGATCGCGGCAGCCCGCCGCGCACTCGGACCATGACGTAGTTCCGCAGGAGGACCGTTTCTCATGACTGACCGGCCTTTGACCCTCATGGCAGTACACGCCCACCCCGACGACGAGGCCACCGGAACCGGAGGGATCCTCGCGCGGTACGCCGCGGAAGGCATCCGCACGGTTCTCGTGACCTGTACCGACGGCGGTTGCGGTGACGGGCCGGGGGGCGTCAAACCGGGTGATCCCGGGCACGACCCGGCGACCGTCGCCTCGATGCGCCGTAAAGAACTCGAGGCCAGCTGTGACGTACTCAAGGTCAGCGATCTGGAAATGCTGGACTATGCCGACTCCGGGATGATGGGCTGGCCGAGCAACGACGCCCCCGGGTCCTTCTGGCAGACGCCCGTGGAGAAGGGCGCCGCCCGGCTCGCGGAACTCATGCGGCACTACCGGCCCGATGTGGTCGTCACCTATGACGAGAACGGCTTCTACGGCCACCCCGACCACATCCAGGCCAACCGCATCACGATGGCGGCCCTGGAGATGACCCCGCTGACACCGAAGGTGTACTGGACCACGATGCCCCACTCGGGATTGCAGCGGTTCGGCGAGATCATGAGCGAATTCCAGGAGGACATGCCGGAGCAGGATCCCGCCGAGGCCGCCGCGCTCGCCGATATCGGCCTCCCCGACGACGAGGTCACCACGTGGGTGGACACCACCGCGTTCAGCGGTCAGAAATTCGACGCGCTGGCCGCGCACGCCAGTCAGGGCGAGAACATCTTCTTTCTCAAAATGGGCAAGGAGCGGTTCGGTGAGCTGATGGGCATGGAGACCTTCGTACGGGTCCGGGACACCACCGGCGCCGCCGTACCCGAGAACGATCTCTTCGCCGGACTGCGCTGATCCGCCCGCGCGCCCGGGCCCCGGCCGTGGCCCGGGACGGCCCGTCGGCCTCAGGAGGTCAGCTCACTCCACCGGAATCGACTGCGCGTGATGGAAGACGTTCGCCGGATCCCAGCGGCGTTTCACGGCGACGAGGTTCCGTTCGTTCTTGCGGAAGTTGTCGAGAAAGTAGAGCCACAGCGCGTCATCGACGGTGCCTTCGGCGTGCGTGCCGAGAACGCTGTCCGGGTAGTTGTAGTACGCGCCCGCGACCGTTCCGCCGGGATCGCCGGCCGGGTCGGGAGTCCCGCCGTATTCGGCGTAGACCTCCCGGTAGAACTCGTTGATCCATCTCAGATGGGCCTCGGCCTGGGTGTCGTAGGGAGCCCGGTTGCCCTCGCCGGGGCGCGAGGCATTGAGCCAGTAGGTCTGGTATTGCAGCTTCATGATCGCGTCGCGTTGGGGAACCGCGGTCGCGTCGGGGGCGACCCGGTTGATGGCCCCGCCGTAACTGTCGACCTGCAGGAGACTCTGGCTCATGTCCGGCTCGGAGACCCCTTTCGGGGTCGTGTTGAGCCAGCGGTGGATCGCAGCGACTTGATCCGGCGGGAAGGCCTTGTTCATGTACGCGGACTTGTACTTGCCGAACTGGTTGGGCCCCGAACCGTTCAGGGTCTGCAGCGCTTCGAGATAGGTGACGTGCTGCACGCTCTCGTTGCCGACGATGGCGGTCGTCCAGCCCGGATGGCCGCCGAGCGGCTTTCGCAACGGCGTGTGGCCGACGATTGCCCCGAAGCGCGTACGCGTTTCCGTGTACCGCCGCTCGACCTGGGCCCGGTGTTCGGGGTGAGTGACCCCTTCGGCGGACACGGATTGGACGATCATGCCCAGCTGCCCGGACGATGCGTGCGTGAGCTTCAACAAGCTGAAGTCGGTCTCGGGCATGTCGCTCACGAACTCCGCATAACAGGCGAGCAGGTCCGCGAAGGAACTCTTGTCGATCGACTTCCAGTCCCAGGAGAGGGTGTAGATCGAAGCGGACTCCGGGGCCTCGGGCAGCTCCTCGAAGTAGTAGCGCAGGATGACACCGAAATTGCCGCACCCGGCACCCCGCAGGGCCCAGAAGAGGTCTCGCTCGTCCTGCGAGGCGCTCGCCGCCGACACGTGGTGCAGCTCGGCCTTGTCCGAGGACGCGTTCCAGGTCACGATGTCGACCGCGCTGAGGTGATCGACGGTCAAACCGCGCAGTCGCGACAAGAGGCCGTATCCACCGCCGGTGATGTGTCCCCCGGAACCGACCGAGTAGCAGCTTCCCGCCGGAAGCGTCCTGTTGAAACCGTTCAGCAGGCCCCGGTAAACGGACCAGTTCTCACAACCCGCCTCGACGAAGAACGCGGCCCGTCGTTCATCCCAGCCGATACGGTTCATCGAGGACATGTCGACGATCGCCTTGGTCGTGCCGTTGTAAGCGAAGTCCTCGTAGCAGTGGCGCCCGGACACGACCTTGACGTCGCGCCCGTAACGGGAGACGGCTTCGCCGACTTGCGCGACCGCCTCGGCATCGTTCCTGGGGACATGGACCGCCTCCAGCTCCGAGGCGAACCAGCGCCGGTCGAAGCCTTGCCGGTCGCTGAGCACGACAGGACGACGGGAACCGGTGCTCGCTGACGTGGTGGTCATGTTCGGGGCTCCATGAGCGAGAAAGGACGGTGTGGCCGGAGAGCGCTGCCGTGAGGGCTTCAGTAGCCGCGCTCGAGGAAGTTCGCCCGGGCCCGGTCGTCGTATTCGATCGCCCCGACTTCCCAGTAGTTCTGCCAGTAGTTGGGCGTCTGGTTGCGTTGGACCATGTGATAGGTCCACTGAGCGGTCAGCAGCCAGAGCACCAGATTTCCGGACAGCCCGCTGACCGGACACACCGGCTCGTCGAAACCCGGGATGTCGAGGACGCCCGCGCCGTCGCCGCTGTGTGTGTTGATGGCGACGTCCACGTGGTCGCCGAGAGAGCCGGCACCCCCGTTTCCGTCGAAGGGGCCGAAGGCGACGACCATGGCGCCGATCTGCCCGGCGTACCGAGCGACCTGGATCTCGTCGCTGTTGTCGGGGCTGATCGCGCCGATGAGCACGATGTCATTGGCCTTGAGCTGCGTCTTGTACAAGTCGTAGGGCTGCATGATCATGCTGCCGGCAGCCGTCTCGTAGGCCTCGTTGACGAACATGTTCTGCGTTCCCTCGTAGGGCGTTCCGGCCTGTGGATGCCCGTACACGAGAAGGCGCGGGGGGTCGGCGGACCCTGCGAAGAGCAGAATGCGGTCGGCCCAGGCCCGCGCCACGCGATCGATCAGCTCGAACTCGTGCTCGCGGATCCGTGCGAAGCTCCGCAGAGCATGGTCGAGGTATTCACGGGCCGCGTCGGCGCCGTCATCGGATCCCTCGGTACTGATCTGCTTGCACAAGGCGGCCGTGCAGGCCCAGTAGACCAGGAATTGCGAGAGACCGCTGGAAGAGATGATTTTGAATTCGGGAATCCCCGGAGTCGAGATCACTCCACAACTCCAGGTGCAGCCGCTGTCGAGCACCCGGTCGCAGATCTGCTCGAGCGAGGTGGCCATCTTGACCGGCAGAAGAGCCCCGAGAGGGGTCTTGTAGAAGCGTACATAACTGCAGGTGATGCCGACGGTGTACGCGCCCCGGGCGCGAGCTTCGTCCGGGCCGACATCGGGAATGGTTCCCTTGTCGGGGTTGATGAGCGACGCGCCGTTCGTGAGCAGGAAGTCGCCCGGTCCCATCCGGCTGTAATCCGCTGAGATGTTCCGGTCTGCACGCTGCGGCAGCACCGAGGGCTGCCCGGGAATGCCGGGGCTCGCCGCGAACATGGCGAAGTGCCCCACCAGGACGTGCGAGAAGATCCGGCCGCCGGAGGCCCGGCACTCGTAGGCGACCTTCATCGCCTCGCAGATTCCGGTGATCTGGGTGTCCCGGATGTGCCGGCCGATGCCCTCGATCTCCGCCTGGAACAGCTCCATGTAGGGCGTGCCGGCCAGAGGGGGGCCGACGGAAGGGTCGTTCATGCGTGTTCCCTTTCAGCTTCCGCGCGGATGAAATCACCTGACAGGCACATATTCGGTGATCGCCTGCACGGCCGCATTCGAGCTGCACGCATTTCGCAGACCGACCCTCTTGCCAGCCATGCTGACGGGGAACTCGGGGGTCTGCAACGCGGCAGCGCCCATACGAGTACACGAGTTTGCGGATCCGCGAGTCCGGGAGTCCGGGAGTCCGGGAGTCCGGGAGACGTGGGAAGTGCACGGGTCCTGGGAATGCGCGGGGCCTGGGAGTGCACGGGTCCTGGGAATGCGCGGGTCCTGGATATGGAATGCGCGGGTCCTCGGAACGCGCGAGCCCTGGTGTCGAGCCGGCAGCTCGGTCCCGGAATTCGCCGTGCGCGCGCGGCGCAAGGGCCTGCGCGCCACCCGGCGACCCTGCGAGACTCTCTCCGCGCGCCCAGCCGGGGAGGGCCGGGCCCGCACCGCGACTTCTGGGGGGTCATTCCATGGCGTCAGCGCCCACCACGTCCGGCCAAGCGCCGGACCGGGGCATCTTCGACTGCGACGAAGCCCATCGCAGCCCGCTCCGCACCGATTACGAACGCATCTTCAATTCCGGTGTGGTCGTGCTCGACACCAACGTGCTGCTCAACCTCTACCGCTCGAACGAAAGCACCCGCCGGGACACCCTTGCCGCTCTGGCCAAGCTTCGCGAACGGCTCTGGATTCCCCACCAGGTGCTCACGGAATTCTGGCGCAACCGTGAGTCGCCCGCCGTCCGCCATCACCATGCGACCAAGGCGAACGAGGCGGTAGCCGCACTCGACAAGGCGGTCGGCGCGGCCAGGACGGCGGTGAACACCTGGCTGACCGCCGTCCAGCTCAAGGACGACGACGAGGTCACCCGGCGAACCGACCAGGATCACGCCGAGCTGTCAGAAGCCGCCGGCCGCCTCAAGGCGTTCATCCGGACGCAGGCCGAGTGCGACGCGCTCAAGGAGACCGCCACCACCCACACCGATCCGGTGCTCAAGGCACTCGAACCGCTTCTGCTCGGCCGGATCGGCGAGCCGTTGCCACCGGATCAGTACGACCAGGCCGTCAAAGAGGCACAGGAACGCGCCGACGAAGGCATTCCGCCGGGCCACGAGGACTTCCGCACCAAGGACCCCGAGCAGGCCGCCGGTGACTACCTCCTGTGGATACAGCTCATGGCGGAGGCCCGGCACCGCGCGTGTGACGTCCTGCTGGTCACGGGGGACGTGAAGAAGGACTGGTGGACCAACCGGGGGTACGGGATTCCGCCCCGGCCCCGTGCCGAACTCGTTGTGGAGCTGCGCGAACAGGCCGGGGTGGGTCTCTACATGCTGACCCCGAGCGAACTGCTCCGCTGGGCCAAGGAGCTGCTCGAACTGAACGTCGACGAGGGCTCGGTACGCGACCTGGAGCAATTGGGCGAGGCAGTGACCACCGAGGAACCCGCGGAGGGCTCCTGGACGGCGGAGTCGCTGGCGGCGTTCATGGACGAGCTGATGGTGCGCTACCCCTCCCGGGTCAAGGCGATCGTCACCGCCGCGGCGAACGGCGGATTCGTGGACCGGGAAACGGTGTACGAGCGCGCCGGGTACAACGAGACGCGCAGGCTCCGCGGCTTCACTCAGCCGATCGGCACCCTGTCGAGGGACCTGCAGTCGATCGGAGTGCTCACGGGCAGCGAGCCGTTCCTGCTCACCACCGTCTACGGCCACGCCATCGATCCCTCCTGGGCGAAGGGGTTCCGCATTCCCGACGAGGTGATTCCGCTGATCCGGAAACAGTTCGAAGGCAGCGAGCTGTGGCAGCCCGGAGGCAGGGGGGAGTCCGGGAGCGAACTTTCCGACGCGGAGTAGGAGCGGAACCGGAGCGGGGCAGGAGGGGACGGGAGAGGGACGGGAGAGGCGGCCTGTGCCGCGGCCGATGTCCGTACCGGGACCGGGGCCTGTGACGGTGCCGGTGCCGGTGCCAAGCGGCGCAAGAGGACGGGACCGGGAGCCCCGGCCGGGATGCGGGCCCGGGCCGCGGG